>NZ_JBPCEO010000002.1:0-516990 GCF_050971765.1 Halobacillus sp. A1-3 | reverse complement strand
GAAACTAGATATAACTAGGGAATAGTATGGCTGGCAAGACCCCACAGGTTGGAAAACCGAGGAGGCTTGCCGTCATCCCCGCGGAAAGCGAGTCATTTTCCCTCTCACCTCTCCAGATTACTAGGTAACGGAAACAGCCCCATCTAAAAAATCCATTATCTTATATTGAAGTCTTCAGGATAATGAGGCTTTTATTAAAGAAGGAGTAAAAGAAGGTATAAGAAACCTAAAACCATGTATAGAGACAAAAGAATAGGCATAAGATTGTCCCTCTCTCTCATATCTATTTAATAGAGGAGGGAGACTAATGTATAACCAACCCAACAAGTTCTTGAATATGCTGCAGGTGGCGATAGAAAACGAGTGGAATGCCAACGATTTCTATAAACGTCTGGGTGAGGATACGAGCAATCGGATGTTTAAAGACTATATCAAGCACGCAGAAGATGATGAGCTGGAGCACTACAAAATGTTTCAACGCCTGCATTATCAGCTAACAGGTCAGTACCATCGGTTCAAACCCGAAAAGGTGATGTATCAGTCTTTTGAAGACGGTGTGAAAAAAGCACAGAAGGATGAGTTTGAAGCAGCTGAAATGTATCGTGAAATGCTCTTTATGCTTCCGAATCAAATGGCTTATCAACCTTTATTTATTGCAATGACAGATGAAATGGAACATGCCACACGTTTTGGCACAATCTTAGGACGCTTAAAGTAACCCTAATTCAGGTCTAACAAAGGCCTGTTTTTTTATGCTCTCATTGGCACATTGAAAATAATTGGATTATACTGGGTACAGCATGATTATTAGAAAGAGGTTGTACCATGAATCCTGTGATATTGATATTAATGATGATTATAATAGGCGCAATGATAGGAGGGGTGACGAATTCATTAGCTATCAAAATGTTATTTCGTCCCTATCGTGCCATTTATATTGGGAAATACCGTTTGCCGTTTACTCCAGGCCTTATTCCAAAAAGACAGCAGGAACTTGCCCGTCAGTTAGGGAAGATGGTTGTTGAGCATTTGTTAACTCCAGAGGGTTTACGCAGAAAGTTAAAAGCTCCTATTTTTCAGGAGCAGGTTACGACATGGGCTCAAAAAGAAGTTGAAAATTGGCTTGATCACCCGGCAACGGTAAAGGACCTTGCTCGTAATCTGGACGTGGAACTTTCGTCAGAGAAACTTGAAAAATCAGTTTCTGAATGGATCGAAGAGCGCTACCATACCCTTATGGATGAATACCGGCATGTACCATTAGAAGAAATTATTTCTGAAGAATGGAGGCGCAAAGCTGAAGAAGGAACCGATCGTTTGGCTGATCATATCCAAGAAAGCATCCTCAGGTATTTCAGAAGCCGGGAAGGCAGACAAAAAGTAACAGCTCTCATTGAGAATTACCTTGATAATCAAGGATTCCTCGGGAACATGATTTCTTCTTTTATGGGACCTGATGGAATTACAGAACGGATTTATCCCGCTATTACAAGATATATTGCTGACAATGAAATGAATGTTTGGCTGAGAGGGATGCTTCAATCAGAACTTAAAGAACTCATGGAGCATCGGGTAAGTTTTTTTGAAGACAAAATTGGACGACAGACGATTGGACGAGTGCTAGGCCAAGCTGTAGCCAAAGCTTTGCCGATTGAAAAATGGATGACGAAAACTATAGCTGAATGGACCCGCCCACACCGTGAGAAAATCGTTTATAGTCTCATTCCGCTTTTTATCACTAAAATGACCGAGCTTCTTTCTTCGAGAATGGACCGTATGATGGAAACCATGCATCTTTCTGAAATTGTTCAGGAAGAAGTGGAGGCTTTTCAAGTTCAACGGCTAGAAGAGATGGTATTAGGCATTTCACGAAGGGAATTCAAAATGATCACCTATTTAGGAGCTTTACTTGGTGGATTGATCGGAATGCTTCAGGGGATTATTGTGCTATTTTTCGGATAATTATGGTTTCCTATACAGACCTTCTTTAGTTTGTTATAGTGGGGGAGGAGTCACAGAACGAAACTTTTAGGAGGTTCTTAATTTATGGCAAATCTATATGATCACGCGTATGATTTAGAGAAAGCGATTCGAAATAGTGAAGAATTCACAGGCTTGAAAGAAGCTTATGAAGCAGTAATGAACGACGAAGCTGCTAAAAAAATGTTCGATGATTTCCGTCAGACTCAAATGACGCTACAGCAAAAACAAATGCAAGGTGAAGAAATCTCTGAGGAAGAAGTCGAGCAAGCTCGTAAAGTCGTTGAACTTGTTCAACAGCATCCGCAAATTTCCCAACTTATGGAACAAGAGCAGCGCTTGAACACAGTCATCAATGACATCAGCCGTATCATCACGAAGCCGCTAGAAGAGCTTTACGGCAATCCGGAAGAACCACAACAATAAAGAAAAGCGGAAGCCACCTGAGTAAAGGTGGCTTTTTTTGTTATATACCACAAATGGAATCAAGTTGAATCTACGTGTAAATCAGTACTTTTCTTCGATTCTTGCAGGAAATTGTCTTCCAGCCGCAGAAAATGTTTAGTAGAGATGAAATCATTTTTTATAAAGGGGTATGAGAATGAATTTCTTTAAAATAGAAGAACATGATAATGTCGTCTATTTAAAAATTGCACGCGGAGAAAAGTACAATGCTCTAAATATAGAAATGCTGGAAGAATTTTCAGAAGCGGTGAGCGAAGTTAGAGAGCTTGAGCCTCAGGTCGTTGTTCTTTGCGGTGAAGGAGAAGGGTTTTGTGCAGGCGGAGATATTACGATGATGAAAGAAGTTCAAGACGCAAAAAAATATGACCAAGTTATGGACCATATTGAAACAATCGTAACGACCCTTTATACAATGCCTAAGATTGTGATATCAGCTATCCATGGGCCAGTTGTGGGGCTAGGGTTGAGTATCGCTTTGGCAGCTGACTATGTTGTGGCTGAAGCTGACGCAACGATTTCCATGAATTTTATTGGTATAGGTCTTGCTCCTGATGGAGGTGGTCATTTCTGGCTCCAGGAAAGATTAGGGACCCATCAGGCAAAGCAATTTGCGTGGGAAGGGCAACAAATGAAAGCAAAGGAAGCTTTCGATCATAAACTTGTGGACATCGTCCTTAACGATTCGTTTCATGATGAAGTAGCGGCTATTGCAAGAAAATGGAGTATGCGCCCTTTGCAGTCAATGATCAAAACCAAACAGATTTATCATCAATATGGCGTGGATAAACTTCTTCAATATCTATCCAAAGAACGACAAGCTCAGTGGGAGTTAAGACAGACAAAAGATCACCAGGAAGGTGTTACAGCCTTTATGGAAAAAAGAAAACCCAAATTTCAAGGAAGATAAAAAAAGTCGCGCAGTGAGCGCGACTTTTTTTATCGGTGGAAGAGTACTAGATGGCCTTCGGGAGCGACGCAACGGTGCGTGTGCTCACTGAATCCTTTTTCTTCAAGTTTTTCACTGCCGATTTCTTTAGCTTGATTATCATTCTCAGCTTGGAATGTTTCATCCAATACATTTGTTCCATCCTTTTCGAATACAGTTAGAAAGTATGTTTTCATTGGTGTTCCTCCCCGAAATGAATATGTATTCATTATACTATCTTTTGTATCTTCATGATAAATTCCTGCTTGATTCTAAAAAAATTTTATAAAAGATTGAAACGTTTTTATTCTTGCTGCGTATTTCATGTAGAGAAGAGAGGGGTGTAGGTATGACATTACGCTTACATAATGTAACTAAGAAATTTGGTTCGTTCACTGCGGTAGACCACCTGTCGTTAGAGATTCCAGAGAAGCAGATCTTCGGCTTTCTCGGAGCTAATGGTGCTGGAAAAACAACGACTTTTCGAATGATACTCGGGCTGCTTGATCAGACAGGAGGAACAATTACTTGGAATGATGGAGATATTGGGTATGACCAGAGTCATTTAATCGGGTATTTGCCGGAAGAGCGGGGTCTTTATCCTAAATTGAAAGTTCGGGATCAACTAGTTTATCTCGCCAAGTTAAGAGGCATGCCTAAATCTGCATCTACTAAAGAGCTAGAATATTGGCTGGATCGATTTAAGGTCCCTGATTATAGAAATAAAAGAGTAGAGGAATTGTCTAAAGGAAATCAGCAAAAAATTCAATTTATTTCAGCTGTCCTGCATAAACCGAAATTATTGATTCTTGATGAGCCATTCTCTGGGCTTGATCCTGTAAATGTGGAAATGCTCAAAGAAGCCGTGGTTGATTTGAAGGAATCCGGTACTTCCATAGTATTTTCTTCTCACCGAATGGAACATGTGGAAGAGCTATGTGAGCATTTGTGCATCCTGCATCATGGAACGCCAGTCGTTCATGGCCAGTTGAAAGAAATTAAACGCTCTTTTGGTAAGAAAAACATCCGGGTTCATGCTGATTTCGATACCAGATACCTGGAGAGTGTATCCGGAGTAACAAAGTACAGATCGCTCTCGGAGGGCTGCGAGTTACAGATTAATAATGAAGAGGTATCTCAAGAGGTATTTCGTGAGCTCTCTGGAAAAGGGTTTGTCCGCACCTTCAACCTGGAAGAGCCGACGTTGAATGATATTTTCATAGAGAAAGTTGGTGCTTCCTATGAATAAATTTTTCATTATGTTATCACATACGTATTTGAACCGTGTAAAATCAAAATCATTTCTCATTACAACCATTCTTACTGTTCTACTAGTTTTTGCTTTAACCAACCTCCAAACCATCATTGAACAATTCAGCGGAGATGATGAGGAAAAGAAGGTAGCTGTTGTTACTGAAAATGAACAATGGTATCAATCACTTAATGGGGTGTTAAATACAAACGAAGACTATACCCTTGAAAATTATAATGGAAGTCTCAAAGAAGCAAAAGTTGAGGTAGAAGAAGGTGAGTATCATTCAGTTGTAGAACTTATTGAAAATGAACAAGGACTTCCGGAGGGAACATACTATGCTAATCAAATTGCAAATACTGGAGAAAGTCAGCCAATTCGTCAGGCACTTCAACAAGTAAAAGTTGGTGTCGTTACTGAAAAAGCTAACGTTGAATCCACTACGATTCAGCAAATATCTTCTCCTGTCAATTTTAATTTGGTTGCTTTAGAAGAGAGTGCAAAATCGGCAGAGGAGTTAAGTCAGACACGAGGTCTTGTTTATGTGATGTTATTTTTTATGTATTTCTCAGTTATGATGTATGGCAATATGATTTCTACCGATGTAGCTACTGAGAAGTCCAGTCGAGTCATGGAGATCTTAATCTCAAGTGTATCCCCTGTCTCTCAAATGTTTGCAAAAATTATAGGGATCGCTTTAGTTGGCTTAACCCAGTTCGCGATTCTTTTACTTGTCGGTTACTTCGGTATTCAGCAGGCGATGAATTCTAATAATGGGTCGCTGCTGGAGTCGTTTGGATTTACTGAAGTCCAGGCTAGCACGATAATCTACGCAGTTGTATTCTTCGTGCTCGGTTACCTGCTTTATGCTACACTAGCGGCCACATTAGGATCGCTGGTTAGCCGGCTTGAAGATGCCCAGCAAATTGTCGCACCGATGATGATGCTTGTGGTTGCAGCGTTTATGATTGCGATCTTCGGATTGTCCATGCCTGAGGCACCTTTTGTCACGGCTACCTCTTACATTCCATTTTTCACTCCATTGATTATGTTTTTGCGGGTAGGAATGCTGGATATTTCTGTATGGGAAGTTACGCTCTCTATTTCCATACTTGTCGTCTCAATTATTTTATTAGGGCTAGTTGGAGCAAGAATTTATCGTGGAGGAGTTTTAATGTATGGGAAATCCTCTTCCTTGAAGGACTTTAAAAAAGCCTTACAGTTATCGAAAAAAGAAGGATAAAGCTTTACACCCGTATTTCTCACCGTGAGAATACGGGTTTTTAATGTGGTCTATGGTTTACAGGTATAATAGTCAATGTTCAACTATATAGCAGGCTTCTAGAACGCTCATATTTGAGATGATTTGGGTTTGAATTTGTAATAGGGTAAGGGATGGCTGGAAAATAACTCGTCTAGCTGCATCGCCCAGACACTCGCGTCATAAGCAGAAAATCAATGGAATGAAAAGGCACATTCCTTTTGATTTTCTGCTTATGCGAGTCGTGTCTACCGGGGCGATTCCGCATTTGAACACTTTCCTGTGGGGGAACTGTCGAGCCTCCCTCGCTGCGCTCTCTGTGGGGTATCGCCTAGCTCCTTCTCCCACGGGAATCTAGTCATTTTCCAGCCATCCCAGCTATCATTAACCTCCCAAACCCACCTAATTTCAGTATTAAGAGTGAGGCTAATTGACTTTCTATAATGGAATCATCTTGAAATCCACCAAAATTGAATAATTGAATTAAATGGACTGTTTCTATTTTTGTCTACGTTTCCGTTCAGCTAATAAATAAGCAAGGTAGGAGGGGAAATCGTGAGACTGCTGCGGGAATGGAATGGCTGGCAAGATTCAGCAGGTTGGTAAACCGAGGAAGCTTGCCGTCATCCCCGCGGAAAGCGAGCGATTTCCCCGAACACCTTTCCTGATACTAGATAACGGAAACAAACTAACCCAATTGTATAGCCATTCTGAAACTGAGTCTTCAGGATAGGAGGCGTTGAGGAATTAAGGGACATACATCCACTTTTTTGCGAACGTGCATTCGTAAGTGTCCTTTGTTAAAATATAAGGAAGAACATTTATAGAACGGAGCTTGTGGATGCATTCAAAATTAAGGTTTATACATAGCGCAGATTTACATTTGGACAGTCTGTTTAAAAGTAAAAGTCATTATCCTGAGGAACTGTTAGAACGTTTGAGAAAAAGTACATTTGAAGCCTTTGAACGCCTCATCAACCAAGCTATTGAGCATCAAGTCGATTTTATTTTGCTAGTAGGAGACTTATTCAACGAATCTGTAAGAAGTTTGAAGGCACAGGTTTTTTTGAGAAATGCCTTCCAGAACCTTTATGATCACGGTATCGAAGTGTTTATAAGCTATGGAAATCATGACTACCTTCAAGGCGATCGGTACCCGATCGCATTTCCTAGAAATGTCCACGTCTTTTCTTCTCAAGAAATAGAAACCATTCCTTTTTATAAAAACGACCAGCATATCGCCAACATCTACGGTTTCAGCTATATGGAAAGAGAAATACGTGAAAGAAAAGTTAACGAGTTTAAAATAAGCGGAGATCCACAGTATCACATTGCCATGCTGCACGGCAGTCTTGAAACGAACACCGATCATGATGTCTACGCACCGTTTCGGATGGAAGAGCTTTATAATCATCAGATGGACTATTGGGCACTTGGACATATCCATCAAAGACTGGTGTTGTCTGAAGACCCTCCTGCGATCTATCCAGGAAATATCCAAGGACGATCAACAAAAGAAGCCGGCGAAAAGGGGTGCTATTTAATAGAATTTAATGGTGCTGATTATCTCCGTACATTTATAGACCTACATAGTTTTACATTTGAATCTGTAACTGTACCCTGTGATCATCTCACTTCTCCTCATGAACTAGAACAGGTGCTTCAACAAGCTAAATCCCAGGTTTCTCAAAGAAACAAGTGTACAATGCTGGAAGTAAACCTTACCTCAAATACAGGTGAATTGCGTAAGTGGGAAGGTGAAGAACTACTTGGTGAATGGGTGAATATTGTCAACGAGACTGAGAATATCACTGGGGATTGGATTTATATCCACCATGTAAAAGTGGAAGACCTTCCATTTTGGAACGAAGGTGAGTTAAAGAAAGGGCAGCATTTTATCGGAGAATTTCTTAGAGGGATGGATGATGTAAGTGAAGAAGAGGTGCAAGGTTGGCTTGCACCCTTATTCAAACATCGAAATGCAGCGAAACATATGAATCCTTTAACACGTGAAGAAATCTTAGATGAAATGGAGTCTGCAAAGGTAATGGTGATCGACCAATTGTTAAAGAGAGAGGATCAGTCATCATGAATATTAAAGAAATTCACATTTATGGCTTTGGGAAATGGCAAAATAAATCGTTTTTTCTAGAGCTAGGACAGGTCAACCTTTTATCAGGACAAAACGAAGCTGGAAAGTCAACTATTCACCAGTTTATTCTTTTTATGTTATTCGGGCTTACACCCAAACAACGAGAATATTACCAGCCTAAGAAAGGAGGAGCTATTGGTGGCCAGTTAATAATCAGCACAGAGAAGCATAAGCATGTGGTCATCGAACGCGTCCATAATCAACGGAACGGTAAAGCACTTTGCAGGCTGACGAACGGAGAGGAATATGGCGAAGATTGGCTCTGCGATTTGTTGAAAGGAACAAATCGGGAGGTCTATAACTCTATTTTCAGCTTCAGTGCTGAAGACTTACTGGATTTGCACCGAATGTCGGGAAGTGAACTAGGTGAAGTATTATTAAATATTGGCTTAACCGGTTCTGATCGGATCTATGAAACGGAGAAGTGGTTCGCAAAGCAAGTTGAACAGCAGTTTAAGCCAAAGGGGCGAAACCCGATAATCAATCAACAGCTTCGTGTAGTAGAAGATGTCCAAAAACAACGTTTAGCCGCTGAAAGAGAAGAAGCGGATTATCAGAAGCTGCAAGACCATCGAGTACACCTCATTCATCGAATTAATCAGAGTGAATGGAAGATTAAGGATACAAGAAAGAAGCTGTACAGCTATGAACAATTACTAAAAGCGATTCCTGTTATTTCGGAATATCATCAGCTTCAAAAGCAAGTGAACGAGAGTGAGCAATACTTCGAATTTCCTTCGCAAGGAAGAGAACGTTACAGGCAATTAAGAGAAAATCTACTTCCACTGGAAAGCGAAAAGCATTTATTAGAAACAAACCTTACAGAGATGAATGAGCGGTTGGAGGAACTTGAAGACAACCAGCCGACCTCTGATGAGTTAGAACAAGGAAAAGTTCTATTGCAAGACCGAAACCGTTATGAACAGGCATCTCATTACAAAGAGCAAATGACCGGTCAAATGGAAGTTGTTCGAAGTCAATTAGACCAGCAGCTTCGTCATATGGATATTCCAATTACGGAAGATGAGGTAACAGAGTCACCCTTGCCCTTTTACATAGAAGAAACATGGGCAGATTTAAAAAATGAAGCACACGCCATTAGGCAAGAAGAAACCCGTTTAAACGAAAGTGGCCGAGAGTTACATCAGGAAAAACAACACTTAGAAGAAAAACTGGAAAAGTTAAAGTTTGAAAGGATCAGTGAAAAGGACGCGAATCAATATTCTAAAGTCCTCGATGAATCCTACCGCCGTACAGATATATCAGCGATAAATCTGGAACCTATCAAACAACGTCGTGATTTACTGTTCGGGTTTGCGTTGTTTCTTTTTATTGCCGGAGGGCTCGCAGCGTGGATCATTTCAAGTATCTTATTAGGCGTGTTTTCAACAATAGCCGCCATCCTTTTTATCATCGGAGGTATGGCTAATCATCGAACGTACCAAAAGAATTTGCAGGCCGCTAAGGAGAGTGCTGCCCACGTTCCAGAGCTCTCGGTGGAAGAAGCAAGAGAGAAGTTACAGCAGTTTGAAAAGAGTAGGGCTGAGTATCGGCACGTAAAAGACCGTTGGAAACAATTAAACCAAGACGAAATTCGGCTGGATGAGAAACGAAGACTATTACTACAGAGGAAAAGGAGATTAGAAGCGGGAATTCAGGAGCAGGAGAATCTCTATCCGTTTTTAATGTCTCTTGATATTAGCCATTGGGATAAGCT
This sequence comes from Halobacillus sp. A1-3, assembly GCF_050971765.1. Classification (NCBI taxonomy): domain Bacteria; kingdom Bacillati; phylum Bacillota; class Bacilli; order Caryophanales; family Bacillaceae; genus Halobacillus; species Halobacillus sp. A1-3. The sequence goes on along the minus strand of NZ_JBPCEO010000002.1, from coordinate 507,238 downwards.
TTATCACCTTTTGGCCAAGGCGAAAGAAAGAAGTGAGGAAATTGAATCACTCCAAAATCAAATTGAATCGAATAACCAAGTGATTCAGAAAATATTTTTTGATCTGGAGAAGTTTTACAAAGATAAGAATTGGGAATCGGTTCAGAAAAGCGTCGATCAATTGTGGGATCAGCTTCAATTATGGGTGCACAAACATGAACGAAATGCAGAGCGTGTAAGGCAATTCCATCATGAGGTTAATGAGGTGAAGCAAAAGATTCATGAAATCACTCTGCGGCTTCATTCGTTCATCGAGAAAAGGGATGAGCTTTTTAAACAAGCCGGAGCAGAAGATGAGGAGTCCTTTTATTCGTTAGCCGATGAGCATGAGAGATTGAAGGAGGACCAAAGATCACTCCAAAGATTAGAACAGCAGATTAACGGGATGATTATTGAAAATGAACAGCAGGAATTTAACATCTGGGAGCAAACCCCAGATGAAGCTAAGCTCAGAGCAGAAATGCAAGGTTTAAACGATATTATGACAGAAACGGAAGCAAATCTGAGAGAACTACAGCAAGCCCTTTCGGATACAAAAAATCAGCTTCTTCAATTGGAGAACTCAGGGCAGCTCTCTGAATTAATCCACCAATCAGAGTTAGAAAAGGATAAACTAAGGGAGCATGCAAAAGAGTGGGTGAGACATCAATTCGCTTTTCAACTGTTACAGAAAACAAAAAAGCAATATATGGAGAAGTACCTCCCAGAAGTGATTGCAAAAGCTACGGTTTATTTCAGTCAATTGACAAACGATCGCTATACTGACATCCTCCTTTTATCCACAGAACAACAAGAGATGAAGCTCGCCCATAAGAACGGTCAGCATTTTGAAGTTCAAGAATTGTCCAGAGGCGCGAAAGATCAGCTCTATGTTGCTTTAAGAATTGCTTTGGGAGAGACAATGGCAGAAACATTACGTCTTCCATTTCTCATGGATGATGCTTTTGTCCATTTCGATCAAGATCGTCTTCAGGTCATGCTGAGAATATTGGAAGAAGTCGCAAGCCGCCATCAAGTCGTTCTTTTTACGTGGAGAAACGATTTACAGAACCATTTTAGCAAAGTAAAAACGCTAATTCTGGACTAAAATGTGGGATAAGGTCGCATATCCCCTATTTTAATGATAAAATGTTTTAAGATTAAGGCGCAGTAATTATTAATGGATATTTTGTAAAGTCTGGAGACAGTGTACAAACTTACTCTTTGACCTGGTCTCATGGGCATAGAGGACACAGAGGTTTGCGTTTAAACAATTAATAGTGAGTAAATAGCAATTGGAGGGTTTCCATTGCCAGAAAAAAATAATAATGACTGGATTAAATATGAAGAAACAATCGAACAATTCATACAAGTGATCGCAAAGAACATGAATCTATATGGTGTCACCCCATCCATAGGCCGATTGTATGGAGTGCTTTACTTTTCTGGAGAGCCAATGACTCTTGATGACATGAGGGAAGCCCTTGAAATGAGTAAAACGAGTATGTCCACGGGTGTAAGAGCTCTATCTGATATGAAAATGGTCGAACCTTCATTTAAAAAAGGCGTTCGCAAAGATTTGTACAAATCTGAAGAAGATTGGTACAAGTCATTTACCTCTCTGTTTGGAAGTCGATGGAGACATCATACAGAAACCAATATCGAAGAAGCTGATGAAACTATACAAGAATTAATAGACCTTAAAGAGCAGACAGAGGATGAAAAATTAATTCAGAAAATAGATCAGGACATCGAAAAGCTCACTTATGCTCAAAACTATTATCGATGGCTGATGAAATTCATCCATGTCGTAGAGTCTGGTGAGATCTTCCAGTATGTACCTAAGGTCGATCAGAAAGAAACCCAGGATTCCTAAAAGTATAAAGCTGTCCCCACCTCCAAGAGCGTAGTAATATAGTACGTGAAGGGATAAAGGGACAGTTTTTTTATATACGAAAAAGGGGGAGTGAAGTTTGAAAAAAGGAATTGCTTATTATCAAATCGGAGAAACCTTCGACCATTTTCTATTGATTAAATCAGCTACAAAAGGAGTAGCTAGTAATGGCAAACCATTCTTATCGTTCATGCTGAAGGATAAGACAGGGGAAATTGACGCAAAACTTTGGGAAGCGAGTAATGAGGACGAGCAAGTTTTCCAGCAGGGAGAGCTTGTAAAAGTAAATGGGGAAGTGGGACAATTCCGCAACAAACCACAGTTAAAAATCCACAGTATCCGTCCTTCCCAAACGACGGATGGAGTCTTTGTGTCTGATTTTATTGAGAAAGCTCCTGTTGAAAAGGGAGACTTAATGGAACACATCACAGAGGCAATATTTGAAATGAAAAATGCCAATCTCCAAAGAATCACTCGGCAGTTTGTGAAGCAATATCAAGATGATCTGCTTACTTACCCTGCAGCTGTCCGGAACCATCATGAATATGTATCAGGCCTAGCTCATCATATCGTTTCCATGCTTCGTTTAGCAAAAGAATTAGTTGGACTCTATCCTGAATTGAATAAAGATCTGCTTTATGCAGGAATCATACTGCATGACCTAGGGAAATTAAGAGAGTTATCGAATGCAGCATCCCCTTCCTATACAGTAGAGGGCAAGTTGATTGGCCACATTCCTTTAATGGTGGAAGAGATTCGAGTTATGGCGAACGAACTGCAGATCGAAGGAGAAGAAGTAACCGTTTTACAGCATCTGATTTTAAGCCATCACGGAAAAGCGGAGTGGGGAAGTCCGAAACCACCACTAGTACGGGAAGCGGAAGTACTACACTACATCGATATGCTTGATGCAAGACTTAATATGATGAATCGAGCGTTAACAAAAGTGAATCCTGGAGATTTTACGGAAAAAATGTATTCACTTGAACAGCGTTCTTTTTATAAACCATTATTTGAAGAAAAATAACCGCCGCAGGAGAAAAAACACGAAATGGAAATATTGGGATAGGAATTGAATGATCCATCTGTTTGGGGAAGGTACGATGAATATTTTATTTTGGATGTTCTTCCCCTTTATGACGATCTACTTTGAACGTTCGTTTGGTAAAGATTATGCAGGAATTCTACCAATGCTATCCCAGGCCTTTTCGGTGCTTGCTAGCTTGATTGGAGGGTATTGTGCAGATCGTTTCGAATGCAAAAGACTGATGGTCTACTCTGCAATAGGGGAGAGTTTGACCTTTTTACTGTTCGCAGCCGCTAACTCCCCCTTGGCTCGATTATCCAATAGATACATTTATCGCCTTCAGTTTATTGATCATATTTGGGGTTATTTATTGGCCAACTTCTCATGCAATGGTCGCTGACGTTGTACCCGAGAAAGAACGAGCAGATGTTTTTGCAGTTTTTTATACCTCTATTAATATTGCAGTGGTCATCGGACCTTTAATAGGGAGTTAAATCTTCTATACATATCGTTTTTCGATGATTCTTGCTGGAGTGGTTATCACTGCGCTTTTAGCTGGTGTTCTTTCTTACTACTTGGAGGAAACGACGACGGTGAAAGAAAGGGGTAAGGAAAAAAGGGGAAACTCTATTCTCTGTAATTTGGAAAGAGTTAAGTGACTACCGCATCATCGCAAATGACCGCACATTTCTTCTTTTCATCATTGCATGTGCTTTAGCTGCCCAAACATTTATGCAACTGGACTTGTTGATTGCTGTTTAAACGAGTGAAGTCGTTCAAAATCAAACTTTGCTCTAAGTGGGAGACTGGAAATGGACAGTTTCAGGTGAACGGGCTTTCGGTCTCTTGTTAGCCGAAAATGGTTTGCTTGTAGCTCATTTACAGTAGCGGTAACGAAATGGATGAACCGGTTTAAGGAAAAGAGAGTGTTTATCTTTTCAAGTATATTTTTTGACGTAGGGATTACCTTATATGGAATGACCCAGAGTGTTTGGGTATTCATACTGGCCATGGGAATTTTTACTTTAGCAGAATTAATGGTAGTTGGAATCAGGAGAGCTTTTTTTCTAAACTCGCTCCAGAAAATATGAGAGGACAGTATTTTTCTGCTGCTTCGCTAAGGTTTACATTAGGGAGACTGCTTGCACCTTTAAGTTTAATTTTCTCAAATTATATGAGTTATTCTATGACTTTTATCTTGCTGGGTTTTTTTGCTGTAGGAAGCGCAGCTATCTATTTTGTCATGTTTAGAAGGATGAGAGAGGTTACTTCTTAACAAGGCTTGTTCATAATCTGTGTGTCGTCTTCATAGACTAGATACAAATGAGTTAGGGAGGAACCAACTATGTTGTTTGGGATTCCAATCTGGGTGTACTTTTGTATTATTTTTATTTTTATAAGTGGTTATATGGCTATTCGTGCGATGCGGGCAGAGCATCATTTGGAGCAGCAATTTATCGAACAAGAAGGTCAAGTCTATTTGAAACGGATGGAAAGAGAGAAAGAAAGACGCGGCAAAAAAGAGAAAACGATGATGCCAGATTAAAAGCCAGGTGATTGGAATCACCTGGCTTTTGGTTTGTACAGATTAATGCTTAGAGTTTATGTTTGTTTATTCCTCTGTTGTGTTCTGTTCTGAACTATTTCCTTCAGAACCGCCTGACTCAGAACCCTCGGCAGGAGCAGATTCAGGTTGTTTGAATAGGTCTTTGTACTCTTCAATTTTTACGTCAATTTCTGCTTCTTGCATCAATTTATCCATTTTCTCTTGCAGCTTAGCCTGGTCGACTTTTTGACTTACAAGGGTACGCTTGATTTCTTCTTTTGCTTCCTCGTATGGTTTCACATCTTCTGCATCGCGTTTGTCTGTTACTTTAATAATGTGATAGCCGAATTGAGTTTTGACAGGTTCGCTAATTTCGCCTTTTTCAAGGCTATATGCAGCTTCTTCGAATTCAGGTGCCATCTTACCAGGTCCGAACCAGCCAAGCTTACCGCCTTGCTGTGCAGATCCGTCCGAAGAATATTCGCTTGCAAGCTTCCCAAAGTCTCCACCGTCTTCAAGCTTCTGTTTTACTTCTTTAGCTGTTGCTTCATCTTTGACAAGGATGTGGCTTGCTTGAACTTCTGTCTTCATGCGCTCATAATATTGCTTCATTTCTTCTTCTGAAATTTCGACATCTTCAGATGCTGCTTTTTCTTGTAGAAGGCTGAAGCGAATGACCTCTTTAAATTCTTCTTCGCTTCCATAGCCGCTTTGTTGAAGGACCATTTCAAATTGGTCACCGTATTGTTCTTTTAAGGTTTCCAGTTCTTTATTGACTGCTTCATCAGATACATCGTATTTATCTGCTAGAACTTCCTTCATGACTAGTTGCTGTAGAACTTGTTCTCCATTACTTTTCTTTAATTCCTGATAAAATTCTTCTTTTGTAATTTCCCCGCCGCTTGTTTCTACAACAGCTTTGGAATCATCCGCATTAGATGAACAAGCGGATAAAGTAAATACGCTGGCCGCTATGGCAGCTGTGATTGCAATTTTCTTCATGACGTACACTCCTATTTGCGATTTTATGATTTTCGTGACGTAGAGATATCTACTTATTACAGCCCATGAGTAAATATAACATATTTTGCCTCGCATGTTCCATAGAGGAAAAGAAATATAAAAAGAGTCTGAACAGAAAAAAGCAGGCCGTGACGGGGTTCCGTCATGGCCTGTCTGCTTATAGTGTATTGAGTACTTCTACATATGAAGATATGAGTAATATGGTGATCAGAACATTGATCGTTCTGAAGACGCGAGTTTGCTTTTCAGTCGACATCTTTGTTTTCAAGCATAAGGAATGAGTGAGTGAGTTGAACACAAATAGAATGACGAGTGCATACAAGATAAATCCAAATGCCATGATGAAGAAACCTCCTTTATTCCCTATGAAACTACTCTATCAAAATTTCTTACCCTTGAACAGAATTATGCGGTGAAAAACAGAAAAAGAACATTTATGTTGGGTTATTATTCAACTATATAGCAGTTATCTTGAAGACTAGATTTCGAGGTACTGTGAAGTTTCCGTTGCCCTAAGCGGAATTTGGAGGTCCGAGAAATCACTCGCTTTCCGTGGGCATGTTCTGAGTCTCCTCGAGCTAAAGCTCTCCGGGGTCTCACCTATCATGCCGGATGTCCCAACAGGGTCTCGCGATTTCTCGGACCTCCTTACGGGTGTTGGGATAAACGGAAACGTTATTAGTACCGAAAATCTTCCTGTAATTTAGGAAATCAGAGCCTCCTTACTCCTGTTAGATGGGCCGTTCATTACACTATAAATGGGTTGGATGGAAAATGGCGAGACTCCCGCGGGAGAAGGAGCTAGGCGAGACCCCAGAGAGCGCAGCGAACGAGGAGGCTTGCCAGTTCCCCCGCAGGAAAGCGAGTCATTTTCCATCCAATCCCTACTCCTAATAGGGTAACGGCCCCAGTAAGTCTCGAAACTGAGTCTTCAGGATAAGTAGGGGTTAGTGGGATGAGAAAAAGCTCAGAGTTTACTTAACTCTGAGCTTCTTTATCTTCTGTATTTGATTAAGCTTCACGCTGTTGTACAAGGATGTCGTAGCCTTCTTTCGCATTCTCAATAATGCATTTGCGCGGGGCTCTTGCAAAATAATTCAGATAGAGATAATCAGAAAAAGATATTCCAATATTTACAGATGCAAACAAGATTAAATACGCATAGTAGTTAGGGAAGACACAGGCCATGATGAGTGCCGGAACAGTAATGAACAACGTTGGTGCCAGCGCCATCATGATAGATGTCTGTTTTGATAACTTCGATTTGCATTGGTAAGTGAAAGTTGGAATAACACGTTTTCTGAATTTAAAGTTCACTCGAAGTCTCTTATAAAAGAGAATGAGCGGCAAAATATGCATGAGTCTATGCATAGATGGCAAGAAAAACAATATGACAAGAAGCGGCAAAAAGCCGTGATCTTTCATATCGTGGGTGCCATGGAACATAGAAAACGGTAAATATAACAGTAGAAAGGACAAAAGTCCAGTCAAAAACGACATCAGGTATAAGCGGTTAAGACCGAATTCTTTGTTGATGTTCACTGTTTTCCAGCAATTCATCATAGAATCCCCCTTTGCTACAAAAAGTACTGTGATTTTATAAGAAATATCGCTATGATATTGGTAATTTCGTCAAATCATTTTTGATTATCGCACAAAAGGAATAATAGTACGTTTCACGGGAAAAAGCAATAGGTTTTTTGTAAAAAAAATATTTGTTGTAAGAACTGATTTGATGGGAGTTCATTGTATGTAGTGGAGGTTCACAAAGTGATGATTTGAAAGAGGCCGATGAAGAGGAAAATTGGAGGAACAATTAGACCGTTAGTTCAGTCTGTAAATAAAATAACCCTTTCTGAATAATGATTTCAGAAAGGGTTATTTTACTTCAAAAACAGCAAAAATGAAATGGTATTATAACTAGTACGATTTAAGACGATTTTGGTTTTTGTTTTTTATACGTTTCTAGGTCTGTTGGCTGATTGATTACTGAATCCGTTTCAATACTTTCCAAAGAACGCTCTAAGATTTCCATATACTCGTCCCCATAGATTTCCTTAATTAATGCAGATAAGTCCAAAAATTCAGGGAGCTTCCCATACATTTCTGTCATTGGAAGTACGCCTCTTAATACTGAGTTATCATCGGGATTATATTCCGCTAATGTGGCTTCTAACAACTCTACACCTTCCTCTGTCAGTTCCACATATGTGTTTCGCTTATCATTTTCCCGCTTAGAGAATTGTAATAATCCTCTTTCCTCAAGCTTTTTTGAGAAATTGAATGCTGTAGACACGTGCATAACCCCGTACTTCGAAATTTCAGAGATACTAGCCCCTTTTAAATGGTAAGAAATCCATAGGATATGGTGCTCATTGATATTAAGTTTGAAAGGCTTGATCCATTCTTGCCAATCCTTTTCAATGGCTTTCCAGAGAGCTTTGGAAAGTTGCGCCATTTTGTGACTATAAAAAATTGCCTCCCGTTTGGAAATTTTATCTTTCATACATCTCACCTTCTTTAGGGTAGTCAATAATCTTGAGTGGCAGGTTTACATGAATGAGGAAATCGCCAAGAAAACCACATCTTAGAACAGACCGTGTCACCTTTAATGATAATATTTTTAAAAAAATTTTCAAGATATAATGTGCTAAAATATTATATAAAAAAAATACGAACAATAAATTCGTTCGTATTACGACTTCCATTTTCTCGAAAGTGAACTAAATTCTTTAGCCGAGAGTCCAATCGTGAGTATTTAAATCCTAGGACCATCAGTACCTTGAAAAAGATTTTTTCCGGACTGATGGTCTTATGATTTCTGGTCATTAAATAGGGGTTAATTAGTAGGAGCTTGCATTGGGGTTAATTTCTTGAAACGCACGCATAATTAATTCATGGAATTTAATCATATCTTCAACGCGCTTATAAAGGTTATTTGCTTTATTCATTTCTTGATCCTCTGAAAAGTCTTGATAACGATCCTTTAGGTCATTTTCAATCCCCTTTAATGATCCCTCTTGCTCATAGGCTGCCTTTTGCCATTTATTTATATAAGAAGACATGAAATTCTTATAAAGGTTTTCATTTGCTTGATAGAGGTCTTTCCGTACCCCTTTTTTCCATACCCGTTCGACTAACCCCTGGTCAACCAGCCCTCGTACGCCTGTACTCATAGAAGTTTTACTTTTTCCAAGCACCTCACTCATATCATCCAATGTCATAGGAGAACGATTAATATATAAGGTTACGAATAACCGAGCGTCTGCCGGAGTTAATCCGAACATCTCGAGGGTTTTTGAGAACTCGTGTATGACTTTTGTATGGATGTCTTCTAGTGATTGATGATCTTTTAATACCATAAGATCCTCCTTCTCAAGGTTGCTATGACAACATTACTATATTTTGGATTTTAATAAAAATTAAATATAAGGGAGTATTTTAGAGAAAATAAAAGTTAAAGGAAGTAATTGAGTGTTTTAACTTTATACAGTTTAAACTGTACGTATTTTTTGTTCTTATTTTAAAGTATTTATGGTTTGAACTTTTTGTTACAAATAGGTTACAGTAGTAAAGGTGATTGAGCGAGTACGGATAAAAAACGAACCGAACGTACCATAATAAACTAAAACATAAGAGGTGATAGACGTGCCGATCATACAGGTAGAAAACTTGTCCAAAATATTTGGTAAGCAAGCAAAGAAAGCTACTAAATATTTGGACGAAGGTTTATCCAAAGAAGAGATATTACAGAAAACAGGCAATACCGTTGGGGTGAACCGGGCATCGTTTGATGTAGAAGAAGGAGAAATATTCGTCATCATGGGATTATCCGGAAGTGGTAAATCAACGCTCGTTCGTTTAATTAACCGATTGATCGAACCAACGGAAGGCAGCGTGTACATCGATGGTCAGGACTTAGCGAAAATGGATAAGAAAAATCTCCGTGAAGTCCGCCGTCAAAAGTTAAGCATGGTTTTCCAACGCTTTGCTTTGTTTCCACACCGTACCGTTCTTGAAAATGCTGAATTCGGTCTTGAGGTTCAAGGGGTGGACAAGGATAAACGTAAGGAAAAAGCGCAAAAGTCACTTGAAATGGTAGGGCTAGGAGACTATATCCATCAATTCCCAGGACAACTGTCAGGCGGGATGCAGCAGCGTGTCGGTTTAGCCCGTGCACTTGCGAACGATCCAGAAGTACTGCTTATGGACGAAGCTTTTTCTGCACTTGACCCACTTATCAGAAAAGAGATGCAGGATGAATTACTTGAGCTTCAAGAGTCTATGAGAAAGACGATCCTATTCATCACTCACGACCTGGACGAAGCACTAAGGATCGGTGACCGAATTGCGTTAATGAAGGACGGAAAGATCGTGCAAATTGGTACACCGGAAGAGATTCTAGTTAACCCTGCCAATGATTATGTTGAGAAGTTCGTTGAGGACGTTGATCGTTCTAAAGTGCTGTCAGCAGAGCACATAATGAAACGTCCAGAAACTGTTGATATCGAGAAACATGGACCAAGAACAGCGCTAGAGCGCATGCGAAAAGAAGGTCTATCTACGATCTATGTCACTGACGCAAAGCGTAACCTGAAAGGCTACGTAACGGCAGACGATGTATCCGAAGCTGTTAAGAAGGATGCGAAAGATCTGAAATCAATTCTTCGCACTGACATCCCGAAAGTTGAAAAAGATACATCTATGAATGAGATTTTCAATGTAATACATGACGCGCCTGTACCTGTAGCTGTTGTCGAAGATGGCAAGCTGCGAGGAATTATTGTAAGAGGGGCTGTCATTGCTGCATTAGCTGGAAGTGAGGTGAACTTAAATGGAATTGATTCCTAAAATTCCAGTAGCGGAATGGATTTCTTCTGCTACCGATTGGATTACAGATACGTTCGAATTTCTATTTGATTTTATTAAAAATGACTTTGGCGACTTTATAGAAATGTTCGCTGAAGATTGGTTGATGAGTATCCCAATCTGGCTCTTTATTTTAATTGTTGGTGTTGTAGCATTCTTTATATCAGGTAAAAAGTTTGGTTTGGCTGCTTTCTCAATCATTGGTCTTTGGTTTATTTCCAACCAGGAGCTTTGGGCAGAATTAATGAATACATTTACGCTCGTGATATTTGCGAGTTTAATTTCTGTCATAATTGGAGTTCCATTCGGGATCTGGATGGCCAAAAGCAAAGTGGTAGAAAGGATTCTTACGCCAATCCTTGACTTCATGCAGACGATGCCGGCGTTCGTTTATTTGATTCCGGCTGTTGCATTCTTCAGTATCGGTATGGTCCCAGGTGTATTTGCATCTGTTATTTTCGCAACACCTCCGACGGTTCGCTTTACAAACTTAGGAATCCGTCAAGTATCTCATGAATTAATTGAAGCATCTGATTCATTTGGAACAACCGGAACGCAAAAACTATTTAAAGTTCAATTGCCGATGGCTAAGAAAACAATCATGGCAGGAATTAACCAAACAGTTATGCTTGCTCTTTCTATGGTTGTTATTGCATCCATGATCGGTGCAAAAGGACTTGGCCAAACGGTTATTACAGGACTGCAGCGTGCAGAAGTTGGTACAGGATTTGTCGCAGGTCTAGGTATTGTAATTTTGGCTATTATCATCGACCGATTTACACAGAACTTAAATACTCAACGCGGTGAACAATAAAAAATAAGAAAGGGCTGCTTCAAGCCCTTTCCATATAAATCAATCTATTAAAAGGGGAGAGGTTTACATGTTTAAATTAGATTGGAAACGTCTAGGTATGGCAGCTGGATTATCACTGACACTTGTTGCAGCAGGCTGCGGATCTTCTGATGAAGGTTCTGAGAGCTCCGGAAGCGAAGGTGGAGACTCCACAAGTTATAGTGAAGAAATGAATTATGAGATCACGGGGATTGAAGCAGGCGCAGGAGTAGTAAAAGCAGCCCAAACGGCAACAGAGGAATATGAAAACCTTGCTGGCTGGGAAGTAGCAACATCTTCTTCTGGTGCGATGGCAACAGCTCTTGGGGAAGCGATTGAAAATGAAGAGCCAATTGTGGTTACAGGATGGACGCCACATTGGAAATTTGCCAAGTATGATCTGAAATATCTAGAAGATCCGAAAGAAGTCTTCGGTGGCGAAGAACAAATTAAAACAATGGTGCGTAAGGGTCTGAAAGGTGACAAGCCAAACGCTTATAAGGTTCTAGATCAATTCAATTGGACGGCTAAGGATATGGAAACTGTAATGCTTGATATCAATAAAGGTACAAGTGAACAGGAAGCTGCGCAAAAATGGATTGAGAATAACCAGGACAAAGTAGACGAGTGGACAAAAGGAACAGAAAAAGTAGACGGCACAGAAGTTGAACTTGTGTATGTAAACTGGGATTCAGAAATAGCTTCTACAAACGTTGTTGCTGAAGTATTGAAGCAGCAGGGGTTTGAAGTGACAATCACTCCTCTGGATAATGGTCCGATGTGGGAAGCTGTAGCAGAAGGTGAAGTAGCCGGAATGGTTGCAGCATGGCTTCCAGGTACTCACGGTGATTTATATAAGCAGCATAAAGATAACCTTGAAGACCTGGGTGCTAACCTTGAAGGAGCTAAAATTGGACTCGTTGTTCCTAAGTATATGGATGTAGAGTCTATCGAAGATCTAAAACCTGCAGAGTAATAACCCATAATTTCCTATATAAATAAGTAACCCCAGAAGGTTAAACCTTCTGGGGTTTTTATATCATTTAATTACTGGTGATTAATGATCTCGTGATCAGGCTGGGTAGCCGTATTATCTTCCTGGGCCTTCGCTTTTTCTTCCAGCTCTTTTAAGCTTTCTTCTATTTGTTCTAAATACTTTTGAATGTTCTTTTGGTGAGGTTCAACTGTTTTCTTCCAGCTCTCCACGGATGTTTTTACATCTTCTGAAAGTTCTTTAATCAGCTCTGCACCTTCTTTAGAGGTTTGAGCGATTTGATCTTTCAACTGCATGCCTTCTTCTTTCAGGCTGAGAACAGTATTTTTAAGACTTTCACTTTTTAATTTGGCATTTTCACGTAAATCGCGACCTGAAGATGGAGCGCTTAGTAGTGTGTAGGCAGCTCCAACGACGCCGCCGAAGATAAAACCAAGAGCAAGTGACTTTCCGTTTGGCATATAGAAAACTCCTTTCACATTTCCATGTCATAGTATTATTTTCTCTATATATGTATGAATGAAACCTAAAAACAACTAAAAAAATTGTCTGGCTGAATGTCTTGATGGAGGAGGGAAATGATGTAGCAAAGGCACTACGATTAGGTAGTGCCTTCATCATGTGAGATTAGCTTCTCGCTAGTTGGAATTTTAGTTTGCAGATTTATGCGCTGGAACTGCATAAGACATATTTGTTCTTTTTAAAATCCCTGTTGCAATCGGGTAAATCACGGCTACGAATGCGGTATTCAATGCTGCGGTAGGAATAACAACCGTCAAAAACATTACGCTAAAGCTGGCATCCATCAAACCGATAGCAAAAAGAACAATGCCTAGGAATACGGCCCCACTGATCAACGTTCCGACACCAGCCAGAACGGGTGCAGCAAACTTACCTTTGAGCAAAGGTTTTAGAATCATAAATAATCCAAAAACGCTGAATGCGGTAATTGGTTTATCAATTAGGTTTGCAATCTGCCCTCCTGGAACCGTTGTGGTCAGAGCGGATATAAACCCTGTAGCAAGTGATAAAATCAGGACGTAGGGCAATTTAGGAAAAAGAATGATTCCTAAGAACATCATCGCTAACATCATGTCCGGTCGCATTCCTAAAAAGAATGGCGGGACAATCGCATGAAGGACTGCTCCAATCCCTACAAATAATGATAACATCACCAAGATACGCGTATTCATTTAAGCATCTCTCCTCAACTATACTCGTCTAATCTGAATTTACTTCCCAAGTGTGTCCTCATGACCACTTGCGAAAGCATGACCTAATTATACCAAGAAATCAGACGGAAAATCAAAATTTACATTAACCTTGTATGTGGCTGTTGATCTCAGCGGCAATTGATTGTAGATCTTCAGTAGTGTATTCATCTGAATGGACTTCCCAGTTGGCGCGGAATCCGTCTTGTTTCCCGTATCTAGGAATAAGATGGATATGTAGGTGAAAAACAGATTGGCCTGCAGGTTCCTCATTATTGTTCAGAACGTTCAACCCGATTGGTTCATACGTCTTTTTAAGAGCATTGGCGATCTTCGGTACTCTTGCAAATAGCTTCTCTGCAACATCTGAATCAGTGTGGTAGATATCCTGTGTATGTTGTTTAGGAATGACTAGCGTGTGGCCTTTTGTAACCTGGCTGATATCTAAAAAGGCATAGACATCCTCGTCCTCATACACTTTTGCTGAAGGAATTTCGCCATCAATGATTTTGCAAAAAATACAATCTTGACTCATCAATCTCACTCCTTATCATTTTGTATTATTGTATCATAATGTGAGTGTTCCAATCGAAAGAAGCCATCTTTGGAAAAAGTGCAAGCGGCTCGGCAATTGTGATAAAATTTGTGAAGAATGGATGTTAATGAAAAGAGGGATGCAGTTTGCAATCTTTATTAAAAGTCAATGACCTTTATGGTGGATATACACATAAAAATGTTTTGCACGGAATTTCGTTTGATGTAGATCCGCGCGAAATTGTTGGATTAATTGGTTTAAATGGAGCAGGAAAAAGTACAACGATTAAACATATCATCGGTATGATGCAAGCGAAAAAAGGAAAAGTATCCATTAAAGGAACTTCTTTTGAAGAAAACCCTGAAGAATATCGTCAGCAGATCGGTTACATACCTGAAATGCCGATACTATATGATGAACTGACTTTATATGAGCATCTTCATTTAACGGCGATGGCTTACAATGTTCCTGAGGATATCTTTAAAAAACGGTTAGATCCCCTGTTAAAAGAATTCCGATTGGAAAAGAAACTGAAATGGTTCCCGGTTCATTTTTCAAAAGGTATGCGACAGAAAGTCATGATTATGTGCGCTTTTCTCATTCAGCCTGATCTCTATATAGTAGATGAACCGTTTGTAGGGTTGGATCCATTAGGGATTCAATCGTATCTTCAAATGATGGAAGAGATGAAAGAGAATGGGGCAGGAATCTTGATGTCAACACATATACTTGCGACCGCGGAAAAATACTGTGATCGCTTCATCATCCTTCATGACGGAAAAATCAGAGCCATGGGGACGTTAAAAGAATTACAAGAGTCCTTTAGAATGGCCGGGGCGTCGTTGGATGATATTTACGTCCAATTGACAAAGGAAGAGAACGATGATTAACGCAAAAGAACTTTGGACCCGCCGGTTTTCTGAGCATATGAAAGAGACAAGCCGGTACTTAAAATATATCTTTAATGGTCACATTGCGTTTGCGATGCTCTTTTTCATCTCAGCCTTGGCCTATTATTACCAGCAATGGCTTCTGGATTTGCCGGACAACTTCCCAACAGCAGTGATTACAGGGGTCGCATTCGGACTCTTTGCGAGCTATAGCCCTGTACGAACGTTACTTAAAGAGCCGGACTTAGTCTTCCTTTTGCCTGCTGAGTTTCAACTAAATGATTACTTCAAAAGGTGTTTGTATTATAGCTTTATTGTCCAGCTCTATGTTGTTTTTCTTATTGCGGCAGCTTTAGGTCCATTGTATTTTGCCACATACCCTGAGTTGGGCACAGAGCATTATTTAATGATGATTGGCGTCTTCTTAATTGTGAAAGTATGGAATATGCTTTCCAACTGGTGGATGTTGAAAGACCGTAATCCCAGAATAAGATGGACCGATCAAATAGTAAAAGCCATCTTAAATGTTGTGATCTTTTATTTTTTATCAAAGGGCGAATGGGTTTTTGCAAGTATTGTCACCGTACTATTAGTAGTCGTAGTACTTTATACGTACACACTTGCCAGGCAAAAAGCAGGACTAGCGTGGGATTTGCTTGTTGAAAAAGACCAACAGCGCATGAGGACTTTTTACCGGATAGCAAATATGTTTACTGATGTACCTCATTTAAAAAATACGGTAAAAAAACGCCATACGTTAGTGCAGGCTTTAGTATCTAAAATTCCTTATCGTCAAGATCGAACCTATACGTACCTTTATAGAATCACTTTTACAAGAAGCAGTGACTATTTGGGCATGTATTTTCGCTTGGTAATCATTGGAGGCCTAGCTATTTGGTTTGTGCCAAATGTCTGGGTGAAAATCGCATTTGCGATTCTCTTTTTATACTTGAGCGCATTTCAGATGATGACCTTATGGAATCACCACCGTACGGTCGTATGGTTAGACTTGTATCCTGTACGGCAGGAGTGGAAACAACAGGCTTTACTTCAATGGCTAAGGCAATTAATGTTGTTCCAGACCTTCCTGTTCGGTTTATTATTCTTGCTGCAGTGGAACCCATTGGGGCTTGCTATCGTTTGGGCAGGAGGAAGTTTGTTCAGTTTTGCCTTTATTAACGCTTATGTGAAGCCTAGATTAAGCTAACTGTTCACAAAAAGAGAGCGGGACCTCGCTCTCTTTTTGCATAATCTTTGGTTTATTCAGTTATAGAGGAGTATTCTTGGAGACTTGAGAGGTTACCGTTGCCATAGACAGGAGTAGGAGGCCCGGGAAATGGCTCGCTTTCCGTGGGAGTCCGGTGAGCCTTCCTCAGGATTTGCCTTGCGGGCTCTCACCATGAACTCTATTCCCACAGGAGTCTCGCCATTTCCCGGACCTAGTTAAAATTGATCGATGTCCTTACCATCATTTTCATTTGGACCGAATTTTGAAAGTCTTGTGATAGGTTTTATTACAGTTATTTACAGAGCACTCATATGGATAGAAATCCCATACTTCTAATAGAAGAAAGTTCTTTTTTTATAATTACTGGTGATTAATATCATGTAAATAATATGGAGGGAAGACCTATGGATTACGAAACAAAGGTGAAAAAAGAGGCAGAACGCTGGAGTCGTTCCTTAGAAAAAAGGTCGTCTGTGCTGCAGCGGACGTCTAAACGATTACAATCATCAATCAACCAAAGAATCCCTGATCAAATTCACAGCGTTGTTACCGAAAGCATTAGAAAAATGATTGAGGTGTCACTGACGACTTCCGAATACATACGTCCTGT
This sequence comes from Halobacillus sp. A1-3, assembly GCF_050971765.1. Taxonomy (NCBI): domain Bacteria; kingdom Bacillati; phylum Bacillota; class Bacilli; order Caryophanales; family Bacillaceae; genus Halobacillus; species Halobacillus sp. A1-3. The sequence goes on along the minus strand of NZ_JBPCEO010000002.1, from coordinate 490,561 downwards.
GGATGTAAATTCATCTTTGTCATTTCAAGTAAGAGAACAGCTAGTGAGAGAAAGACTGGACCAATATAAAAAGACAGCTGCTTTTGAAGGGGCAGGGACCGGCTTCGGCGGATTCTGGTTAGGGGCAGCAGACTTTCCTTTATTATTAAGTATTAAAATGAAATTTTTATTTGATGCCGGACAAATTTATGGACTGGATGTTCGTAAGTACGAGGAGCGAGTCTTCTTGCTTCACCTATTCATGCTTGCCTTTTCAAGTGATGAGGCTAAGGAGAAGGTAAGGGGGAAGGTGTTGAATTGGAATCACTTAGATCTGAAACAGAAAAACATGGACTGGAAAACTCTCCAAATCGAGTACAGGGATACGCTTGATTTTGTGAAGTTATTTCAACTGATTCCGGGGTTTGGAGCGGTTGTGGGTTACGTAGCTAATGGCCGTATGATGGAACATTTAGGAGAGACGACAATGAACGCTTGCCGCCTCCGTTTATTATGAATGTTTTTTAGACTTCCTCCTGATAGCTTCTGTAAGCTTGCAGAAGTGTTTTTGCGGCATGATTTAAAGCTTTCTCATCAAAATCAAATTTAGGATGATGGTGGGGATAATAGTGGTCAGGGATTTGCCCGCCAGTAAAATAAAAAGCACCTGGCTTATCTAGTAAATAATATGCAAAATCCTCTCCAGCCATTACGGGTTCAATTTCCTCCGTTTTCAGTGATGGATCTGCTTCGTGTGAGCGATGTAAAATCAGCTCAGCTTCTGTTTCGTGGTTGACGACAGGAGGATACCCTTTATGATAATTGAATTCATAGTCCGCACCATTGCTCTCGCAAGTGCCTTTAATAATTTTTTCCATCTCATCAATGATCAGTGCTTGAACCTCTTCATCAAATGTCCGGACTGTGCCTGTTAATTCAGCTGAATCAGCAATGATGTTAAATGTATGCCCAGCTTCGAATGTTCCCACAGATAGTACGGCAGTCTTTAAAGGATCTACCCTTCTGCTTACCACTTGTTGTAGAGATGTGACAAGCTGAGAAGCGATAACAATAGCATCCTTGGTTTGGTGGGGCTGGGCTCCATGACCGCCTTTCCCTTGAATCTTAATTTCAAAACGATCGGCACCTGCCATGAATGGACCTTTAGAAGCTTGGATGATACCAACAGGCGTATTCACCCAAATGTGTGTACCAAATACAGCATCGACGTGTTCCAAAGCTCCAGTTTCAAGAATTGGTTTGGCTCCGCCTGGAGCGTACTCCTCGGCATGCTGGTGGAGAAAAACAATCGTACCGGGTAGATCTTCTTTAAATGGAAGTATAGCTTCTGCTAATCCTAGTAGGGCCGCTGTGTGACCATCATGACCACAAGCGTGCATAGCTCCGTCGTTTTTCGATTTATAGCTGACTTCATTTTCTTCTTGAATCGGAAGGGCATCAAAATCTGCTCTTAAAGCCACCGTTTTCCCCGGTTTTCCTCCTTCAAGCGTAGCAATGACACCATTGCCGCCCACTTTGCTTTTATAAGGTAGTCCCAGTCTTTCGTATGTATCTATAATAAACTGAGCCGTGTCTTCCTCTTTGAAAGAGACTTCAGGGTGCTGGTGTAGGTGTCTTCGCGTTTCAACCATCTGCTCATACTGGTCGTCAACCGCTTGAAAAATCGTGTCCCACATGTATGTTCCTCCTCTTTGAGAATGGTTGAATAAAGTGTAATACATGACTGCAGGATTCTCAAACTAATCTGACTATTAAGGCAAATGGAAAAGTTCAAGAGAAATTAAAAAAGCCGCTATGTTGATAGCGGCTTTTTAGTATTAATCGTATAAACGGGAATCTTTCAGAAGACGTCCGATCTCTTCCATATGACCAGTTTCATCAGAAATTAAATCATCTAGTTTTACTGAAAGCTCGGTTAACCCTAATTCTTCAGCCTGCGCTTTGCGCTCTTCATAGCGTACGATTGTTTGACGTTCTGCTTCCATAGCTTCTTCAAGCATAGGTTTAACTTCAGTCAACTGCTTGACCTCAGCAGGAGTTGTTGTTGGAGTACCACCAAGAGTACTAATCTTTTCTGCTAAGTAAAGAGCGTGGCCTTGTTCGTCTGTGACCTCACTCTCAAAGAATGGCTTTAATACGGAGCGATATAAACCTGTGACGACTGCCGCATTATATGTGTACATAATCGTAGCGGCATATTCATGAGCCAAGTCTTCGTTTAGTCCATCGATTAGTGCTTTCATTTTTTCATCCATAACCTAACATCCTCCTTATAAAGAATTGACACTATATAGATATTCCCTGAAGTACGCTCTTTAAACATGTTTGTTTACAGAAATAGTCAGTCTAGAGACGGAGGTGAAAACAGTCTGAGGCTCGTTTTAATTACGAGGTGATCCAAGTAAATTAAAAGTAAGCAGGAAGGGAGTCTTTTCACATTAAGGTTGAATTAAAGGAATCTTCCACCTCATATAGAATTAATAGTCTTAGGAAAGAAAAGGGTGATTAGGAATGAAAAAAGGGTTTGTGAATATTTTATTGGCTATAGTACTAGTCTCTGTCGGAGTTCTATTACTTTTGTCTAATTTAGACGTTATTTCCCTGGAAATGAGTCTCTCATGGGAGAACATTTATCCAGTTTTACTTCTTGGTATTGGAATGAAAATGTGGTTGGATGCCCTTTTAAAGTCAGGTGGCTCATGGGTTCTTGGTTCGTTTTTGACTATTTTAGGAACGCTGCTTCTACTGGACCGTCTTGAAGTAATTGTATTTGAACTGGGTGATGTGCTGAGGCTATGGCCTCTACTGTTTATTTATATCGGATTCGCTATATTTTTGGGTGGAAATAAGCGAAAGAGGAATTTTGAGTTCCACTATGATTCAAACGCAGCTGCTCAGGACACAGCAACGTTCAATAGGAAAGACCCAAAACCAAGTCGGATGGCAATCGGAAGTCAGGAGTTTAAAAAGGATAACTGGAAAGTGGAACCGATGGATCTTTGGAATGGAATCGGAGATTATAAGTTCGATTTCACAAGAGCATTCATTCCAGATGGGGATACTCCTATCCATGTAAGAGGCTGGATCGGTGATGTGAAAATGGTAATTCCGAAGAATGTCCCATTCAGAGTTGAGGCAAGTATTAAGACGGGGGATATCCAGGTCAATAATCAGAACGCAAGTGGGTTTAAACGAGAGCTTGTATACGAGACCGAGGATTATCACTCTGCCACCAGAAGGTTATCCCTCTATATTGATTTTAGAGTAGGTTCCATAAAGGTTGACCATGTATAGGAGGGGAAAACGGGCATGTTAAAACAGTTGAATAGTATCCGATATATGTATATTCGATCACATTTGTACGGGCTCATTTTGAATATATTTATATTATTGGCTGTACTTCTTTCCATTCACGTCTGGTTCGAACCATCATGGCTAAGCCCGGGTGCCATTTTATTTTTTATCCTCTCGTATTTGATTGTAGGATTCTTTATGTCTATCTATGCTGGCTTCAAATCGAGCGGCGATATGAAACAGCGATTTGATTATATCTCAACGATGATTACCCAGCTATCAAGAGGAGAATTTTCTTCAAGAATTTACTTTAATGAAAACGATGAGGTCGCCAGCTTAGGGGATGAACTTAATGAGCTGGGAGAAAAGCTACAGCAGCAAAAAGAGTCTTTATTAAAGCTTGCCGATGAAAAAGCAGAACTAGCACGCTCTGCTCATAAGGCAGCAACGATTGAAGAGAGACAGAGATTAGCCAGGGATCTGCATGATGCCGTTAGTCAACAATTGTTCGCTTTGACCATGATGGCTCAAGCTACGGGAAAAGTATTTGATAAAAATCCCGAAAAAGCCAAGAAGCAACTCGAAGAAATCACGCAGATGGCACTACAAGCTCAGACAGAAATGAGGGCCCTTCTCCTGCACTTAAGGCCTGTTCATTTGTCAGGGGAACCACTAACCGAAGGGGTTTTTTCTCTCATTGAAGAATTAAAACAAAAATGTCCACTCCATTTTGAAGTCCAAATGGAGGAGATGGATCAAATATCGAGAACGACAGAGGAACAGCTCTTTAGAGTAGTACAGGAAGCGCTATCGAACATATTACGTCATGCGAATGCATCCGAAGTTAAAGTAAATTTGACTCATTCTAAGGGAGAGATGTTTCTACATATATCGGATGACGGCGCTGGTTTTGATCCAGAGGAAAAGAAAAGCAATAAGGCTTCTTATGGGTTAAAGTCTATGAAAGAGCGCTGCGAAGAAATAGGAGGCGTTTTTACGCTTCGTTCTAGAGAAGGAGAAGGAACGCATATCGATATAAGAGTGCCAACAACTGTTCAAAGTAAGGAGGAGTCAAAATGATACGTGTCGCCGTAATTGATGATCACGATGTAGTAAGAAAAGGAATCATCGCTTATTTAGATACGGAGGATGATTTAGAAGTTGTAGGTGAAGCGTCAAGCGGGTTCAAAGGAGCGGACTTAGTTAAGGAACTGAAACCTGATGTGGTTTTGATGGATTTGATCATGGAACAGGGAACAGGAATTGAGGCAACCGAGGAAATCATGAAAACAGAGGATTGTAAAATTATTATTCTCACAAGCTTTTATGATGACGAAAAGGTTTTTCCTGCTCTTGAGGCGGGAGCTTTCAGTTATATGCTGAAGACTTCTTCTGCGGATGAAATCGCTGAGGCCATTCGAAAAGCCTATCAAGGTGAAAATGTGATCGAGCCAAAAGTAGCTACCAAAATGATGACTCGTCTTCGAAAAGAGAAAAAACCTCATGAGGAATTGACAAGAAGAGAACTAGAAGTATTAATGTGCATAGGAGAAGGGATGACGAATCAGGAAATCGGTGAACATCTCTATATAGGGATAAAGACGGTTAAGACTCATGTAAGTAATGTATTGAGTAAACTTGGCGTCCAAGATCGTACTCAGGCAGCTGTATATGCCCACAGAAATCAGTTGCTTAAAAAATCATAATTCCCCAAAAGCCACCATTGCGTGGCTTTTTGTTTTTTTATGACCAAAACGGAAAACTTTAGCAGGGAAAGTATTTTGTATTCAAATTAATACCTAGTATAATACACATGGGAGAGGTAGAAAGGATTAGTATACTTATGAAATCAAATCACGAAACTTATTTGTTTGTAATCTGGGCTACAGCATTAGTAGCCACAGCTGGAAGCTTATTTTTTTCTGAAGTCCTCAAGTATGAACCGTGTGAACTCTGTTGGTACCAGCGAATATTGATGTATCCGCTTATCTTCGTCTATGGGGCTGCATTGGTGAAGAAAAACCAGGAGATTGCTATCCCCGGTATTATCCTTAGCGGGATTGGAATGTTGGTTTCTATCTATCATTATTCCATTCAAAAAGTGCCTGCATTATCGGACGGAGGCGCGTGTGGACTCGTACCCTGTAATGCTCAGTATGTAAATTACTTTGGCTTTGTGACGATTCCATTTTTAGCTGGACTGGCTTTCATCATCATCTTTATTACCCATGGCACGTTGCTCATGAAGAAAAGGAGATCGTAAAAACATGAAAAAGAAAATGGCTATTTTCGGAGCGGTGCTTGCCGTTCTTATCGCCGTACTAATTTTTGTTGTTAATTATCAAAATAACCAAAAGACAGCGGATAACCCTTATGGGAAAGAGACATTAGATCAGGCAACAATTGATCAGCTGGATGATCCGATGTACCAAAATCAAGTGACTCCTGATGAATTAAAAGAACAAATTAACTCGGGTGAACCAACTACGGTTTATTTCTATAGTCCAACATGTATCCATTGTCAGCGAACGACCCCTGTCGTGGTGCCGATGGTTCAGGAACTAGGTATAGATATGAAGAAATTAAACTTGCTGGAATTTGAGAGTCTATGGAATGAGTACGAAATTGAAGGGACACCGACCATCGTACATTACGAAAATGGAGAAGAAACAGCACGTATATCGGGTGAGCAAAGCGTTGATGCTTTCGACGAATTCTTTCACCAGGAAGTACTGAAGGACGCTCCTGATAAACCGGAGGAATAGAAAAAAAGTGAGCGGCCCGATAACCGCTCACTTTTCCTTTATTCTTCCATCTGCACCATATGATATTTTGTGATATAAGCGTCGCCATCAATAAAAGAAGGCTTTTTCTGGTGTTTAGGGCCAGAGTTTTTGTGAGCTTGTTCAAAGGATTTGGAGTTCTTCCAATCTTCAAAGTCTTGAGGATTCCTCCATTGGGTGAGAACCACATAAGTATTACCTCTGAGAGGTCTTAAGATACGGATGGCTTGAAACCCTTCCATGTTCTCCACGTTTCCTGCTCTTTGCTTGAAACGATCCTCAAAAACGGGGCGTCCTTCGTCACTGACAGGAATGTTGTTCATCACGACGAAGCCTTTGGCCTGCATATTTCCGACAGAATCTACGACTTCGTAATCTCGGCCTTCTTCGAAAATGGACGTTTGGTCACCCTCATAATAGGCGACGGTTTTATCCTGGTCTTGCATGAAAAGTAAGTGAACATCTGGGTGATTTTGGTTTAGCTTAGCTAAGTAATTCAATGTACCATTTGTCATCGAAACCTTCATAGCGATGTCTCCTTTCCTGCGTTATGTTCATTTTAGCAATTGATACATGGAAGGAGCAAGTTTGAAGGAATCGTTCAGAAAGGATGCACAAGAGTTGAACATCAAAGAGTATAAAAAACGACTACCCACATGGACAAAGCATTTGAAATGGCCCGGGATTATTGTTGGGTCCATCCTGCTATTAATGATTATCGGCTATGCAACGATTGTATTTGGCGGGCGGTTTGTAGTTGATCAGAGAGATCTAGTTTTAGATGAAATGACAACCGTAGAAACTAAAGATGGGGAAGTTATTGAACGAATTTATACGAAAAACAGGAAGATCGTACCTATCGATCAAATTCCAGAACATGTACGAAATGCTTTTATTGCTATCGAGGATTCCCGGTTTTATGATCACTCCGGAGTCGATTTCAAATCAATTGCCAGAGCTGTTTACAAAGATATTATTGCCATGGAGAAGGTAGAGGGTGGAAGTACGATCACTCAGCAGCTTGCCAAAAACCTTTTCTTATCGAATGACAAAACATGGATGAGAAAAACAAAAGAAGTAATGGCTGCGAAGTATTTAGAACGTAAATACACGAAAGAAGAAATTTTGGAATTATATCTAAATCGTATTTATTTCGGAGAAGGCGCTTACGGAATAGAAGCAGCTTCCCAACATTATTTCAACGTTTCGGTTTCTGACTTAACAGTTCCCCAGGCGGCATTACTCGCGGGATTGCCAAAAGCACCAAATAACTACTCTCCTTTTGACCATCCTGAAGAAGCGAAGCAGCGCAGGAATGTGGTTCTCGCTAGAATGGCAGTTATTGGTGTGCTGGATACGGAAGAAATGATCAGCTTTCAGGGTTCAACGCTTGGAACGGAGAGGAAAAATGAAGCTGAGGAAACATGGTCGAACAGCTATGTTGATCTTGTGATTGATGAGGCAGCGGAAAAGTATCATATTTCAAGAGAAGAGTTGAAACGTGGCGGATACAGAATCGTTGTAGAAATGGATCCTGCTATTCAACGTATTGCTGCAGACCAGATGAAAAATGGAGAGTTTGTGCCATCTTCTCAAGGTCAAGTAGAAGGCGCCTTTACACTAATGGATCATAAATCAGGGGCCTTAGTGGCCGCTGTCGGAGGGCGTGATTTTAAACATGGCGATGTAAACAGGGTGAAGACTAAACATCAGCCTGCTTCTGTCATCAAACCCCTCGCTGTTTATGGTCCTGCGTTAATGGATGATAACTATGATCCATTCACACTACTATCCGATAGTCGTCAATCGTTTGCAGGAAATTTCAATCCTTCTAATTATAACGATGAATATGAGGGGGAAGTTTCCTTATATGAGGCTTTGGTTGAATCGAAAAATGTTTCTGCCGTATGGCTTCTTGACAGAATTGGTGTTAACTACTCTAAACAGTATTTGAGCAAATTGGGCCTGCCTACTGAAGATAAAGGACTGGCGATTGCATTAGGGGGCTTGTCCAAAGGATACTCACCTCTTCAGTTAACAGAGGCTTACCGTAGTTTTGCCCAACAAGGAAAAAGGGTTGTAGGGTATACGATTCGTTCTATTGAAAATAGAGACGGTGAAATCATCCACGAGCACAAGCTAAAGGAAAAAAAGGTTTTCAATAAGCAGACAGCCTGGTTCATGACGGAAATGCTTCAAACCACGGTGGAAGAAGGGACTGCAAGTGCAGGAGATTATGCGAAAGCATTAGCAGGCAAGACGGGGACAAGTCAGCTTGCTTCAGGAAAAGGAAATTCGGATGTGTGGTTTGCTGGCTACACCCCTGAATATGTCGGCGTACTGTGGATGGGATATGATCGCGTTGGCGAGCAGCGATGGTTAGAAGGAGGCAGTTCTTATCCTACACGCATGATGAAGAACATTTTAACTAAAGTTGATCAGCAAAAGAACTTGACCGCTTCCTTCTCCAAACCAGAAGGGGTTGAAAGTTTGCCGGAACCTATCGATTTGCCGGTGATCAATGATCTAGAAGGGAAACTCAGACTTTCGGGACTTGCACTCTTAAGAGGAACGTTAGAATGGACGCCTTCGAGTGATCAGCGAGTAGTATACCGTATCTACCGTGAAGAAGAAGGAGAAGATGTTAATGTTGGAGAAGTGACAGGAAAGGGAAGTTACAAAGTAAGTGCGTTTGGCATTTTTGACCAAACGACGTATTACGTTGTTCCTTACGATCCCTTAACTGGAGCTGAAGGCAAACCTTCCAATTCGGTAACGCTCAGCTGGGACCTGTGAAAAAATGAACAATATCGTGACAAATAAGCAATCATTCTATACACAGCGGTGATAAATCGGTATAGTGGATAACGGATGATTGATTTGATCGTGAATAAAGGAGCATATAACCATGAAGAAAATTGAAAACGATACGATTCTCAGAGCTTTTCGTGGAGAAAAAACGGACCATACGCCAGTGTGGTTCATGCGTCAGGCTGGAAGATCTCAGCCAGAATACCGTAAATTGAAGGAAAAGTATTCATTGTTTGAGATTACTCATCAGCCCGAGCTGTGTGCTTATGTCACACGCCTGCCTGTTGAACAATACGGGGTCGATGCTGCGATTCTCTATAAAGACATTATGTCCCCGCTTCCAGCAATTGGAGTAGACGTTGAAATTAAAAAAGGAATCGGCCCAGTGATTCATAATCCGACTCGGACAAAGGCGGACATTGAAAAGCTGGGAACCATTGACCCAGAATCTGATGTACCTTACGTCTTGGATACGATTCGTCTTTTAACGAAAGAGCAGTTGAATGTTCCGTTAATTGGATTTAGTGGAGCGCCTTTTACACTTGCAAGTTATATGATTGAGGGCGGCCCTTCTAAGAATTACAATAAAACTAAAGCCCTTATGTACAGTGAACCGATGGCATGGTTCTCCCTGATGGAAAAATTAGCCGATATGGTTATTACTTACGTGCGTGCCCAGGTTGCAGCAGGTGCGAGTGCCATCCAGATCTTTGATTCATGGGTTGGTGCTTTGAATGCTGCGGATTACCGCACGTACATTAAACCTGTTATGGAGCGGATCTTCCGTGAGCTTCAAGAAGAAGATGTTCCTTTGATCTTATTCGGAGTGGGTGCTCGCCATCTAGCATTGGAGTGGAATGAACTTCCAATTGACGTACTTGGACTTGACTGGAGAATGTCAATTACAGAAGCCCGTGAAAACGGAATTACAAAACCTCTTCAAGGAAATCTTGATCCATCTACATTGCTGGCCGATTGGAACGTGATCGAAGAACGTGCTAAGCGTATTATAGATGAAGGAAGACAACATCCTGCGCATATTTTCAATCTTGGCCATGGGGTTACACCGGATATCCAGCCGGAAACATTGAAACGACTGACGAAGTTGATTCATGATTATTCAAAAACTAGATAAGAGGTGAATAATGATGGCAAAAAAACAAATGGGCCTATTGGTCATGGCTTATGGAACACCTTATAAGGAAGAAGATCTTGAAAGATATTATACCCATATTCGCAGAGGCCGCAAGCCTTCCGATGAAATGCTGCAAGACTTGCGGGATCGTTACGATGCAATCGGAGGGATTTCTCCTTTAGCACGGATCACAGAAGATCAGGGAAAAGCATTGGAAGCAGAATTGAATGAACTTCAAAATGATGTGGAATTCAAACTATACTTAGGTTTAAAACATATTGAACCATTCGTAGAAGATGCAGTAGAAGCGATGGCAAAAGACGGCATAGAAGAAGCTGTATCAATCGTTCTTGCCCCTCACTACTCTACGTACAGTGTTAAATCCTACAATGGACGTGCACAGGAAGAAGCGGACAAGCATGGAATCACCATCCGTTCAGTTGAAAGCTGGTATGATGCCCCTGGATTCATCGATTATTGGAAAGAAAAAATCAATCAAGAATACGCAAAAATGAGTGAAGAGGAAAAGCAAAAAGCCTGTTTAATCGTTTCTGCTCACAGCTTGCCAATGAAAATTCTCGAAGGCGGAGACCCTTATCCGGATCAGCTTAAGAAAACGGCCGAGTTAATCTCTGAAGCCACAGGGATTACTCAGTATGAGATTGGATGGCAAAGTGAAGGAAACACACCGGATCCTTGGATCGGCCCTGATGTACAGGACTTAACAAGTGAACTTTACAATGAAAAAGGATATACGACATTTGTTTATGCTCCAGTCGGTTTCGTATCTGATCACCTTGAAGTGCTTTATGACAATGATTATGAATGTAAGGTTGTTTGTGATGAAATTGGCGCGAATTACTACCGCCCTGAGATGCCTAACACTCATCCAAAATTCATTCACACGCTAGCAAACGTTGTATTAGACAAAGTGAAAGAGCAGGGATAATATGTCTGAACCAAAACAGGTCGTCATCATCGGCGGTGGAATTTCAGGGCTGACGGCCGCTTACTACTTACAAAAAGAAAAGCAGAACGAAAATCTGCCGATTAAGATTAAACTACTCGAATCTAGTGACCACCTCGGCGGTAAAATTGAAACTGTTCAAAAAGACGGGTTCACTATTGAACGAGGACCTGATTCTTTTCTTGCCCGTAAAGAGAGTGCAGCAAGATTAGCTCAAGAAGTCGGTTTAGGAGGTAAGCTTGTTCCTAATGGTACGGGCCAATCATACATTCTTGTTAATGGGAAGCTTCACCCTATGCCGAGCGGATCCTTTATGGGAATCCCGACAAGAATCCGCCCATTCCTTTTCTCAGGCTTATTCAGTCCTGTTGGCAAAGTGAGAGCCGCCCAGGACCTTGTGAAGCAAAAGAAACATGTAGATGGAGATCAATCACTTGGGTTGTTTTTCCGGCGTCGGCTAGGAAATGAAGTTGTAGAAAATTTGATTGAGCCTCTGTTATCAGGTATTTATGCAGGTGATATCGATGAACTAAGTCTACAGTCAACTTTCCCGATGTTTTATGACTTTGAACAGCATTACGGGAGCCTGATCAAGGGGTTAAGAAAGAAATATCCTATGAAGAAGCCGAAAAAAGGTGAGAAAAAGCCAAGTATGTTCCGCACCCTTGAAAATGGTCTAGGCTCCCTTGTCCATGCAATTGAGGAAGAGCTGGAACCTGACGTTGTTCAGAAGAACACGCAAGTGAACCACATTGAAAAGCATGATAAAGGCTATCACTTATTGCTCAATAATGGAACCGTCCAAGAAGCGGATGCGGTTATTCTTGCTGTCCCTCACTTTGCGGCACAACGAATGCTGACTCACTATGAATTTATGGCTCCTTTTAAAGAAAAGAATGCCACCTCTGTCGCCAACGTTGCTATGGCGTTTGATGCCTCAGCGATTAAAAAAGATATCGATGGTACAGGGTTTGTCGTATCCCGAAACAGTGACTTTCGAATAACTGCATGTACGTGGACGCATAAAAAGTGGCCGCATTCCACACCAGAAGGTAAAGTGCTGCTGCGCTGCTACGTCGGAAAACCGGACGACCAAGAAGTGGTCGACTTAACGGATGAAGAAATTGTAGAAATCTGTCTTCGGGATTTAAACCAGACGATGGACATTTCGGAGCGTCCTGACTTTTCGATCGTAACACGCTGGCATGATGCAATGCCTCAATACAAAGTCGGTCATAAAGAACGGCTAGAGACCATTACTGGTCAAATGAAAGAGCATATTCCGGGCGTTTACCTTGCTGGAGGTTCCTACCGAGGTATCGGCCTCCCAGATTGTATTGACCAGGGAGAAGCAGCTGTCCAACAAGTATTAGATTACCTCCAATAATTATTCTAGAAAACTGCTGTGGGATCACAGCAGTTTTTCTTGTTTTTGTGCTTGTCAGTGCATGATTCTTTTCGATTAGAAGTGAAGAGTTGGAGATCGAATTTCCATCGTGTTAAGGACCACTTGAGATACATAGATAAGAATCAACTGAATTTTAAATTCTTTATTTTGTGAAAAGACTTGCAACAAATTGGAAGGATTAGTATGATTTTATATGGAAGCGTTTTCAATGTTTGCTAGATTATCAGTAGGGGGAATAAGAATGGCTACGATTGAAGATGTAGCGAAATTGGCTGGGTTATCCAGAACAACCGTATCCCGCGTGATTAACGACCAGCCTTATGTCACAGAAGAGAAAAGACAGCGAATCATCCAAGCCATGCATGACCTTGGTTACGTCCCCAATTCATCAGCCCGCAGACTCAGAAGTCAACGTACAGAAACCATCGCCGTACTCTTACCAAGAATAACAAACCCGTTTTTCGGAAATTTAATTGAATCTATGGAAGAGAAGGCCTCTGAATGGGGTTATCAGGTTATCGTCTGCCAAACTCATGATTCCAAGAAAAAAGAGATGGATTATTTACAGCTTTTAAAAACAAAACAAGTAGATGGAGTCATTATGGCCTCCATCATAAATAATTGGGAAGACGTTGAACCCTATTTAGAATCAGGACCAATTGTTGTTTGTAACGAATATATGGAAGGTACACCTGTGCCAACGGTGCACATGGATCATAAAAAGGCGTCTTATGAAGCCACTAAGCATTTGATGGAGCAAGGATGTAATCATATTGCGTATGTCAGCGGTGGTCCTGATAGTCATTTGACTTCCGAACGCAGAAAAGGGTTCGAGGAAGCCCTTAAAGATAAGGGGACAAGCAAGATAGAGGATTTGAATATTGATTGGGCACTTGATGTGAAAGATGGGCAGAAGGTCTTTCATTTTATTAAAGAAAATCATCCATATATTGACGGTGTTTTTACAGGGTCAGATGAAGTAGCGGCAGGGATAATATATGAAGCAAGTCAATATGATTGGGAAATCCCTCACGATCTGGCTGTGGTCGGGTTTGATAATCAAATGATCTCCCTGTTAATGGTTCCTTCAGTTACAACAGTGGAACAGCCTGTAAAACAAATGGCGAACAAAGCAGTAGAAATATTATTGCAACAGCTGCTGCATCCGGGGACACACTACCCAAGAGAATATGTCTATGATCACGAACTTCTTATACGGAATTCAACAAAAAGAAGAAAATTGTCTGTACACTAAAATCCACTTCGTGTGGATTTTTTTGTTTGTAAAAATAGGCTTTCTCGATTCACTTCGAATAAGGCAAGGTGGTGGCCTGCGTTTTTATAGAAGGCTACTTTTGGAGGGTGAAGCGGGTTAACCTCTAATAATCGGAAATAATAATGGGAAGTTTAATGTTTAGGAGTGATACTGATGAATGGAGAGCTCTCCTTTGAACAGTTGAGTATAATCATAACGGCTGTCATTATAGGAACACTTGGAAGAGTATGGTTGTTAAAAGAAGATTATCGACAGTACCCAAGTTATCCAAATGGCTATTTAATCCATTTGATTACAGGTTTTGTCGCTTCAGCTTTAGGAGCCGTAGCTATTCCAGCCTTAATAAGCAAGAATTTTGTTGCGGTCACATTTTTAACTCTCGCATTACAACAGTTTAGAGACGTTAGAAAAATGGAGAAGGAGAGCTTGAGTGAATTAGAGAATACAGAGTACACCTATCGAGGGAACGCTTATATTGATGGAATAGCAAAAACGTTTGAAGCAAGGAACTACATTGCATTCATTACTTCGTTTGTTGTTTCTTTAATTATATCCTCCTTACCCTTTCAATTAGCTGTAGATACAGCTTTAGGTGTTCTAGGTGGGCTCGTTATACTATTTTTCCTGAAGCATTTTACTAAAGGAAAAAGTATTGGGGATATTGCTCAAGTTGAAGAAGGAAAAGTAGAAGTCAAGGACTCAAGCCTCTTCGTTGATGGAATTTTTGTTAGTAATCTTTTAGGTACGGATAATGCAGCAACCCTATTTAAAGAAGAAGGATTAGCAGTGGTAATTTATCCAAATGAAAACCACTACCGAATCAATCTTGATAATTTTGGGCAAAGGCAGGCAGCTTTGTTTGAAGCAACCAGAGCGTTAGGCAATAAACGCTACCATTTTACCAGAAAAGATTATGAAAAGGGGCGGGTGGTGATTACTCTTGTGCCGATCAAGCAAGATATTGATGCCCTGATTGAAGTGGTAAAAAAGTGTCCATTGCTTGAAAGTACAAAGAAATCCCATCGTGTAATGAAAACAGATGTAAAGGAGGAAAAGTAAATGGGGAGAGAATCAACCATCAAGCCTCAATATGAAATTTTGGCTTATGTAACGATTAACAATAACCGGGTACTTGCGAGCAGTTGTCTCACCTTATTCGCAGAAGATATGGAAGCCTCTAAGGAAATGACAGTAGATATTGCCAAAGCAATGAAAGCCGATGTTGTTCAATTGAACAACGGAGACTATATGGTCATTCGTGTATAGCAGTTAGTAGAAATTCTTTTAGGATTCTCATTTTGCATAAGGAAAGAACGGATTTGGAATTCTACAAAGGTAGAATAGAGGAGGTTCAGCTTTTATATGGAAAATACAGGAAAAGACCAAAAAGTAGGGAGATGGTGCCTAGTCAGCATGGCATCCATTCCTTTAGTTATGACCCTCGGGAACTCAATGTTAATCCCTGTTCTGCCGATATTTGAAAAGAAAGTGGATATTACTTCTTTTCAATCCAGCATGATTATCACAAGCTATTCACTAGCCGCTATTTTTTTGATCCCTGTCGCAGGCTATTTATCTGATCGATTTGGCCGAAAAATTGTCATCTTGCCCAGTTTAATTCTTGCTTTGATAGGAGGAATCATCGCAGGATTTGCTTCTTGGAAAGGGAATGACCCATATACGTGGATTCTGATTGGTCGTGTTCTTCAAGGAATCGGGGCAGCTGGAGCGACACCTATCATCCTCCCTTTAGTAGGGGATCTTTATAAAGGAGATGATGAAAAAACAAGTTCTTGCCTTGGATTAATCGAAACCTCGAATACCTTTGGAAAAGTATTAAGTCCAATTTTAGGAGCAGCTTTTGCGGCGTTCTTATGGTTTCTTCCGTTTTTTTCAATATCGTTTTTCAGTTTGATCTCCATAGCACTTGTTTTCTTTTTTATTAAAGTTCCCAAGAAAAAAGACGAACCCGTGAAATTTAAAGCGTTTGTCCATAAAACAAAGGACATATTTAAAAAAGAGGGAAGATGGATTTATACCGTATTTTTAGTCGGTGTTTATTTAATGTTTCTGTTATTTGCTGTCTTGTTCTTTTTATCGGATAATCTTGAGAAAATCCATGATATTTATGGAGTTAAGAAAGGCTTAGTTCTTGCGGTTCCCCTTCTCGGATTATGTGGAGCCTCCTATATAGCTGGGAAGAAAATTAAAGATAACCTTAAAACGATGAAAAGAGTATTGATGACCAGCTTGATTGTAATTTCAGTCAGTGTCGTTTTCGTTGGGTACACTAGCGAAAAGTTGGTGTTGCTCCTTGGAATCACAAGTTTGTTCGGTATAGCTATGGGGGCTACCTTACCTGTCCTGGATGCTCTTATAACGGAGGGGATTGAAAAAGAAGAAAGAGGAACCATTTCTTCTTTTTACAGTTCGGCAAGGTTCGTTGGGGTTGCTTTCGGGCCACCGGGTATGTCACTGGTAATGGATAAATATTTGAATGTAAGCTTTTTTGCAGCTGGTGGAGTGGGGCTGATTATATTATGGTTGGTCATAAAATTTATTGAGGCTTCTAAATCTGAGAAGGGACAGGGGAATACAGAGAATGCTTTTGCTTAAATAATGGATTCTATTTCTATAGATGCTTCTCTTTATTTTTCTTTATGGAAGAGTTAAGGAGGAGCATAGTTCCTTCACTCCTTGAACAAAAAAGTAAACAATTTCTTACAATGTGTAAAAAATTGTTTACCTTTATAGGCGCAAATAAAAAACCCCTTGCATAAGCCAGGGGAAGGGATAAACAACTTAGGTGACCCAACCATGTAAGAATCATCCATGATTCTACATCTGTTTGAACATTATCTTTCTTGAAGGACAATTCTTTAGGGAATCCGTTTCCTTCGTTTTGGTTAAGTCCGATTTTGTTCCTCTTACTTTCGTTTTACACTCTTTCAAAAGAAATGATCGGACTAGGTTTTTCTCTTTGTTAGACTACCTCATCATGGTGGTGATTTTTTCTGCCTGAAGAGGTCATCGTCCTTCATTAGAGACATCTATTGTCTACATTGAACTGTAGACCTGTTGGCGGCCTGACCATTCCAAGGCTGATTCTCCATCCTTTCCACAGGATTAGTGTTCCTTCATTTGGCCGGCGCTTTTGTTCGTTTGGAAACGAACTCGCGATGGTTGAGTCACCTAAGTTGTTTAAGTTTTTTTGTTATCTTCTTTACACTTTTATTATAACACCTTTTTCCTTAGTAGTCAGCCTAAGTTGTGACAACTTTGTAAACGTTTACATAAGTTTTTGTTTAGAATCCTGTTATAGAACAAAAAAATAAGCAGCTGATGTCAGCTGCTCCAAATTCATATGTTCCAATTTTATTCTTTTGTGGAATACTAGAATTATCGAGCAGGGTGGTCGCATTCATCACACACATTACCGTAGCAGTCAGCCTTTTCTTCTATTACACTACCGCAGCTTGTGCAGTGTTTTTTAGGCAGGTTACGGAAAAATTCAATAACGTTCATCATAAGGAATCCCCTCCAAATTGTTTTAATATTTTGAATGTAAAGTCATTGTATTATAACAATATGCAGAAATCAACCACCTGTTATAAAACAATGTGCAATTAGTAAAAAAGAACCAGGGAGTGTTGAATATGAAAGTGACAGTTATAGGCTATTGGGGCGCTTATCCTGCAGCTGGAAGTGCCACATCAGGATATTTGTTTGAATCAGATGGATTTACTATGCTTGTGGATTGCGGAAGTGGGGTGCTCTCCCGTTTACAGCAGTTCAAAAAAGTAACAGATCTTGATGCCGTGGTACTCTCTCATTATCATCATGATCATATTGCTGACATTGGGGCCCTTCAGTATGCATGTCTAGTACAAAACACGCTAAATGAAACAGAGGAAATTCTTCCGATTTATGGCCATGATGAAGACAGCGAGAAATTTCAACTATTGACTCATCAATATACAGAAGGGGTTGCCTACGATCCTGAAGGTTCTTTACAGGTTGGACCCTTTACAATTGAGTTTCTAAAAACGGTGCATCCCGTTTCTTGTTATGGTATGAGAATAACGGACGGGAAAGGAACGGCAGTTTACACAGCAGATACAAGCTACTTTCCTGAGTGGGCGGATTTTGCCAAACAGGCCGATTTGTTAATTACGGACACAAATTTTTATAAAGGAATGGATGGACAAGGACCCGGACACATGTCAAGTGTCGAAGCGGCAAAAATAGCATCTAAAGCAGAGGTTGGGACATTGTGGCTCAGTCACTTACCTCATTTTGGTCAGCTAGTGCGTTTAAGACAGGAAGCAGAAGATGAATTTAATGGAACTATTCAATTGGCAGAAGAAGGGTTATCCTGGTCGAATTAATGGTGGAGATAAATTGTCTTATTCTGTCGAAACTATTACAATAAGTAATTAGAAACAGGCAATGAGGAAGGATGAGATGAATGCTTTTTATCGACCATGAGGGATTCAATGACCCGAGAATTAATTTAGCTATTGAAGAATATGCGTTAAAGAATCTCGATATTAATGATACGTATCTGCTTTTCTATATTAATGAACCTTCGATAATCATTGGAAAGAACCAGAACACCGTTGAAGAAATTAACACCAATTATGTAGAGGATCATAACATCCATGTGGTTCGACGCCTTTCTGGTGGCGGGGCAGTGTATCATGATTTAGGGAACCTGAACTTCAGCTTTATTACGAAAGATGATGGAGATAGCTTCCATGATTTTGCTAAATTCACTAAGCCTGTTACAGAGGCACTGAAAAAACTTGGCGTCAATGCAGAGTTATCCGGGCGGAATGACATCGTCGCTGAAGATGGAAGAAAAATCTCAGGAAATGCTCAATTTTCCACAAGAGGCCGTATGTTCAGTCATGGAACGTTGATGTTTGATTCTGAAATTGAAAATGTTGTATCCGCATTGAACGTTAAGACAGAAAAAATTAAATCAAAAGGAATTAAATCGATCCGAAGTCGTGTGGCAAATATTTCCGAATTCCTGGAGGAAAAAATCACGATGGAAGAGTTTAAGAACCTGATTCTTCGTTATATTTTCGATGTGGAAGATGTAAAAGACGTCCCGCAGTATAAGCTGACAGAAGAAGACTGGGAAAATATCTATCAGCTGGCAGAAGAACGCTACAAAAACTGGGATTGGAACTATGGAAAGTCACCGAAATTCAACATTCAGCATACAAAACGAATTGAAGGAGCAGGAAGCTACGACATTCGTCTTGATGTAAAAAAAGGATATATTCAAAACGCAAAAATTTTCGGTGACTTCTTCGGAGTCGGCGATATCAGTGAGATTGAGGAAGCCTTGATTAGTACGCAGTACAACCGACAAGCTATTTCAGAAGCACTTGGTGATGTGGACATTTCTCATTACTTAGGAAAAATAACAAAAGATGACTTTTTGGATATGGTTTATTAATTCGAAGGCTGGCTTTGTAAAAAGCCGGCTTTTTCTAATCTTATAAAATAGCTTTATACCCCTGAAAAAAATAGAATAGAAACATTTTTGTAAATGATGGGGGAGGCTTGAAACGGTCTTGAAGTATTTGCTGTTGGTAAATTCGGAATTAAGCAACTGCCACTGATCCCACCGTAATAAGTAATCCTCTCCAATGAGAACGAACTCATTTATTTTGAAGTTAAGTATTCAATTTTTCTGCCAAGTAGTTGAATAAATGAAATTTACAGTGGAAGCTTTTGTAAAACCATATCGATCTATGAACATTCTTGAATGTTAATTTTCAGTATATTATAATTAGAGTGAAAATTTATTAGCATAGCATATAATGAATGACCATTCATTCATTAAGCGAAGGGGGAGCAAGATTTGAATCTAAGTGAACAGCTGTCGAAAACAGCAGAACAGCATCCTGATAAGGAAGCTTACATATTTCAAGAGGATCGTGTAAGCTATCGAAGTTTCGATGCGTCTGTAACTAAGTTTGCTTCTAGACTCACAGAATTAGGATACGGTAAAGGTGATCATTTAGCGTTAGTCAGTGCAAACAGTCCGCTATTTATGATTGGTCTTTATGGTGCTTTACGCGCAGGTCTTACAGTCATTCCAATCAATCCTACTTATACCGCTGATGAGATGAGCTATATTTTGAAAAATGGTGATGTTAAAGTTGTAATCACGATGGATGTCCTGCTTGAGAAATTTGAGCATATGGACGATCAGCTTGAAGTCTATCACTATTTTGTAGCCGAAACAGGAGTAGGGATCGATTTGTCCAATTCTTCTTTATCTCTAAAATTGAAACCGTTTACAGAAGCGGTGGAAGAAGGGAGTTTAACTTATAACCGTCCTTCGCTGGATGGAGAAGAAGTGGCAGTGATTCTTTATACTTCAGGTACGACTGGAAAGCCAAAAGGGGCTATGCTGACCCACAACAACCTCTATTCAAACGCCGTGGATGTTGCTGATTACTTGAGGATTAATTCTGAGGATCGCGTCATTGCTACGCTTCCTATGTTCCATGTTTTTTGTTTGACTGTAGCCTTGAATGCTCCGCTTATGAGTGGGGGTACGGTTCTGGTTGTTCCTAAATTCTCTCCTCAAGATGTATTTGCCATCGCTGAAAAGTATGAAGCTACTGTATTTGCTGGAGTTCCAACCATGTACAACTATTTACTTCAAACCGGAAAAGAGCAAACCCACACGTTTAACAACATGAGGATTTGCGTATCTGGAGGATCCTCAATGCCAGTCGCCTT
The DNA here is from genome assembly GCF_050971765.1 of Halobacillus sp. A1-3. Lineage (NCBI taxonomy): Bacteria > Bacillati > Bacillota > Bacilli > Caryophanales > Bacillaceae > Halobacillus > Halobacillus sp. A1-3. The sequence goes on along the minus strand of NZ_JBPCEO010000002.1, from coordinate 470,119 downwards.
ATTAAATTCTTTTGAAGAGCAGTTTAATGTCCGCATATCAGAAGGCTATGGGTTGTCAGAAGCTTCGCCGGTCACAGCCTTCAACCCTCTGGATCGTCCTCGAAAAGCAGGATCGATCGGGACAAATATTAGTAACGTTGAAAATAAAGTCGTCGATGAATTAGGAGAAGAAGTACCTTCCGGTGAAGTTGGTGAACTGATCGTCAAAGGACCTAACGTGATGAAAGGATATTATAAGCTTCCAGAAGAAACCGCTGTAACGATCCGTGATGGCTGGCTATACACGGGAGACATGGCTCGTAAGGATGAGGAAGGGTATTTCTATATTGTAGATCGTAAGAAAGATATGATTCTAGTAGGTGGATACAATGTTTATCCTCGTGAAGTGGAGGAAGTACTCTATAATCATCCGGATGTAACGGAAGTAGCTGTAGTCGGCGCCCCGGACCCAGAGCTTGGCGAATCTGTTATCAGTTTTGTTGTCTCTAATAACCCTACGTTGACGGAAACAGAATTGATGGAGTACTGCCGTGAGCATTTAGCCAAATATAAACTTCCATCTCGTGTGGAATTCATGAGCGAATTGCCTAAAAATACGACAGGAAAGATTTTAAGGAAAAATTTACGCGAGCAGCTGGCACAGTCATAAAAAGTATAAGTTAGTCATTGAGCAATTCCGTTTCCATGGAATTGCTTATTTTTATGAAACGTCATAGCGGGAAGGCCCGTACATGTATTCAAGGAGGCGTTGAAATGATGAAAAGATTCCATGAACAGTTGACTGAAGTAAGAAAGCGTACGTTGTACCATGATCGACTTAAACGCGAGAGTGCTCAGCTAACAAAAGAGCTGGAAAACTTAAAAGAACAGGAGCAGAAATTCTTACATACCTTAGACCAAGAAAAAGAAGACTTAGAAAAGCTTGAAAGAATTAGCTTCACTAATTTATTTGCCACCTTATCTGGCAATAAGGTAGAACGAGTTGAAGAGGAAGAACGTGAAGTAGTGGAGGCGCGGATTAAATGGAGAGAAGCTTATCATTCTGTTCAGGAGATGGAACAGGAACTCCGAAGTTTAAGAGATCAGTTGAATCGTTTAGGTAACCCAGGCGAGGAATATGAGCGTCTGCTTCAACAAAAGAAAACATTTTTGGTTGAACAGGGGGACACAGATGGTCAGCGATTACTTGAGCTGTCAGAAAATCGCTCCGAGGTGCTGGCAGAAATTGAAGAAGTCGATGAAGCTCTATCTGCGGGGAAAAGAGCGGTGATCGCCTTGGGCGAAGCTTCGTCTTCCCTTGACAGCGCTGAAAATTGGGGCGCCCTTGATATGCTTGGTGGAGGGATGCTCACTACTGCTGTAAAGCATTCACGTGTAGATGACGCAAATTCAGCCGTTCATTCTGCGCAAAGATATTTGCGGAAGTTCGCAAGAGAGATTAATGATTTAGGTAACCATTATGATCTTAGGATAGAAATCTCGGGAGGAATGACGATTGCTGACTATTTTTTGGACGGATTGATTGTGGACTGGTTTGTACAAAATCGCATTCAAACTTCACAGGAAGAAGTCAGAAAAATGAGAAGTAAGACCCGTTCCGTCATTATGGACTTAGATTCATTGAGAGAGCAATTTGTAGGAGAACAAAAGAAGCTCGAGGATGAACAAAGAAGGATTTTGGAACCCTCTATATAAGAAGGATGTATGATGTCATAAACTAGAAATTTCGCAACCGCTTGCGGTCTTCCGCAAAATTTTTTCGGTGAAGGTCGAACATCTATATATTAAAATAGAAATAGATAAGCGGTGATGCTTATTGATCTCATTCCTATTTATGATCTGGTTGTCATAAATAGGTCAGTAATGAAAATTGCTGATGAGTGTATGGAGAAGTTTCTCCTCGTCTCGGAGAACTTTTTCAAAATTAATTCCCTCACTCAAAAGTTAACCAGTCGTCTCTTTTGGCCAATGCTCTTCGTGAGCATTGGCACTTTTTTTCTAAACTTTTCCACTGATTAATCAGGTTTTTGATAGGTGACCATGAATTCTTCTCTTGTCATATAATAATCCCGGTTTGGACGATTGGGTAACAACCCAAGCCTCTCCAGCTTATAATAATTTATCCGCTTAAAAGGATCATTGTCAATGACAGGCAGCTCCTGCGTCTCTTTCATGTAGTGGTCAACGGCCCTTTGGACTTGGTCAATTTCACGGGCTAAATCCTGGTCTTCTTCTTCAAACAATTCATAAGTCTCCCGCGACATGTAGTAGTTTTTCTCAGGGACGGCATGAAGGTAAGGGGAGAGCAGTTCATAATCCAACGTCAAATCCTCTTTGATTAGCACACTGAGAGGCACTTCGGAGGGTTTATCGTCTGCATAAGCATGCACGGCTTTGCGCACCTCATGAATGGATAAATCACGGACTTCCAAAGATTGCTCTTTATTTTTATGCTGTTGTTTTTTCTTACGTTTCCACACGGTTTTTTCCTCCTTTTAAGCATGAGTGAAATTCACAGGGGGTGTTCGACTTGAAAGATATTCAACCCGAACTCGAGTTTTTTACGCTTCTGAATCCGGACTTCGGTCGAGAGGAAAGGAAAGATACGGAAGAACTATTATCAAAATGGCAATAAATTAGCTTAATTGTAGTATATCAAAGTTGAAAAAATTGCACATTTTTAAAAAGTTTAGACTTTTTGTTCATCTTTTGGTAAATTGAAGAAGATAAGCGGCACGTTCTGCCTAAAGGAAGGGCTGCCGCCAATTAAATGGAAGGGATGTTGAAATTGGATGGAATACGCTCAAAAAAAAGAATATGAAATTAATCCCCAAACGATGGCTTTGATTGCAAAGTACGATGATCGTGGACAAGTCATCACTCAAGTGGTCGAACGAGGAAACCGTTTTGAAATTACTAAATGTCCAAGCCAGGTCGTCGATGATTCATGTCGTTACTTTGCCAGCAGTCTTGAAGGACGTATTTTAGGTACAAAGCAAGTGACAAGTTATACACACAAACCCCCGATTGTCATTTCTGAAGCAATGGGTATCTATTTCTTTCCTATCATCTCCCCGAAACGTAAAGAATGCTCCTGGGTCGCTCATAAGTACATTCGCTCTTATAAAGGCGAATCTGATCATACCACGACCATACAATTTTCCAATGGAGTTAACTTGAATCTGCCCGTATCTGTAGGAATGTTTGCCAACCAAGTGCAGCGTACCGCACATTTCCGAGTTATCCTTGAAGATCGTTTGAATGCTCAGCCTGAGGTTCAGGAGACTTCGAGCGAGAGGATTGCTGAGACTTTCTCATAAGCTCGAACAAAATAAGTTCCACTTTTTTCCTGATGGCCGGATTGAAATAGTTCCGCTTCTCTTCATAACCATGAGCCAGAAACAAGAAAGAGGTAAACGAGTCGTTCCTTCCTGACTCTATCACCTGCAGCTTCTGGCGATCCATTTGTAAGCGGAGATGTTTCCGCTCTTCTCTTGCCTCTAACTCCATTTTTCCCAACAGTTCCATGTACGGTTCTTTTATTTTAAACTTCCCCTGTTCAAAATGTTTTCTGTCCTGACGGATGACGGCGATAGCCATGGATAAAAATAAATAGCGGGAAGCAAGATCAAGTTCTTTCTGTTTTAAGTACCTCATGCTATTCTCCTCCATATACGAACGTGTGTTCTTGTTTGTATTATACCACGCTAGACGGGTGATTATGCAAGAGAATTTGGCGAAAGGCTAAAAATGGCAAAATGGGAAAGGATAGTTCTTAGAACAATGTATTAGTAGGCAGATGCATGGGTTTCGTTTAAAATAAAGGAAAAGCATACACTGGTTATCGGTGTGGGACAAGGAGCAGTCTCGCCTTATGTACTTATTATCCGTATCCATCGATCGTTGGAAAAGAATGGCTGAAAACGATCAATTATTTGAATACATTATCAATCAGTTGGAAAAGCTGGAAAGTTTCGGGCCGCTGCCCGGAATATTGTTTCCGATGCTGGAAGCTTTTTTACCGCTCTTGCCGCTCGTAGCGTTTGTACTGGCAAACTCAGTCGTCTACGGACTTTTTAAAGGTTTTCTGTATTCCTGGGCTGGGGCAGTCGTGGGAGCAATTATTGTGTTTCTAGTCATAAGAAGACTCGGTGACAAAAGGTTTTTCCGGTTTATCACAAAACACCGTCAGGTTCAGCGGGTCATGACCTGGGTAGAGGAGCATGGATTTGGTCCTTTGTTTATCCTTATGTGTTTTCCGTTTTCCCCTTCTTCAATCATCAACGTCGTATCGGGGCTATCAAAGGTAAGCAGGCAACAGTTCATCCTAGCTGTTTTATTAGGGAAATCGGTTATGATTTTCACAATAGCTTATGTCGGAAGCAGCATAGCCTCTTTTGCCCAAAACCCGGTAAAAGCGATTGTAGTAGGTATATGTATCCTTCTGTTTTGGATTCTAGGTAAATTTATAGAGAGACGAATCCATAACAAAGCGAAACGTCAAGCCTACACGAGTGATTAAGTTTAGTCTAGGACGGGTAAAATGTTGGTAGAACAAGACCTGGAGGATTAAACGATGAAAAAAAAATATCAAAAAGCCATACGAACCATTTTGTTCGCTCTGCTGCTGGCTTTTGTATTCCGATCCTTTATGTTCGCCAGCTATATCGTTGATGGTGAATCGATGGAACCGACCCTTTATGACGGCAATTTACTAATGGTCAATAAAGTTGTCTACGATTGGAAAGACATAGGAAGACAGGACGTTATTGTTTTCCACGCAAATGAAAAAGAAGATTATGTGAAACGAGTTATTGGAGTTAGTGGCGATGAAATAGAAATGAAGAATGATCAGCTCTATGTGAATGGGGAGCTGGTGGAGGAGCACTATCTAGATTCATTGCGACCAAACGATGGGCTGCCTTTCACACAAGATTTTTCATTAGAAGAAGTGACTGGAAAGAAAAAAGTTCCCGAGGGACAGCTGTTTGTCATGGGAGATAACCGCAGAGACAGTCTGGACAGCCGTTACTTTGGTTTTGTAAACATCGAGACGGTAGTCGGAAAAGTGGATGTCCGTTACTGGCCGTTCTCTCAAGTAGCTTTACAATTCAATTGAGGAAAATGGGACCGTCTTTAGGGCGGTTTTTTTTATGAAAAAAATAACAAATCCTACAAAAGCGTAAGCACCGACGATAAAGGTGAAAAATGATAAAATAGAAGATATGATTTAATAAAAAGGAGCGGAAGAATATGGGGATGCGTTTATTGCTCGGACGTTCCGGAGCAGGAAAAAGTACACGCTGTTTAGAAGAAATAGAGTCGGAACTGAAAGCGGATCCTAGAGGGAAGTCGATTGTTTATATCGTCCCTGACCAGATGACTTTTCAACAGGAATATGCTCTATTGAAGCGGGATGGAGTGGAAGGGTCGATTCGTGCTCAGGTGTTCAGTTTTTCCCGTTTAGCTTGGAGAGTACTTCAAGAAACGGGCGGGGGCACAAAGAAGTTCATCACCTCTACAGGAGTCCAAATGATACTAAGAAAAATAGTCGAAGAGAGGACTTCAGATTGGAGAGTGTTCCAAAAAGCAGTAGAAAAGCAAGGGTTCATAGAACAGCTGGAAGGGATGATCACAGAATTTAAACGATACAGGATCACCCCGGAAGACCTTCACGTTCAAATGAATGCCCTTGACCAGTTTGTTCATACAACTAGCCAAGAACAAGGGTTAAGGGATAAGCTGGATGATTTATCTTATATCTATGACCGACTTGTCGATTCTCTAAGAGAGCAGTACATAGATAGCGAAGATCAACTGAAGCTGCTCGCAAGTAAAATTCCAGAAGCTTCATTTTTAGAAGGGGCCGATATTTATATCGATGGCTTCCATAGCTTTACTCCTCAGGAATATGAAGTTATTGACGCTTTGGTAAGAAAAGTAAAGAATGTTCATGTGACGTTAACAACAGAAAAGCCAGAGAATGGTATGAATCCTGAGCTTGACTTGTTCCATGAAACAAAGGAAACCTATTTGAAACTGCAGGAACTTACCCTTGAGGCTGGAGAAAAGATTGATGAGGTTGAAGTTCTTGACCATACACAAGGACGTCTAAAGGGACGACCGGCTTTTTTACATTTAGAAAAGCACTTTGAAGAACGTCCTGCTCCTTCCTATGAAGGAGAAGTCCCGATCAAAGTGGCAGAGGCGGTCCACCCTCGGGCAGAAATTGAGGGGGTCGCTCAGGAAATCCTGAGGCTTGTTCGCGATGAAGGCTACCGCTTCAAGGATATGGCAATTTTAATGAGAGAGCCGGAGGTCTACCATAGTCTGATTGAAACTTTATTTGATGATTACAATATCCCGGTTTTCATTGATGAGAAACGAACGATGCTCAACCACCCTATGGTCGAGTTGATCCGTTCTGCTCTTGATGTCATAGACGGGAATTTCAGATATGATGCAGTTTTCCGTTTATTGAAGACAAGCTTTATTCCAGCGACGGATCCAACTTATCCACTAACGGAAGATGCGATAGATGAACTGGAGAATTATGTGCTTGAGTATGGTATTCGCTCAAGAAGCCAGTGGTTTTCGGATAACGATTGGGTCTACCAGCGTTTCCGTGGATTTGACCAGGCTTCCCAAACTGATGATGAAAAAGAAAAGCAAGAGAGAATCAATGCTTATCGAAACCAAGTGCGCAAAGCGCTAGAAGTGTTCGATAAGAAATTACGTGAAGCAAAAACAATTGCCGAACGTGCCGAAGTGATGTACATGTGGCTGGAACACTTGCAGGTCCCTCAGCGTTTGGAAAAGTGGCGGGAATACTATGATGAAACAGGTGAGATTGAACGCGGGCGAGAGCAGGAGCAGGTGTGGGATGCTTTTCTTCAACTGCTTGATGAAATCGTGGAAATGGCTGGAGAAGAAAAAATGTCTTTACAGCTGTTCCGTAATACCATTGAAAGTGGTCTGGAGTCGCTCACATTTGCTCACGTACCCCCGAGTATGGATCATGTCATTGTAGGGAGTGTCGATCGCTCAAGGATTACAGGAATCAAAGCTGCCTTCTTGTTAGGAGTAACTGACGGCATGTGGCCGATGAAACCACCGAGTGACGGAATGATTTCTGAACAAGAGCGTTCGCTGCTTGCTGAGCAAGGCCTGCTGCTTGCGGATGGAAGCAGTCGTCAACTGCTCGATGATCGTTTTTATGTCTATTTAGCGTTAACGATGGCAAAGGATCGACTGTGGGTCAGCTATCCGCTTAGTAATGAGGAAGGAAAGTCCAAAGTTCCTGCGACGCTCATTCAGCGGATAGAAGAGCTTTTTCCTCATTGTAAAGAGCATGTTTTGCTGCAAGATCCTGATGACCTGCATGAGGCGACACGCTTTATTACGAATCCCGTAAAGACAAGATCTGCCTTGACTGCTCAGCTGGCCAGGTATTTGAAAGGGTATCGGATGGAGCCGGTATGGTGGAGCGTGTTAAATTGGTACATTGCAGAAGAAGAGCCTTTTGGGTTGACTAATCGTGTTCTGCAAAGCTTGTTCTATCAAAACAAGCCCGTGGATTTGTCGAAAGAAACGACTGAGCAATTGTTCCAAAAACAGCATAAAACAAGTGTCTCGAGACTTGAAACTTATCACCGCTGTTCCTATCAATACTTTGCAAGGCACAGCTTGAATCTAGAGGAGAGACGGACATATAAGCTTGATGCACCGGATATCGGACAACTCTTCCACGAAGCCTTAAAGCAAATTACTGAGTGGGTTCAAGCTGATGGGCGAGATTTTGCTCAATTGAATCATAGGGAAGCAAATCTCTATGCAGAGCGGGCAACTTATCAGCTGGCCCCAATCTTGCAAAACCAGATTTTGCACAGTTCCAATCGTTATCAATACATTCAGAAGAAACTTCAAAGCGTCATTGCACGAGCAGCGTTTGTCTTGAGCGAACAGGCAAGAAAGAGTCAGTTTTCTCCCGTTGGACTGGAACTAGGTTTTGGAACAGGAAAAGACGAGAAACTGCCTCCATTATCACTTGATCTTCCTAACGGTTATGAATTGATGCTTCGTGGACGGATTGACCGGGTGGATAAAGCATTAACCGAAGATGATCTGTTTCTCAGAATCATCGATTACAAGTCCAGTGCTAAAGGACTGAGCCTTGTAGATGTGTACTATGGTTTGTCCTTACAAATGCTTGCTTACCTGGATGTGGTCCTATCAAACGCCGAGCGCTGGCTTGGATCTCCAGCTTCTCCAGCTGGTGTGCTTTACTTCCATGTCCATAATCCAATGATCTCAGGTAAACAGATGCTGGATGATGCTCAAATAGAAGAGGAAATTTTTAAGAAATTTAAAATGCAAGGGTTACTTCTTGAAAATGAGCGCATCGTTCAAATGATGGACACAGGACTTGAGAAAGGGCACAGTCCAATCATTCCGGCGGGATTAAAAGCAAAGGGCGGTTTTTATAAGGGGTCACAAACCGCAGATGCCGAGCGATTCCAAGAACTGAACCAGTATATCCGACAACTAATGAGTAATGCAGGTACAAGCATTACAGATGGAAAAGTAAACTTGAATCCTTATCAGCAGAAACAACAGGTTGCCTGCAGTTTTTGTCCGTATCGATCGGTTTGTCAGTTCGATCCGAGTTTAGAAGAAAACGAATATCGTAAACTTCAAGAAATGAAAGATGAAGAAGTGTTAGAGAAGATTGCTAAAAGAGAGGAGGGTTCCACATGGTAAGCTGGACAGCAGAGCAAGAGCGGGCGATATATTCCCATGGGTCAAATATCTTGGTAGCTGCAGCAGCAGGCTCTGGAAAAACAGCTGTACTAGTTGAACGCATTATCCAAAAGCTGCTGCATAAGGAATCTCCTGTCAATATCGATTCGCTGTTAGTCGTGACGTTTACGAACGCCGCAGCCCAGGAGATGAGGAATCGAGTAGGACAGGCACTGGCTCATGCTCTTGAAGAATATCCAGGGTCGCACCATTTGAAGAAGCAGCTCTCCTTATTACAGAATGCTTCCATTTCGACCTTGCACTCTTTTTGTATGGAAGTCGTGAGACGATATGCATACATGCTTGATTTAGATCCAGGTTTCAGAATTGCGGATACAATTGAATCCGATTTGATTCAGCAAGAAGTCCTGGAGGATCTGTTTGAGGATTGGTATGGAAAAGAAGGAAATGAGCAGGAACGCTTCTTTGATGTTGTCGAACGATTTTCCAGTGACAGAAGTGACTTAGACGTGGAAAAGCTTGTGTTGGAGCTTTACACGTTTGCAACACAAAATCCATGGCCTGAGGCGTGGCTTGATCAGATGGTCGAAATGTATGAAGTGAAGGAAGGAACGGGAGAAGAGGACCTCCCATGGCTTAACCTTTTGAAGCAAGAGGTCCACAGCCAATTGAAGGCGATGGAAGCAGAAGCAAACCAGTTTTTACAATTGACCCGAGAGCCTGATGGTCCTTACAGCTATGGGGAAACCGTTGATCAGGATCTCGAAATGATCCAACAGGCCAAAGGTGCCTTAGAGCATTCTTGGGAAGAGCTTCAATCGTATATGGGTGAGAGTAAATTCGCCACCTTATCACGAAAAAAGATGGACTGTGATGAAGCGAAGAAAGATAAAGCGAAAAAGATCCGTGATAGCTATAAAAAGCGCTGGAATGAGCTTCGTGATGAATGGTTTTCTCGCTCGCTTGAAAGTTACCTGAAAGATATGCGCGAGCTTTACCCTGTCATGGAACAACTGGCAATTATCGTTAAAGACTTCAAACAACGATACGAACAGCTGAAAAAGGAAAAAGCGATCGTTGACTTTTCAGATCTCGAGCATTACTGCCTGCAGATTCTGCTGGATAACGCGTCTACACCGGATCAGCCTTTGCCTTCAGAAGTCGCGGAAGGATTTCATAAGCAATTTTCTGAAGTGCTTATTGATGAGTACCAAGATACGAACCTCGTCCAGGAAACGCTGCTCCGCCTGTTGACCGACGGGCAGGAGGCAGGACATTTGTTTATGGTTGGAGACGTAAAACAAAGTATCTATCGTTTCCGTCATGCGGAGCCCTCTCTGTTTTTGAATAAATATAAAGCCTATGGATTGGATGGTCAGCCCGGTGAACGGATTGACCTTGCTCGTAATTTCAGGAGCCGTAAGCAAGTGCTTGATGCGACGAACTATATTTTCCGACAAGTACTCGATGAAGAGGTCGGGGAGATGAAGTATGAAAAAGAAGCCGAGCTTATCTACAGCAATCAAATTTACGATGAACTGACAGCGGATGATGCTAAGACCGAGCTTTATCTCATTGATCGAGAAGCAAGAGAAACCGATACAGAAGAAAATGAAGAGTATAAGGATCTTGAAAAAGCTCAGCTTGAGGCAAGAGCCTACGGAAAGAAAATTCGCAAATGGCTCGGTCATGAAGAAGACTCTCCTATGCAGGTGGTAGACAAAGAAACAGGAACGAAACGTCCGATCCAGTACCGTGATATTGTTATTTTAATGAGGTCAATGACTTGGGCTCCAACTATTGTTGATGAGTTGAAACAACAAGGAATTCCTGTTTATGCCGAGCTGTCTACAGGCTATTTTGAGGCGATAGAGATCAAAGTCATGCTTAGTCTGCTCAAGGTTATTGATAACCCCATGCAGGACATTCCGCTTGCCTCTGTATTAAAATCACCGATTGTAGGGCTGAATGAAGATGAGCTGGCCACATTAAGATTGGAAAACAAACGGGTGAGCTATTACGAAGCCATTCAGAAATATCGGGCTGCAAATGTGCTTGGCCGAAAAGTGGGATACTTTTTACAGAAGATTCAAAGCTTCCGAGAACGAGCAAGACAGGGAGCTTTATCGGAGCTGATTTGGGATATTTACAGAGAAACCGGATACTATGACTTCGTCGGTGGGATGCCAGGTGGAAGGCAGCGACAGGCGAACTTAAGAGCCCTTTATGACAGGGCGAGATCCTATGAGGCGACATCTTTCCGCGGATTGTTCCGATTCCTGCGTTTCATTGAGAGAATCGAAGAGCGAGGAGATGACCTCGGTGCCGCCCGTGCGCTCGGGGAACAGGAAGATGTCGTTCGCATTATGACGATTCATAAAAGTAAAGGGCTGGAGTTTCCAGTCGTTCTCTTAGGAGCGATGGACAAACAATTTAATATGATGGATTTGCGAAATCGTTATTTACTTCACAAAGACTATGGATTCGGGTCACGTTACATCAACCCAGAAAAACGTCTCATGTATCCGACGCTTGCTTATCACGCCTTGAAACAAGCGAAGAAAAGAGAATTATTGGCGGAAGAAATGCGAGTCTTATATGTGGCGTTGACTAGAGCTAAGGAAAAGCTCGTCATGGTCGGAAACGTTGCTTCTTTTGAAAAAAAACAGGAGAAGTGGCAAGCGTTTGTTGATAAAAAGAGCTGGGTACTTCCGCCGCATGAACGGTTAGATGCCAAATCTTATTTGGATTGGGTTGGCCCGGCGTTAATTCGTCATCATCACACGGAAAATCTGCGTGGAGAAATCCAGGTGGAAACAGCCGACGAAATTCATGAGGATGAATCAGAATGGCAAGTGGAAATTGCCCATGGCAGTGAGTTCGCAGTTATTGATGAGCTGAAAGAAATGCGGGATGAAGAGCTGCATCAGGCGGTTAAAGAGTGGACACCTGTAACTATTGAGGAAGAACATGATGCAAGAATCGTTGAGAGGCTAGACTTTGTTTATCCCCACGAGAAGGCAGCTACATCAAGGGCGAAGCAGACCGTTACGGAAATCAAGCGGCAAAGGGAAACAAAGGATGAATACTCTAGTGATCAGCTGCTAGTTCCTTATCGTGCACCGATTGTTCGTCGTCCGCGTTTTATGCAGCAAGATAAACAGCTGACGGCAGCAGAAAAAGGGAGTGCGATGCACACGGTTATGCAGCACATTCCTTTTACTAAAGAAATGTCCTCCTCTGAAGTAGAGGAGTTTGTTGAACATTTAGTCCTGAAAGAAATCCTTAATAGAGATGAAGCTGATGTTATTGATGTCGATTCTATTACTAAGTTTTTCCTTACCCCTATTGGAAAACTTGTTATGGAAGCAGATCAAGTAGAACGTGAAGTTCCGTTCAGTTTGACACTGCCTGCGAATGAAGTCTATAGAGATTGGAAAGAACCAACAGATGAGCAAGTCTTTATCCAGGGTGTCATTGATGCCATGATCCCTTATGAAGATGGCTGGATGATCCTTGATTATAAATCGGATCAGCTTCCAGAAGGAGAGGAATCAATCGAGCTCGTTTTGCGCGAGCGATATCAAACGCAAGTCCAACTATATCGAACCGCTCTTGAAAAGATCTGGAAGCAGCCTGTCCGAAGAAGCAGTCTTTACTTCTTTAACGGAGCTTTATCAGTGGAGGTAGAGAACAGTGGAAGAAGTGTGTGATCTTTGTGAGCGTTCTCCAGTGACAACGACGGAGCACCATCTCATTCCAAGGCAATACGGGGGAGTAGAAGGGCCCACAGTCCTGCTGTGCAGTGCCTGCCACCGGCAGATTCATGCTCTGTTTACCAATGAAGAGCTGGCGGCATTTTACCACACATTAGAACGTTTGAAAGATCATCCTGATGTGCGGAAGTATATCAAATGGGTGAAAAAGCAGGACCCTGAAAAAAGAATTACGACAAGAAAGTCGAATCGAAGAAAAAGAAAGTAAAGCAAAGAACCTCTGGCTTGGTGCCAGAGGTTCTTTGCTTTTTTAACGATAAGGGGTTTAATTTAAGATAAGAAACTCATTGATGAAAGTAGAGCCTTAACAGATAACAAGAGCGCCCTAACTCAATAAAGTAACGTCCTTACTGATCTTAATAGCACCCTAACTCCTACTAGTAATGCCCTAACGGAATTTACTAACCAAAAAACTATGCATTAGCTGTAATGTTCTGATCAGCGCCATCCGGATCGAATGGATTTGTAGAGCTCAGTCCATTGTTCGTGATAATCCAGTTTCCTGTATTCAAAGCTCCAGAGCCTGAGTTTGTTTTTGAGGTGCTTTTTGGAGACAGGTAAAAAGAGTCTCCGAAATTGACGACACCACCGCCAACGCTGTTTATACTGATGGGACCGACGATGGCCGGCATAACAACCGCCTCCTTAAAATAAAGTTCGTGCGATTTATAGATATCTTTATAGCCTATGCGAAAAAACTAAGAGGGTTCTCCATCTTGTAAAATACGAAAATGTTTTGTCCTTGAATGAGCATCGATATGGTCGATACCGCCCACTTGGAAAACCCCTGCTGTAGACACACCTGTTACGTCAATCTCATCTACAATAATTGGACTGGTATGGTACGTGTAGGTATTGATAGTGATGGGAGGAAGCGGAGGTGAACTTTCACGGGAGAAGATAGGGTAATCTTCAAATTTGAATCGACCTGATATGAATTCCGGTCCTTCTTTTTGAACAGCTAAGACTTTTGATCTTGGTGCTGCTCGATAAACATCCCCAATGGTGGCCACAGAAGCAATCAACACAGATATCAGCTCGATACGATCTACATAGACCATGCGTTTAATCATTTGGGATCTCTTCCTCCATATCAACGACTGCTTCTTCTTCAAGTGATGTATATGGGCCGATGATTAGGGATTCCGGAGGTGTATCAAAAAAGGATTGCATACGGATGGTTTTGTTGTCACCGACTAGAAGAACGGAAGAGGAGGAAACACCGGTTACACGGATTCTTCCAATATGAAGTCCGTAATTATGGACAATATGATTAATCATCTAACCATCTCCTTGATAGGAATCAAAATATTGAGCCATCGACTGACGTATCTCTGTTTGAATTTGGTGAAGCAGGTTCGTCTCATCTATTTCAGGGTCCTGGTTTTTATAAAATTCTATCCGCTGAGGGAGTTGTTTTCTCACATCAGTAATCATATGTTGTTTATGATCATCACTGATTGCGATATCATGATCTCTAACGTATTTATCCATCCACATCGGAATGTCTGTCGTCATATATTCCTGAAGGGAGTGTAGTACCGAATCCTGTGGAGGCCCGCCTTGGTTCGCGTAAAGTTCCCCTAATTCTGAAACATCTGCTCCGTTGGGTGTTAGTCCGATTTGAAGGGTCCCTTCAAGAGTTTCTATTTTCAACTGGTCAAAGTGATATTCGATTCTTTCTATAACGGTTGTCGGCTTATCGTTGGACTGCATCTCCTCAATCTTTTTTTGTAGCTGTTCAATCAACAGCCTTTGCTGCTCCATCTGCTGCATCATTTGTTGAATGTATGACTGCCAGGAATAGTAGTTGTTCAACTCGGATCACCCCCTTCTCTTCATTTCTATGCACTTGGAAAAAGGTCTATGTTATGGAAAGAGGGACAAGAGGAGAGACTTCGGCTTCTCCAGGGAAGGTAACCGTTCCCTCAACAGGCTGAGCTAATTCAGCGGGCTTCAAAAAGCCGCCTGTATTGTATAAGTCAGCTTTAGCCTGAATGACGCCTGAACTTCCTATCTGTACAACGGAGGAGTTTGCTACAGACCCTATTCTTAACACATGAATGCAAATGGACTGGTGTACGGTAATATTCATAGGAATTGCCTCCTAAGTGTTATTCGCAATGGATTGATCAATCACTTCCTGGTCATTCACATACGTATTGGAACGGTTCAAATCGATGCGTAGACCATTTCCCGTATTGAACGACCCGCCTCCAGCAAAGGTTTTAGCCCATGCTTGCGGAGCCATATTGTAAACATCGCCGATATTAAAGATACTTGAAGAAGATAAACTGATTACTTCAACGGCTCCGACTTTCGCTGGCATAAGAAAAACTCCTTTCTTCATTTTATGAAACGCAATTGTCTTCATTACGTAATCAAAGTAAAATGGAACTATAGGGGGAATAGAAATGAAATCATCAGCTTCACCATTACGTGAATCGGAGCGGTTGAGCTGGGTTGACGCCGCACGCGGCCTTGCGATTTTAGGCATTTTTATGGTCAACGTTCCAGCTTTCAATGCTCCTTATTTTTTATATGGAGGAGCTGCCGAATATTGGCCCTCTCCATTGAGCCATACGGTTCAAGCGATCGTGGATATTTTCTTCCAGGCAAGCTTCTATACCTTGTTTTCCTTTATGTTTGGCTTTGGCATGCAAATGATGAAGGAGCGTTTGGATGAAAAAAATATAAATTACCGCCCAGTCATTTTCAGAAGGCTATTGATTTTGACTGGATTCGGTTTGATTCATGCTTTTCTCATTTGGCACGGAGATATACTTTTATCTTACGGTGTGCTAGGGATGGTATTGTTCGCCTTTTTCAATGTTTCAAAGGGCTGGATATTAGTGTGGGCTTACTTTATGCTTGCTATATTAGTCCTTCCATTGACATTCTCTTTATATATGTTCAGAGACCAATTACAAGGAATGGTAAACCGACCATTGATTCAAGAAGCTATCACAAATTACGGACAGGGAAGTTTACTGAATATTTGGCAACAAAATGCAGATGACTGGTATTATGCGAATCAATTTGCTAATCTTCCCTTTCTTGCACTAAGCTTAATTCCCATGTTCTTGTTCGGTCTCTATGTTTGTAAGAAGCGTTGGCTGCATCAACCGGAAAAGCATCTGTCTTCTATAAAGAAAGTCTGGTTATTGACTGGTTTGCTATTTTTCGTGTTCAAAGCCGGGCCTTATTTCTTTGGGAATCCAGAATGGTTTGACCTCATGCAGGATAATGTAGGAGGAACAGCTTCGGCCATTTTTTATGTTCTATCTATTACTCTATTGTTCAGGTCGGAAATGGGTTCCAAAATTGTGCATCCATTAACCTGGGTGGGGCGGATGTCTCTGTCTAACTACATCTTCCAATCATTGATCAGTTTTTTACTCTTTTATTCCGTGGGTTTCGGATTGTATGCAAAGGTTCCGCCTATTTGGAGTATGATCATTGTGGTCATCGTCTTTCCTCTACAAGTGTATGCGAGTAAAGCCTGGCTGACCAAGTATCGGTACGGACCGCTTGAATGGGTTTGGCGTTCGTTGACGTACAAAACAAAACAGCCGTTAAGACGGAAACAAAAAGCAGTTTCATAACAGAGGGGGTCAGCGAAATGAATCGCGACCAGATCATAAAAGAAAGCAAAAAATGGGTAGAAGCACATATCATTTCTGAAACCCAGCGCGATCAATTAATTGAACAATATCCAAAAAAGCAAAATAAACCGGTTTTACTTACATTTGCTGCTATTTTCATAGGATTAGGATTTTTAACTTTTATTGCTTCCAACTGGACTGAGATGCACGACTTATCACGTATGGGGATCATTATTGGCTCAATGCTCCTATTTTATCTGGGAGGAGAGTATGCCTGTCGGAAACGTGCAGATCGTTTAGGCACAAGCCTGATCTTAACAGCTTTACTGATTTTCGGTGCAGGGATTTTCTTGACAGGGCAGATGTACCATTATACGTCATTTAGTGCCTTTCCGTTTTTTGTTTGGGCATTAGCCGGGTCAAGTTTGTATTTCTTATATCAGAATTGGACATTTTTTATAGCGACTGTGGTTATCACAACAATAGGTCAAGTATATAGCGGAATCGTTTTTCAGTCTTATCACTTATGGCTTGGTGTTCTATTTTTATTCGGGCTCGGATGGGTCGTGTATAAGAATAAGCTAACTATGGCTTCTCTCGTATTTTCCATTGCTTACGTCATTCACAGCCTTGTCCTCGTGTTCAGTGAGGGTTTTCCTTATTACTGGTTAATTGTATTATTTTTAGCCTTGTATTTACTGGATGATCTGGTTGTTCGAAAAGGGCAGATTCGGATTTTCAAATCTTCGGCAATCCTGTCGATATTAGTACTCAATATCTTGCAAGTATTTTTCCTTGGTTACGATTATTGGTTCGCCCAGAATGAATCCTCTTTCTATTTCTTCATTGTATGGGCGGTGTTGTTTGTATTTGCTGTGATTCGCTCAGCGATTAGCCCAAACAACTACTATTGGATCGATCTCATTTTATTTGTCCCAGTCTTCAGATTCGGATTTGGAGACGTTTTGTCGCTTGTGTTGTTGTTCGGGTATGCCCTTATGTGGCTGGTTTCAGGGTACCAGCAGGAGGTTGTACGGTGGGTTAATAAAGGGACTGTAGCCTTTTTAGTCACTACACTCCTCGCCTATTTCCAGCTTGCGTGGGATTTCATGAACCGTTCTTTGTTTTTCTTTATCGGTGGGATTCTGCTATTTGCTCTTAGCTTCTTCCTTGAAAGAAAACGAAGACAGTTTCATAAAGGAGGAGAAGCATGATGAAACGGTGGATTTTTTATCTTATCGTCTTTTTACAAATTCTTTTCCTTTCGTTAATGTCCATTTCTTTTTACGTCATGGACGCCATGGGTGAGACAATTAAGCTTAAAACGGCTCCTGTTGACCCCCGGGATCCATTTTATGGGGACTATGTAGCTTTATCTTATGAAGTTGAACAAATCCCTGAAGAACAATGGGCTGTTGAAAAAGAGTTAGAACGAGGAGATCGTGTATTTCTTTTGCTGGAATCCAATAATGAAGGCGTTTACGAACTTGTGGAAGCCTCAAAAATTTGGAAGGAAGCAGAGGAAAACCAGACTGTTCTACGTGCACGTTATCTGTGGCACGATGAAATGAATAAAACGTATCAGGTCGATATTGGCCTAAATCGCTATTATGTTGAAGAGAATACAGGAGAATATTACGAAGAGCGCATTGGAGAATCGGTTGTTGAGATCGTCATCGCCCCGTGGGGCCATAAAAAAATTGCTTCGTTGGAAGAAGCAGCCGAATAGAGAATAAAAGGTGTCACCTCGTTAGAGGTGACACCTTTGTCATTGATATTAGCTTAATACAGCTTTTATTTGATCAATTGCCCATTTGAGGTCTTCTTTTTCGATCACGAGTGGAGGAGCAAAACGGATAACGTTCTGATGGGTTTCTTTACATAGCAGCCCTTTTTCTTTCAATTGTTCACAGTACTTGCGGGCAGGTTCTGTCATCTCAACTCCGATAAAAAGACCTTTGCCTCGCACTTCTTTAATTTTCGGATTATCAATGGATTTCAATTCCTCCATCATATAATTCCCAAGCTCAAGGGAGCGGTCGACGAGATTTTCCTCTTCAATCACTTCCAGGGAGGCTACAGATACGGCACATGCGAGTGGGTTTCCGCCAAAAGTAGAGCCATGGGACCCAGGGTTGAAGACGCCAAGCACTTCTTTATTAGCAACTACGCAAGAAATAGGGAATACTCCTCCCCCAAGCGCTTTTCCTAAGATCAGCACATCAGGGCTTACATCTTCCCAATCACAGGCGAACATTTTACCGCTTCGTCCGAGCCCTGCCTGGATTTCATCAGCGATGAACAGGACATTATTTTCCTGGCACACATTATAAGCTTCTTTCAAGAAACCTTCTGGAGGCATAACAATTCCAGCTTCTCCTTGGATCGGTTCTAGGATGAACCCAGCGGTGTTTTCTGTAATGGCTTCTTTTAATGCTTCTACGTCTCCATAGGGTACGAGTTTAATTCCAGGAAGCATCGGACCGAATCCGCGTTTATACTCTTTTTCTGAAGAAAGAGAGACCGCGGTCATTGTACGGCCGTGGAAATTTCCCGTACAAGCGATGATTTCTGCTTGATCCTCTTCAACTTTTTTCACATCATATGCCCAGCGTCTTGCTGCTTTAATGGCTGTTTCGACCGCTTCTGCACCAGTATTCATTGGCAGAGCCATTTCTTTATTCGTAATCTTACAAATCTTTTCATACCAAGGACCGAGCTGATCATTATGAAAAGCTCTTGAGGTCAATGTGACTCGGCTGGCCTGTTCCGTCAAGGCTTCAATAATACGTGGATGACGGTGCCCCTGGTTCACTGCTGAGTAAGCGCTTAACATATCCATATAACGATTACCCTCAGGATCCTCTACCCATACACCATCCGCTTTAGCGATGACGATTGGAAGCGGGTGGTAGTTTTTTGCACCATATTCTTGCGTTTGATCGATAATTTGTTGACTTGAAACAACCATGGTATCCCTCCAATTTCATTAAATCTCCATCCATTATAACAGGTTTAATTTTAATTTTCTTACGACTCAAAAAAATTATCCATACGGACTTTTAGTTAGGAATCGCTCCTCCTGTCATGGTATTATTATATCCGTAGATGATTTAAGTAAAGGAGGAAAATTCGTGGCACACTTACATATTACCTCATGGGTAATCGCGTTCGTATTAGTGGCACTCGCAACAACGTTTACGCGAGCTGGTAATGAAAAAGCAGCAAAGATTTCTCACATGATTTTGCGCTTGGACTATTTGTTGATTCTTTATTCTGGAGGCTCCTTATTTGCGAGCTACTCAAGTTATGGGGCGCTTGTTATCATCAAGGTGCTTGTTGGCTTATGGGCAATTGCAGCAATGGAAATGGTGACAATTAAATACAAGAAGAAAAAGCCAGCTGCTGCATGGTGGGGACAATTGTTCATCGCAGCCGTTCTTGCGCTGATCTTAGGATTTGGCTTCTTACCAGCAGGTATACTGCCTGTATAAAATAAACGCTGCATGCTATTAAGCATGCAGCGTTTTTAATAAAAAGGGGGGCTGTAGGTTACAGCTATTATGTCTGTGCTTCGAACTGAGCCGTTATTTGGGGGATAACGGGCTGATAACTATTATCAATTAAAATGATAATCATTCTCACTTAAAAAGTCAAGCCTTTTGTTAAAAAAATTCATAGAGGGATAAGGTCCATCATAAACTGAGTTATGATGGTTTTTTTATGTACTAAAGAGATTTATCTTTTGTAAATAAAGGATGGTGAGGCTAGATGTGTGGCATTGTTGGTTGGATCGATTATCAACATAAGATCAATGAAAAAGCACCCATATTAGACCGAATGGCTGATACACTGCGTCATCGCGGCCCAGATGATTATCAAAAATGGATGGAAGGTCCAGCTGCTTTCGGCCATCAGCGGTTGATCGTCGTTGACCCAGCCGGAGGAAAGCAACCAATGGTAAGAGAAGCAAGGGATGAAAAATATGTCTTATGCTACAATGGAGAGCTTTATAATACAGATGACGTAAGAAATATGTTGAAAGCGAAAGGATGGAGTTTCACCTCCCATTCTGATACGGAAGTCGTGCTGATCAGCTATATGGAGTGGGGCGTTGACTGCGTAAAACATTTGAATGGGATTTTTGCTTTCAGCGTTTGGGAGACGAATCGAAAACGTCTGTTTTTGGCTAGAGACCGCCTCGGTGTTAAACCCCTATTTTACAGTGATCACAAGTCAGGAGTCCTGTTCGCCTCAGAGATGAAAGCCATCCTCGCCCATCCAGAAGTTGAAGCGAAAGTAGGAGAGGAAGGGATCCACGAAATTCTTTCTTTAGGACCGTCCCGAACACCGGGGCATGGGGTCTTTGATCAAATCCATGAGGTACGTCCTGGTCACAGGGCAGTTTGGGAAAAAGGGAAGCTTTCAATTGATCGCTACTGGAATGTCGTCAGTGAACCTCATGAGCATAACTTTGATCAGACCGTTGAAAAAGTCAGGGAACTCTTCATTGATGCCTCAGAAAGACAGCTTGTATCGGACGTGAAGTTAGGTACCTTTTTATCTGGAGGAGTAGATTCGAGTGCAATTACTGCTGTAGCTGCAGAAAAATATAAAAAAGAGGGAAAAGGGAGTCTGCAAACCTTTTCGATTGATTATAAAGATCAAGAAAAATATTTTAAGAAGAATGCTTTCCAACCAGATCGTGATGAATCTTATATCAATCTTGTCAGCAGAGAAAACCACACCGATCATACGGTCATGCGGGCAGAAACCAGCGATTTAGTCGATCGACTAAAACGTGCTGTTGAGCTTAGAGATTTACCGGGCATGGCAGACGTGGATTCCTCACTTTTGTGGTTTTGTGAGCAAATCAAGAATCACGTAACAGTGGCACTTTCAGGAGAATGTGCAGATGAAATCTTCGGTGGCTACCCCTGGTACTACCGAAAAGAGGACCAGGAGCGAAAAGGCTTTCCATGGATCCGGTCATTGGATGAACGTGTTTCTCTTGTTAGAAGTGACTTGGACGTAGATATCGAAGCTTATATGCTTCGTCGCTATCAGGAAACGGTAGATGAAGCGCCGATTCTCAAAGGGGAGGACGAAGCAGCTCAAAAGCATAGGCAAATGTTTTACTTAAATATGAATTGGTTCATGCAAACCCTATTAGAAAGAAAAGACCGGATGAGTATGGGCGCAAGTCTCGAAGTACGTGTGCCCTTCAGTGACCATAGGATTGTCGAGTATGCGTGGAATATCCCGTGGAACATGAAACATTACAATAATCAGGAGAAGGGGTTGCTTCGCCAAGCCTTAAGAGGGGTTTTACCGGATAAAGTATTGTTCAGGAAAAAGAACCCTTATCCGAAAACCTTCCACCCTGATTATACGAAATCCGTATGCACGTGGATGAATGATATTTTAGCAGATTCGAACGCTCCGCTTTTTGATTTGTTTGATCGCAATAGAATTCGGAAGTTGAATGACTCAGAAGGGAAATCAATTGATACGCCTTGGTTCGGCCAGCTCATGACTGGCCCACAATTAATCGCTCACTTGTGTCAGATCAACTATTGGCTCAAGACGTACAACATTCGATTATAGAAGATATGATACCGTCCTAAAGGGCGGTATTTTTATTCAGATTATCTTCGGTCCGTTACGTTATATGGGAGAGGGTTGGCTGGAAAACGACTCGCTTTCCTGTGGGGGAACTGGCAAGCCTCCTCAGTCGCTGTGCTCCTTGTGGTCTCTAGCCTAGTCCCTTCTCCGAAGAGAGTATCGCCGTTTTCCAGCCAACCCATAAGTCCTCTGATGAACGGACCATCTAAAATCAGCTTGAGTTTTCATGACCTGATAGTGTTCATATCAAACGGAAATATTGGATTCAATTAATGAAAGTACTCCATAAATAACACTAATAAGTCTATTTAAAGCTTTTTCAGCGTTCCGTTCCATATGGGATTGAAAAGTTAAATCTCGATCATGTCTTCCTTCTAGATGTTTCCGCATTCGAAAACTCCTACTTCTATTCACGGAAACGGAAACTTCACAACTCGAGTCGAAATCAAGTTTTCTAAATAACTGCTTGATTTATCAAATGTGACTAATTTATGTATTCGCTACCAAAAGGGCTAGATTCAATTGACGGTAGACCGCCAAAAGGGATACTCTAGAAGGGTTAGCATAAATGTTCGAAGGAGGAGCGGTAATGAGAAAATCAATAATCGTTCTCATGGTCCCGTTACTTTTTTTATACGCCCTCCCCGTAGGAGCCGTTGAAAAAGAAGGACGAAAATGGCAGGATGAAAGTATTTACTATGTAATGGTCGACCGGTTCATGAACGGCAGTGTCGAAAATAATGAGAATGTCGACACAAGTAACCCTGAGGCTTACCATGGAGGTGACATCCAGGGAGTGATCGATCAGTTGGATCATATAAAAGAACTTGGATTTACAACTATCGAACTGTCCCCGATTATGGCGAACAGTGAGAAAGGGTACCATGGATATTGGATTGAGGACTTCCGCAAAGTGGAAGAACATTTTGGAAGTGTAGAAGATGTCAAACGGCTCATAGAAGAAGCACATAAGCGGGATATGAAGGTTATGCTTGACTTGGTGATAGGACACACGAGTCCCGAACACCCTTGGCTGGAGGATCAATCGAAGACAGATTGGTTTAAGGATGGAGCAGAGGAAAACCAAAATCCTTGGCTAGAAAAAACGCGTGCTTTAAATACAAGCAACCCTGACGTCCAACAATACTTAATTGAAACAGCGCAATTCTGGAAAAACCAAACAGGAGTAGATGCATTTAAGCTCTTTGACGCATCATCGGTCTCTCCAGAGTTTATCCAAACCCTTATGGACGAAGTCGCCTTAGAGAACGAAAACTTTTTCATTGCGGCGGATAGTTCAGCTGAAGTAAGCGGAAGGATTGATACGGCCCTAAATGAAAGTATCCGGGAAGTGTTTGCCTCTTCAGGACGATCACTGGATAATTTATATGATATATGGGAAGAAAACCGTGATAAATACTCAAACTCAGACCAGCTCTTACATTATATGGACAGTCCTGTTGTTCCCCGCTTTACTCATCTAGCTGTAGAAGAAGGGCTGAACCCGATCACTCGATGGGAACTGGCTCTTACTTATTTATTCACGTCACCAGGGATTCCGGTGCTTTATTTTGGATCTGAAGTTCCATTAGATGATGGAGGAGACCCTTCAAGCATACCTATGATGAACTTCAAAGCAGAAGATGAAGAACTGAAGCGACGTATCGAAAAGTTGACGTCGATGAGAGACCAATTTCCAGCTCTGACACGCGGCGATTTTGTGGAAATGTACAATAAAGATGGACTTGCTGTTTTTAAGCGTACATACCAAGAACAGACGATGATTATTGCTATAAATAATGCTAAAGAAACGAAATCAACAGAGCTAACGAGCTTGGAGGATGATCAGCAATTAACGGGTTTAATCCAAGATGGAATTATACGGCAGCAAAAAGACGGCGTTTACCGATTAGGTATGGAGCGAGAAACGGCTGATGTCTTTCTAGTAGAGCAGGACCGGGGCTACAATTGGCTGTTTATCGGTTTTGTAGGAGGAGTCCTGTCCCTTTTTGTTATAGCTGTTATAGCTATAAGTTTAAAAAATAGAAAAACAAATCAATCTTAACCATAAAAGAAGCAAGTCCGAATTCCCGGGCTCGCTTCTTTTTTGCTATTCCAGCTCGTTTATGACATTGACTTCGAATGAAAGATCAGCAAGAGGCAAGTTGCCGCTTTCGGAAACCAAATCCAATTGAAATCTGTATTTCCCTGTTTCTTTAAATGTAATGAACAGGAGAGCACAGCTATTGATTGTAGGCTCTTCGTAAATGAAAACACCGATATCATTAAAAGATACAGGAACAAACTGGTCTTCGGTGTACATATACAGTTCAAAGGCATCTTTCTGAGAAGGATTTCCTAATGTGGCGACAATACTGGCATTTACACAAACTAAATCTGCTGTAAGTGCGCACACTTGAAAGGCATGCTGCTCATTAACTCTTACAGTCTGAGGGATATTGCAAGATAGACATTGAACCATAATCCATCCCCCTTTCTACCCTTGGCTAGCTGGTCCAGCACTATATTCTATGAAATTTTAATAGATTGTGGAGGGCGAATCTACTAATAAAAGGGTGGAATTCACTATATGGGTATAAATCTTGAATCTGAGGAATGAATGTACATTTTGTAAGGTCATGAAAAATTCCTTGCAGAAAAAAGGGGGAATTTTTCTACAAGAAATTTGGTTGTCTAAATTTAATTTTCCTTCACTCGATTTCTATTTTTTCGCAGCCAGAGCCAGATAAGCAGGCCGATGACCATGAACAAAATAATCAGTGGGGAGTACCCGATTATAAAAATAAATAGCCAGGAGAAAAAGCTAACGAGTCCGTTTACGGAACTGAAGAAAGCTTGCTTTGTTTTTTCCCATGTGTTCAATTCCTGACTATCAACTTTAGGGACAACGACTTTTGTTTCCGTTAGGCTTACGGTAATGGTGGAAAAATCGCTCTGATTCTTTAAGTAATTCATTTGGCCTTTTAAAGTCTCGATTTCAGCCTGAACACGTTCAAGGTCTTGTGAAACCTTAATTAAATCTTCTGTCTTTTCTGCTTGTTCTAAGAAAGTAAGTAAACGAGCTTCTACTTTACTTTTTGCTTCTAAACGGGACTCCAAGTCTACATACTCTTTCGTTACGTCCCGGCCGGAAACATTTCTGGATTGTATAGTATCACTAATGTTTTTGAAACTTGTCAGTAGTGTTTCGAAATGACTTTGTGGCACCCTCAGGCGAATATGGCCTTCGCGATTCCCTTGCGGTGTTTTATGGATATTTGTTTCAACAATATACGCTTCTGTTTCATCCATTTTTTCTTGTAAACTCTGATAAAACTGATCATAATCTTCTGTTTCAAGCTCTATATGAGCTTCGTAAACCATCATTTTATCATTCGTATTCTCTGGAATCACCTTAGATGTCTCTTTTGATTCAGGTGTTTCAGACAAACCGTTTGTCGCTGCTTCTTCAGATGTCGCTCCTTCTGAAGAATCACTACTGTCTGCCGTAGATTCTTCGGCGGATTGGTCCTCCCCGCTGCTGCAGCCGATGAGAGTAAAGCTAAGCAACACGAATAGAAACCACTTTGTTTTTTTCAACACGAAAAGACCCCCTTATAAGTTTTACCCAATAACAACAGTTCTTTTGGGATTAGACGTCTTAAGGAGGATTTCGTTACAGGTTTTGGGGTATAGTTATTGATATGTGTCGTTTAAAAAGAAAAGAGCAATCGTTCCTGGTCCGGCGTGAGCCCCGATCGATGACCCGATCATATCAATATGAATATCTTTTACATTGTACTCCTGCTGTATCATATCTGCGAGTTGTTCAGCGGTTTCCAAGGCATCTCCGTGACTTATTGCAATCCGTTGATGCTCGAAGTCTTTGCCGCGTTCACCCATAATTTCGACCATTCGCTTCCAAAGTTTTTTTGAGCCTCTTATTTTTTCAAGTGGAACCAGCTTTCCATCTTCCATATGTAAAAGCGGCTTGATTTTAAGCAGGCTTCCGACAAAAGCTGCCGTTCGGCTCACGCGTCCACCACGATAAAGGTATTCTAAATCGTCCACGGTAAAAATGTGTTCCATGTGGTCGGCATGATATTGTCCGATTTCTAAAATGTCTTCGTAGCTGCGACCTTGTTTTGCTAGTTCAGCGACTCTCATAATAACAAGCCCATAACCTAAAGATGCCGCTTTTGTGTCAATGACTTCAAATTTTGCGTTTTCGTATTCTTCTTTTACTTCCTGTTCAACCATTTTGGCTGTTTGATATGTACCGGACAATTCGGAAGACAAAGCGAAATAGAGGAAGGGCTGGTCTTTCTCCGCATATTTAATGAAGGTTTCACGAAAGGCCTGAGGTGATACTTGAGAAGTCTTCGGTACTTCGCCGCTACGCATACTCTCATAAACTTGAAACGGTGAGATGGTTTTCCCATCTTCATATTCTTCATCCTTGATCGTCACTTTTAGAGACAGCATTTCAAGGGACAATGCTTCCAACGTTTCGTTCGATAGGTCACAACCAGAATCACACAAGATTTGTACATTCATTAATAGTCACCTTCTATCTTTTTATTCTGTCTTCAGTTTAGCCTCAATGCCTATAAATAGTCAAAATAAAACCTTATATGTTTAAGAGGGCGACATAATGTGACAAAATAAACAAATGTGGACTTGATTTTGCACGTGTACGGTGATAAAAAAAGAAGAGAAGATTGGTTAGGGAGGTTGTTCCGTGTTTACATTCGAACTTAAACGAATAGTTATCGTGCTTTTAGGAGCCGTGTTAAATGCAGTATCCTTGAATCTTTTCCTCATAGAAGCAAATGTCTATGCGAGTGGATTCACTGGTACTGCACAGTTACTTACTAGTATTTTTACAGATTTTCTAGGTGTGCCTGGCCTTAGTACAGGTTTGATCTTATTCATTCTTAATATACCGGTAGCCATTTTAGGATGGTATAAAGTTGGAAAAGGTTTTACCATCTACAGTGCTGTGTCAGTCGCATTTACTACCCTTTTTCTTGAATTGATTCCAGTTCAGCAGCTCTCATCAGATATCATTTTGAACGCTGTCTTCGGGGGTGTCCTTGGTGGCCTTGGCGTTGGAATAACATTGAAGTGGGGTGCTTCCACGGGAGGACTCGATATCATAGCAATGATCCTATCAAGAATGAAGGATCGTCCAATCGGGACTTATTTCTTATTCCTCAACGGGGCTATCATTGTGATTGCCGGGATTTTATATAAACCGGAGAACGCCCTTTATACGTTATTGACTCTCTATGTAACTACAAGGGTCATTGATGCGATCCATACTCGTCACGAGAAACTGACAGCTATGATCATTACAACGAAAGCGGCGGACTTGGAAAAAGCGATTCATGCCCAGATGGTTCGCGGGATTACAACACTTCCAGCTAAAGGTGCTTTCACGCAGCAGGACAAGAATATGCTTGTAATGGTTATTACTCGATATGAATTATACGATCTGCAGCATATCATTCATGAAGTTGATCCATATGCCTTTACAAACATCGTTCAAACCACAGGGATTTTCGGTTTCTTCAGAAAAGATGATCGATAACTGTAACCTTTTTGTAATACAACCGACTAATCCTTATAAATAGGAACTTTAGAGGAGTGAACTTATGAAGAAACTGTGGATCATCATGGTGGGCATTATGATTCTTACTTTAGTCGCTTGCGGATCAAAATCAGAAACAAAAGAAGCGAACGGTGAAGAAAATACGGAACAAAATGAAGCTGCAGAGGAGCCGGAAATCAATATGGAATCATTGATCAGCCAGCTGAAAATGGATGCAAAGGTTGAGACAACAGAGGATACGGCGAAGTTTGATTTTTCCTTAGAAAATACTGGGGAGGACCCTCTAATTATAGGGTTTACTTCAAGTCAGCAATATGAAGTGAAAGTTGAGAACGAAGAAGGAGAAAGTGTTTACACATTCTCTGCTGATAAGATGTTCGCACAGGGGTTGACAACTGAAGAAATCCCAGCGGGGGAAGCCCTATCCGCAACGGAAACGTGGACAGGTATTGAAGAGAAAGGTAATTATGAGGCAACGATTACTTTTTTGGTTGATTCCATCAATGATCAATCATTAGAAGCGACACCTTACCAAATGACCCAGTCATTTACGATCGAAGACAGTCCTGAGAAAGAGGAGTCGAATGAAGAAAATAAGAAATATGGAAATGGTGAAGCATTTAGAAATATAAAGGTTTCCGGTGAAAGTGGCTCCTACATTGTCAAAGGAGAGGCGAGAGTGTTTGAAGGGAATTTTATGTATAGCGTTGAAGACGGCCATATGGTTCAAGTAGAGCCTACGTCAGTACAAGTGGAAAAAGGCGCTCCGGAGTGGTCAGAGTTTGAACTGGAAGTTAATGTATCACCAGAACAATTACCTGATTATGGAACATTGACGCTCGTATTGTTTGAAGAGAGCGCAAAAGACGGAAAGCCTATACATGTAAACAATATTCCATTAGAGCAATTTCCTAGTGAATAAGAAGAAAGCCGCCACATAAATTGTGGCGGCTTCTTTAATAATTAATAACCGTATTCTGTAAGTACGCCTTCCACTTTCGGTGTCAGGGTGTCCCAATCAGCATTAGGAAGTTTGTTGACAGTGATAAAGTTTTGGAAACCAAATACATTATCGACTTCATCTAATTCCATTAGGTCGTTCATGATTTTATGCTCACTCGTTTGACCTGGCATGACTGATACACTACCGTCACCTTCGAAGATCATAGAGTCTGTAGTAAACTTACGTGCATTCGGGTTTGGGGTTTCTTGTACTTGAATTGCCATTTTGCATCCTCCTCCATAACATCTCCTCCTATTCTACCAAAAAAACACCAAAGTCAAAACAATTGATCATAATCTTACGGTACTTCCCAATTATTGTGTTACAATGAAAACAATTTTTAGGAGGTGTGGTATGGAGTCTCGACTAATCGACGTGTTACAACCGATTAAGGACAACGACTTTCAGTTGCCTGAGAATCAAAGTTTACAAGAATTGACAACAATGATGCTGCAGAGAATCGGGTCTGTGCATCCTGTATTGAGGGATGATTTGATTCACTCGATTTTCACAACATTTATAGAGCGAGGCCATTATAGCCACGAGCAGCTTAAAAATATATTACAATCGATTTTAAATAAAAATTACTTGTTTTATCGGATAGGAACTTCAAAAAAGGAAGAGGATGCCGTATTCAAACGAAGCTTTTCTGTATTATTGATTCCACCTATTATTGAAAAACATCGGAAATCCCCATTTTTAAAAAAAGAGGAAATCCACAGGGTTTGGGAAAACTTAAAAAAGTATATGAAACAGGAGTCTGACCACAGAGGATACGTAAAAGGGAAAGGCTGGGCTCATGCCATGGCTCACGCTGCAGACGCGTTATACCATGTAGCAGCCTGCGACGAGATTACTAAAAGTCAGATTAAAGAAGTATTGCCGATTATTAAGGATCAATTTCTGATTGATCATCCGTATTTGTTTGATGAAGAAGAGCGCATGGTGACAGCGGTCATGATGATGTTTAAAAAAATCAGTCCAACAGATCGGGTAGAGTGGCTTGAAACTCTACTTTATTACCGAGAAAGCTGGGATGACCCAAAAGAGGATATCATCATTAACAACAGCAAACACTTTTTAAGAGCGCTTTACTTCAGAATGTTAGAAGGTGACCATAGAGAGCTTCGTCAGGTTTTAGAAAATTTACTAAGGGAACTTAGAAAACAAGAAGCTTATTAACAGACGTGGAGGTCGCTTATGATTCGATGGGGCATATGGATTGGTACCACATCCGGAATCGTTTTAGGGATGTATATGTGGTATGTCGAATTAGTCACTGGTAAAAAGATCTATACGCTGTTGATGAATGTCGATTTCATTCCTGTGGTCGGGAGCATTGATTGGCCGATTGTGATGGAATGGCTGTTTCACATGGTCATTTCCTGGGTAATAGGGATTTTGTTTGCGTATGTGTTTATGGAAAAACGCCTGAAGCCGACGAATCGAAATCAATGGCTGCTGGCCATTATTTTGTCGGCTGGGGCAGCTACGACCTACGTACCGCTTACTATTCTCGCTATAAAAGAAACCCCTGCATTAACAGATGGGATCGCTATTTTGTATTGGCTGCTCGGTCATGCCCTCTATGCCATTACATTAAAAAAATCATACCATCGTTCCTAATGAAAAGGCATAGCCAGGCTGGGCTATGCCTTTTCAAATTAGGCACTTGACGTTAAAAGGGAAGCGATTAACTTCTGGTGCTCGTACATTGATCTTCACAGGTCTAATTATTTAACGCGCTTGACTTTCCCAGTAATTTTATAAAACGTTTGCTTCTGATTTTGGAGGTAAATGCTTCGTAAAGTAGGCACCAAGCAGAAGTAGTACGATAGTAAGTGTCCAGCTGAAGACACCTAATAAGTTGAAGACCATCCCTGAAAGATTAATAGTGGCTATAAGGAAGAAGCAAATAGAAGGCAGAGCACTTTTAATACCAGTGATTTCAGCTTTTTTTCTTCTCATCAAGAAATAATAAATAGAAAATAAAAGACAAACAAATAAAGTGACGTTTATATAGATCGCGACCATTGGCTAAACTCCTTTGCGATATGCTGTTTTGATGTTAACACAAATTGGAAAAATAGGGAATTTCGTATAGAGAAAGATCAAGTGTTTACACTAAGAACAGCAAGGAGGAGTGACATGCTGGACCAGGCGAAAGCGTTAATTTTTGATTTAGATGGCACGTTATATGAAGATACAGATCACTTCACTTATTATGCAAAACTTTTAAAACAGAAGTTAAATAAAGAAAACAGGTCATTGTTCGAAAGGGATTATGACTCAATTCGTAATGGAGAACACCCTCTTGCCATTGGTAAGGTCTATGATAGAACGCATGATGCAATTATTTCCGTTGATCCGTTTACTAACCATGCTATCCGTGTTGAAACGTGGACAGGAGAACAGTGGTCTGAAAAGAAAGTGTTGAAATATTTTCCAGAAGCCTTAACTTATGATTTTAATGAGAAAATTGCTATAGGGGACGGATGGTGGCTACCTTTTTCAACTGCCACACACTATGGAGTAAATACTGAGGACGCACGCGAATGTTATGTGGCAACAAAAGATTATATGGGATCTAAAGAGTTTCATTTGACAAAGACAAAAGGATTAAAAAACTCACTTTTACAATGGAAAAAAACTAAAGCCCTCATTTTGGTGACAAACAGTGAAGGTTATGATGTAGATCGGATATTAAAAGCTATAGATCTTGAAGGTATTTTCGAAGATGTTATATCTAATGCGGAAAAACCTGTGCGAACGGAAGACATCTTTCAAGAAGTATTACATAATTATCGATTAAAGCCAGAAGAGACCATTTCTATCGGGGACAATTTCATGAATGAAATCGCCCCAGCTTTAGAAATGGGGATGAAGGGGATTTATATACAATCCAATGATTCTCCTGTCTCACACCCAAATTTAAAGGTTATTGAAAGTCTGGAAGAACTATGTACAAAATAAAAAACACAGAAACGGCCCTGAACGTGCACTAGCGCTCAGGATGTTTCTGCATTACTTATGAAAATCTTTAGGGGGTTATTCTTAAAATACCCATTTCTAAAAAATAATAACTCCGTCTAATGGTTGATTTTTTTTCCTTCATTTAGGTGAATGATAAAGACCAGGCCGTTAAAACGACCTGGTCTTCACAAGGTTTATCGCATGTTTTGGTGATGGCTCTCAAGCTGTTGTTCTAGCTGCTGTAGCTGTTGTTTCTCCTCTTGAGAACATTGGCTATATGCAGATTGAATCGCTTGTTTCGCCGCTTGCATATCCTCTTGGGATGGTTGACGTCCATCACGGTTTTGGGTGAAACGGTTAACCGCTTCTCGTGCATTTTCAAAAAGGTTTCTAGCCATTTTAAAACCCTCCTACCGTATGCTGATCAGATTCGATTTCTTTTCGAGCTGCTTCTGAAAGCCTTTTTGGCTCCATCTCGCTTTCGTCGAATTTACGAACTTCTGAATAGCGGTTTTCCTTGCGATTTTTCTTCTCTGGTTCCATGACAAGACCCTCCTGTCATAAAAAGAAGCCTGAACGCTTTCACGTTCAAGCTTAGTATGGGAAGAAGCCGATTCTTTAATCAAGGAAAAAGTTTACTTACATGGCTTTTTTATTTAACTTCAAATATTCTGTTAAGAACTCTCCAATACCGTCCTCTTCATTCGTAAGAGTTACATGATTGGCGATACCTTTCAATTCGTCAATAGCATTGCCCATTGCTACCCCGACACCAGCATAATCGATCATTTCGAAATCATTGTCTTCATCACCAAAGGCGATGATTCTGTTTTGAGGAATGTGAAAATAACGAGCGATTTTGTCCAGACCCACGGCTTTATTCATCCCGGAGCGGACAATTTCGATGACGTGCCAAGGGGCTCCCCATTTTCTATGATCAATCAAGGAAGCGTGTGTATCCAATTCTTGACGGAGCTTTTTGATTTTTTCTTCTTCAGGATGAATCAAAATGGATGTCGGATCTTCTTTTAAGTTCGACTGAAGTCGACCGACTGTAATTGGATCATTCTTCGTTTGAAAAATGCTCATAATTTCTTCGTCATGCTGATCAAGATAAACTTTATCTTTTACTTCAGCAAGAATATTTTTTACACCAAGTTCCTGGCATGTATGAATAATCTTGTGGGCCGTTCGGATGGAAAGGGGAGAATGAATAGCGTCCCAACGATGGTCTTTAGGATGGTGAATTAATGCACCGTTGAAGTTAACCATTGGAGTCTCCAGTCCAAGCTCATGATAGAAATCAATGCTTGCACGGTGTGGCCGTCCAGTAGCGATCACAACGATATGTCCCTGATCCATCGCTTTAAGAACCGTTTCTTTCGTCTCTGTACTGATGACTTTATCGTCAGTTAGAAGCGTTCCATCTAGATCTAATGCGATTAAGTGTTGTTTGTTCATTGCTTTCACCTCATTTTGTTATAGTGTAGCGGGAAAACAGGTAAATTGTAAAGAAATTCCCACTTCGCAACCTAACACTTTCCAATTAAAAAGGGCAGTGTTACGATTACATTATAATTCAGAATTATTATTATCATTTAAACAGAGAGTAAAGTTTATCGGAAAGGAAATACAGAATGATTGGCATTTATAGGGGAACATTAAAAAACATTCCAGTACTTACCGTTGTAGAATCATCGAAACAAGAAGAACCATTACCTGCATTTGTATATTTTCATGGCTTTACTTCAGCCAAAGAACATAATTTACCTCTAGCTTATTTACTTGCTCAGAAAGGATATCGCGTCATCCTTCCTGATAGTGCGTTCCACGGTGAAAGGGAACAAGATTTATCCAAACAAGAATTGAACTTCAAATTCTGGGACATCGTGTATCAAAATTTAAAAGAACTGCAAGATATAAAAGATGAACTGGATCGCCAAGGCTTGGTTAAAGAACGGAAATTTGGTGTAGGCGGAACGTCAATGGGAGGCATTACAACTAGTGCTGCCCTGACGATGTATCCCTGGATCCAAGCGGCAACAGTTATGATGGGAACACCTAAACCTGTTGAGTTCGCAAGAAAAATGGTTCACGATGTAGAACAGACAGGTATTCCGCTTCCTCTAAACCAGGATCAGCTAGAAGATCTTTATAAGTCGCTTGAAGGAATTGATTTATCAAATCAAATGGAGAAGCTTTATGGAAGGCCTCTTTTTTTCTGGCATGGCGATGTAGATCCTGTTGTGCCTTTCCAACATTCTTATGATTTTTATAATAAAGCTATCCATTACTATAAGAATCCAGAGAACATTCGCTTCTTGCGGGAGGTAGGAAGAGATCATAAAGTAAGTCGATTCGCTGTTCTTGAAATGGTGAATTGGTTAGAATTAGTATTATGATAACCGAGAATATTTTATTCTACCGCTATTTTTGTTTATAATAGGTTTTGAAGAATAGTGAAGGGGGAACAAATGTGAGTACAGCACTTGAAGAAAATGCTATGGGTGCCCTTGAAAATGTCATTGACCCTGAGCTTGGCATTGATATTGTCAACCTGGGCCTTGTCTACGGCGTCGATATAGATGACGAAGGGAATACTACAGTTACAATGACATTAACAGCGATGGGCTGCCCGTTAGCGGGTCATATCGAACAAGATGTAAAACGTTGTTTAGCTGATTTACCAGAAGTTAATGAAGTTCAGGTGAATATCGTTTGGAATCCACCATGGACGAAGGATCGCATGAGCCGTTATGCAAAAATCGCATTAGGTATACCTGATTGATTTGGCATCCAATATGGATAAGCATTTTAACCCCTGCCGCACCGACGTACGGCAGGGGTTTTTACATAACGCTTAGCTTAAAAGAATGGAGGGGAGAGGCCAATGTCTACACAATCGCCGGTCTTCCAAATCGTAGGATACAAGAATACAGGCAAGACCTCGTTGTTATCAGAAATCATCGCATATGGATCGGCTAGAGGGCAGCGGGTAGCTGCTATCAAACACCATGGCCACGATGAACCGTTGAAAGTCATGCATCATGAAACGGACAGTTATCGTTTACATGAGTCGGGGGCGTTCATGACAGGTGTCGATAGTCCAAGAAGATTTCAACTCGAGCTTAATCACCCGGAAGGATTTACGCTCAAACACCTTGTGGAATTATATCGTAATTTTTCTCCTGATTTAATTGTCGTTGAAGGATTTAAATACGAGCATTATCCTAAGGCGGTGATCATTAAGCGAACGGACGATTTAAAATTGTTGGATCTTACGAACATCCAGTTTGTTATTACATGGAATGAAAATTTAACAGATCATCTTTCTATTCCTGTGTACACGTTGAGGGAATGGAGAAAGAGAATGTCAGATGTGTACCATGTTGCTAAGGGAGGGAAACCTGATGAGTGATTTTTGGATTTCAGAAGAACCGCTGGATGTCCAAGTGGTAGTCGACCGTGTAACGAGAAGACAGGCAGGGGCAATAAATACGTTTATAGGAACTGTCAGGGAACTTACTCATGGTAAACGAACTCTTTATTTGGAGTATGAGGCTTATAAACCAATGGCTGAAAAGAAACTCGCTGAAATAGGAGAAGAGATAAATAATAAATGGCCCGATTCGAAAACGGCTATTGTACATCGAGTTGGCCGTTTGGACATTACGGATATAGCAGTCATAATCGCTGTATCCACACCGCATAGAGCACATTCCTATGAAGCAAGTCGCTATGCAATCGAGCGCATTAAGGAAATTGTACCGATCTGGAAAAAAGAGCATTGGGAAAACGGTGAGAAGTGGATCGGGGATCAGTTGGAGAATAAAGCAGGTATACCATCCAAGGAGGAGATGAAATGAACAAAATCCTTTTCTTTGCAGAGCTCCGCGAGAAGATGGGCGAGGATAGTATCGAGTTGAATATGAGTGGGAAAAAAATTGAAGAGATCAAGGAAATTATTCAAAAAGTTTATTCTCTTTCTAACGTAGAGCATTCAATGGTTGCTGTTAATGAGGAGTTTGCAAAAAATGAAACAGAAGTGAAAGACGGAGACACCATTGCCTTTATTCCTCCAGTAAGCGGAGGATAACAAAAGTCAGCCAGAGTGGCTGACTTTTTCTAATCGCAATTTTTAACCTTCCTACACCTGAAGACTTGAGTTCGAAATAATTGTCTTTTTAAGGTGGATTCATTGCCGTCATCTGATACCAGTAAAGGAGGAAGGGGAAACTACTAATAAAAGTTTCTATAAAAAAGAAGCTAGTCAACTTTATGCGACTAGCTCCCTTAAGGAAAATTTATATATCTGTAGTGAAGTTATCTTTAAAGTAAGACAACGAGTAATACTAACCCACCTACTATAAAGCAATAGTAAGCAAAGTATTTGAGCTTCCCTTTTTCCATAACGTTCATAAACCATTTTAAAGAAAAATAGGAGGCTACCACAGATCCAAGAAATGCGATCGTATATCCCATCCATATCCCAGCTGAATCCGCGCTGGCAACCAATTCTTCAATAGACAAGAGCATCGTACCTAAGCTGACTGGAATGTACAACAGAAAAGAAAAACGCAGTGCCGTTTCACGCTTCATTCCTAAAAACATGGCAGCTACAATGGTTGCTCCTGAACGGCTGATGCCAGGAATAAGCGCCACAGCCTGGCCTAAACCGACAATCGTTGCATCTTTCCAGTTGAGCTGACCTTCTCCCTTTCTACCTTGCAAGTTTCGAATCAGCCACAATGCAATACCAGTGATAATGAGTGTAATCCCAACGGTCTGAGTTGTAGATAATCCTTCAATCGCATCCCCAAGCAATATGCCTAACACACCTGCAGGAATGGTACCGATGATCAAATAGACAATAAAGTCAAACTCATCCTTCTGACGGTCATCCTTTGAGATTATATAGCCAATCCCGTTCTTAGTTAATCGCATTAAGTCGTCTCTATAAACGATTAATACAGCGACTAAAGAACCGAAGTTCACAAGGACCTCGAATTGTAAACCGTCAAATTCCATTCCAATGATATCTTGTAAGATGACTAAGTGACCACTTGACGAAATGGGAATAGGTTCTGTGAACCCTTGGAAAATTCCAAGAAATAAGTATTTAAGAAGTATCCATATCTCTTCCATGTATGTTTGTCCTCCTAAATGGCAGTATGTGAAAAACGCATGGCCTTACTATATCGCTAGTTGATTTTTATGTGCAATAAGTCAAGATATTCATTCGTAAATGATCCATGTATGTAATAAGACTTGTTTAAACCAACGAAAAAACGCTGCCATCTTCTGATAGCAACGCTTCAGGAATTTACTATTAAGCCTCTTCTTCCTTTATGACACCTTCTCCAAGAACTACGGCAGCTATTGTGAAAAGCACCGTCAGAATAATAACTTGAAGGAAATCAAAGTGGCCTCCAGACATATTACTGATGACATATACAGCCATAGCACTTAATAAAAAGGCCCAAATCATAGTCCAAATGATCCGCATCACTACTCACCTCATTTTACACATTCTGTTTCTATCTTATCAGAACTCTTAATAAAAAGAAATATGAAATCGCTTTTAGAAACATCATTCTATAGGGCGGCGAATAAAATGAGAAAGATGAGGAAGGAGGGAAGGATGGATGATGATCACCGTATCCCCATGCTTTCATTGGATTGGATATCATATCAGTACAGGCCTTCTTCAAGAGGGCTATGAAGTTGTCGGTATCGACCATATGGATGATCTTCTTTGTGACCATTTATATATGTTCGTAGGGCGGAATAGTAATTTTCAACATTTTTATAATCATATAGATAAAGAGAAGCATCTCCATACGGGTCCGGAGGAGTGGCGAGTGAATATAGAAGACAGCCTTCTTATTATTCAGCAGGGGGCAGATAAATCACTGACAAAACGAATAGAGATGCCTGAGCTATATGGAGAATGGATGGATCTTACCGCGTTAAACATCCATAGTTCAGACGGTTTATATCAATGGGTTCTTAAGAACAATGGCGTGTACATTTCAGATTTTGTAAATGAAGTGTGCGACTTCCTTGTTATTGGAAAAGACCATGATTTACGAATAGATCAGGCAAAGTCAGAGGGCGAAATTAGAAGAAATGTTGAAGCCGTATGGAAAAGCCACGAATTAAGCCTTTCTTTAGGACTTATGTAAACATACACATTTACTTTCAGTGTTAAAGCAAGGTAGAATAAGGGAGGATACAAGTAGTGCGATATTAGGAGTGCTTAACGTGAGAACACTATACGTCTTATTCCTCTCTCTACTATTGCTTCTAACTGGATGCAATCAAATATCAGGGAACGGGCAAGCCAATCGGGTAGGAATGCTTGTCGAAACGACCATTCACGATCAAGCCTGGGGCCAGCAAGGATATAAAGGTTTACAATCCATTCAGGATGAGTATGGAGTGGATATATACTTTAAAGAAGGAATAAAAAGTTATTCCCAAACTGTTCAAGCTGTCGATCATTTAGTCAATAAAGGCGTCAATATCATATTTGGTCACAGCAACATTTATGGGAAACATTTTCAACAACTTCATAAACAATATCCAGATGTTCAGTTCATTTATTTTAATGGTCAGTTTTCGGCAGAAAATGTGACGAGTTTGAATTTCAGTGCTAATGCGATGGGATTCTTCGCAGGTATGGTTGCAGGAAAAATGACAGAGGCGGATTTGATAGGTATTATTGCTTCGTTTGAATGGCAGCCAGAAATAGAAGGTTTTTATGAGGGTGTTATGTATCAAAATTCGGAAGCAGATGTCCATATCGCTTATACCAACAGCTGGGAAAATACGGAAAAAGCGCGGATGCTGTATGAACAGATGGAAGAAGAAGGGGTCGATGTCTTTTATCCTGCAGGAGACATTTTTAATGTTCCTGTAATCAATGAAGTTCAAAAGGATGGACATTACGCAATCGGTTATGTATCTGATCAATCTTCTGTGGCAGAAAATACGGTGTTGACGAGCACTGTCCAAAAGGTAGACGTGGTTTACAATCTGGCCATGGATCGATTTGTAGAAGGAGAACTTCCCGGTAAACCGCTAACGTTTGACTTTCAGGACGGGGCCATTAAACTAGGCGAATACAGCCCCGAAATCCCTGAATCTTTCCAAAAGCAGATGGATGATTGGATCGAACAATATATGAAAACTGGAAAGCTTCCCAACGAATAGACTTTGTGTGCTTTGACACGAAGTCTATTTTATTTTTTGAATTTATCCATCATTGGTTTGACGATAGGAGAAATGGATTTCCAAGTTTTCGATACTTCTGTAATTAAGTCGGACCAATCAACGCTTGCAGGCTCCTGTTCTTGCTTTCCTTTATTCCCATTTGGAAAGTTATTGAAAAATTGCTCGAACGGCGGACGATTTCTTTCAGCCATGAGTGCACCCCCCCTCAGACTATCATATGAGCTGAAAAGGCTGATCTTGTGGGCAGTAGTCTCCTCTCAGTAATATAGGGGAGACTTGCAGAAAACCATAATATGAATTAAAATTAGTACCAAGTCATAAGAATTGATATTAGATATTACCTTTAAGGGGATGAATATATGAACGCAGGATTCCTAGGCGTAGGTCACTACGCTCCAGAAAAAGTTCTGACCAATAAAGATTTAGAGAAAATGGTGGATACTAGTGATGAATGGATTCGTACACGTACTGGGATTGAGGAGCGAAGAATAGCCTCAGATGAGATGGATACGTCAGATATGGCCTACGAAGCAGCTCAAAAAGCACTTGAGGATGCAAACATGAAGGCCGAAGATCTGGATATGATCCTTGTTGCAACTGTAACTCCTGATACGCCGTTCCCTTCTGTAGCTACAATGCTTCAGCATCGTTTAGGTGCACGGAAAGTGGCAGCAATGGATTTGAGTGCAGCCTGTGCAGGTTTTATGTACGGTGTGATTACAGCTGAACAATTCATCAAAACTAATGCTTATAAGAATGTTCTTGTGGTCGGTGTAGAGAAACTATCTAAAATTACTGATTGGAATGACCGTAATACATGCGTACTGTTCGGTGATGGTGCAGGTGCGGCTGTCATTGGTCCCGTCAGTGATGATAAAGGGATCCTATCATCCGAATTAGGGTCTGACGGAAGCGGCGGTCAATATCTTTATCAAGATGATACGCTGTTCATGAACGGACGTGAAGTGTTTAAGTTTGCTGTTAGACAAATGCCTGAGTCTTCTGTGAATGTCGTTAAGAAAATTGGTTTGAGTGAGCAGGATGTCGACTATTTGGTTCCTCATCAGGCCAACATAAGAATTATGGAAGCAGCAAGACAACGCCTTGGCATTCCTGAAGAGAAAATGTCAACCCAAGTGAAGCGTTACGGAAATACATCTTCT
The DNA here is from genome assembly GCF_050971765.1 of Halobacillus sp. A1-3. Taxonomy (NCBI): domain Bacteria; kingdom Bacillati; phylum Bacillota; class Bacilli; order Caryophanales; family Bacillaceae; genus Halobacillus; species Halobacillus sp. A1-3. The sequence continues at coordinate 430,364 of NZ_JBPCEO010000002.1, read as the reverse complement.
GCATCCATTCCAATTGCTTTGTCAGAAGACGTAAAGGCAGGTAAAATAAAAGATAACGATCTAGTAGTTCTTGTCGGATTCGGCGGCGGACTCACATGGGGTGCCGTTGCACTTCGATGGGGTAAGTAACCAAGGAGGTTTGGAATAATGGATAAACGACGTGTCGTAATTACCGGTATGGGAGCCGTAACTCCCGTAGGTAATTCAGTAGAAGAAATGTGGAGAAATATTAAGAGTGGTCAATCTGGTATTGGTGAAATTACCAAAGTGAATAAAGATGACTATCCAGTAAGTGTAGCAGCAGAATTGAAAGATTTTGACGCATCAAAGTACGTAGATCGTAAAGATGCACGACGTATGGACCCATTTGTACAATACGCTATGGTTGCTTCCCACATGGCGGTTGAAGATGCAGGTCTTGAAATTAATGAGGATAATGCAGAACGAACTGGGGTGTGGATCGGCTCTGGGATTGGCGGAATGGGTACGTATGAGTCCCAATTTGAAACTTTCCAGAAGAAAGGCTATCGTCGTGTAAGTCCATTCTTCATTCCGATGATGATTCCTGATATGGCTGCTGGACAAGTATCTATTTCTCTAGGGGCAAAAGCGATTAACTCATGTACCGTGACAGCTTGCTCTTCGGGAGCAAACTCGATCGGTGATGCGTTTAGGGTTATCCAGCGCGGAGATGCCGATATCATGGTTGCAGGTGGTACAGAAGCTCCAATGAATAAGATGTCCTTCGCAGGATTCGCAGCAGCTCGTGCGCTATCACTGAATGAAGACCCGAATACAGCCAGCCGCCCGTTTGATAAAAATCGTGATGGATTTGTTATGGGAGAAGGGGCTGGAATCCTTATTCTTGAAACATTGGAGTCTGCTAAAAAACGCGGAGCGAAAATTTACGGTGAGCTGACAGGATATGGCTCTACTGGTGATGCTTATCACATCACTTCTCCAGCACCAGAAGGAGACGGTGCTGCACGTGCAATGAAACAAGCAATTGAAGATGCAAACCTTGAGCCGAGTGCCATTGACTACTTGAACGCTCATGGTACCTCAACGGAGCTTAATGATAAATTCGAAACGCACGCTGCAAAAACAGTGTTCCAGGATCATGCTGAGAAGCTTGCTATATCCTCAACAAAATCTATGACCGGGCACCTTCTTGGAGCAGCTGGCGCAGTAGAGGCTATCATTTCCATGAAAGCCATCAATGAAGGAATTTTGCCTCCAACAATCAATTACGAAACACCAGATCCTGATTGTGATTTGGATTATGTTCCAAATGAAGCCCGGAAACAGGAAGTGAATGCTGTAATGAGTAACTCCTTAGGTTTTGGCGGCCACAATGCGTCACTTATTTTCCAAAAATACACGGATTAATAAATAGAAAAACCCGATGTCTTTTTTATAGACATCGGGTTTTATTTATGAGCTTTTTTCTTCCTCAAAATAATCTTGTAGAGTTTTTCTCGTTTTCTCCTCATTATGAGCAAGTACAAGACCAATCGGGTATTCTTTCCGCTCATTCCACACATTATCATCTGTAGGTATTCTAAGCGTCTCCACTTTCTCAACTGGATTTATCAAGTACTCCTTTCCGAGCTTAAGAATTTTTCCGCTTCCCATATTAGTATCGATATAAGGTTGCAGCGTACCGATCAATCTAGGAGCTTTTAACACACCGTTTATAGAGAAAATCTCTTCTTTTAACAGATTAATCACCTCTTGTTGACGTTCCACCCGTCCGTAGTCGCCTTGGTTGTCACTGCGGTATCGGACGTATCCTAACAATTCCTCTCCGTTCAAGTTCTGGGTGCCTGCTTTTAAGTCAATGTGGGTGGCACCACCCTGTGATTTATAATACATATCTTTTTCAACATCTACTTCTAATCCTTCAGGACTAACTGTGTCCATGACTTGAGTAAAACCTTCGAAGTCCACGATCGAATAATATTCAAGCTCAATACCGAAATTCTCAGAAATGGTCTGCCTTAACAATTCGGGTCCGCCAATGGCAAAAGCTGCATTGATTTTGTTGTATCCATGATCAGGGATATTCACATATGTGTCTCTCATAAGGGAAGCTATTTTTGCTGTATCGGCTTTTGTATCATACTGGGCAATCATAATCGTATCTGTACGAGTGAGCTCTTTATCCCTTTGATCGATTCCAAGAAGAAGCACATTTACTTTGTGATCTTTATTATCAACGCCATTAAAAGAATCTTTATATTTGCTTGTTGTTTCGGCCAGGGGGTTGTTTTCTTCCGCTTCCGCACTGGAACTCCCGAGTGCTTGCTGTTTCCCGGATATATACTCAAATCCGGAGTACCCCAAAGTAAGTAGTATGGCGAGGGCGAAAAGGCCGAGAGTAAGCTTGAGCTTTCTCTTTTTTTGACGCTTTTTCCGCAGGCGGCGTGAATTCGACAAGTCGATCATCCTTTCGTAATCTATCTCTCTCTCTGATCATTAATTTACCGTTAATTGGTATGTAAGTAAAGAGGTAGAACAATTGGAATCTCACGCATGATAGAAGGTTGTCCCTCATAAGATAGCAGTAGGAGGACAGGCCGGAGGGATGGGCAATGTGGTATTGGATGTTGTTTCTAACAGGATTCGGACTTGCAGTAGCTGGCGGAACTGTCACGATTACGTATTTGAACCTCGTTCCTGCAGGCTTGAGCTGGTGGGAGTTTTTCATTCTGATTCAGTCCAGAGTTGAGTGTTATTTTTTTCCTCTTGGAATATTACTCATTTCAGTCGCTCTTTTTTTCATGAAAGATTAGTTTAGTAAATAATGGTTCTAAAGAATAAAAAAGCCAGTATTGGTCATAATGTAACCTAAAGAGATCAGTGAATGAAAGTGAGGGGCCAAGATGTTATACATGCATGATCTATGGGTGAACTGGTTTGAAGGAGAAGAGAACGGGTATAACGTTTGCAGATTTCATGAATGGCGTAAAGAAGATGGGATAGAGTTGATTGATCAGATTCCGCTGTTGTTCATTACGGATGAACTCTTCGATTTTATTGAAAATGATCTTCAAGACTTACCTATGTCGCTATTACAGGATATCCATCGGAAAACGTATTTGAAGAAAAACCAAGAAAGACACACAGTTGATTATGCTGCGGTAGTCACGAACGGAAAAGATGTCATTGTGTTTGATACATTAGGGTATACCTTGCCCGTTAAAAAGAGTCGGTTGATTCCCCGCCAAGAACGTTTAGTTTTTGAAATGGTGCAAGGTAAACATCCAGAAAGCTATATAATAGAAGAAAGCATTTCAAAAGAGCATCATATCCTTTCATTAGAACCGGGTAAAATGTCAGGTTTAACGAGAAGAGAGCGTCAATTAAAACAGCTTCTTATGATGGCATTGGATCAACTGAAAAATTCCGATCATCCAGAAGAGATCAGGTATTGGTTAACAGAATGGGATCCTTGTCAGTATTCTCATATTAAACAGTTATCCAATGAAGAAGCATGGGATCGCTTGTATGAAGGAACATGCAAAGGATGGAGCCCTCTGCATGAAGAGCTTTGTGGGAAAATTATTAAAGGCCAGCCTTTCTTTGAAACGATTTGGCAGGGAGAAAATCAGCATAAATCACATCATTTAAATAGCCAGAATTGAGGATCTAACATCCCAATTCTGGCTTTTGGTTGTTAAAAGTTACTTGTTTTTCTTCACGCGTCCCAGACCCATGGCTTTTTTCGCTTTTCTAAGCATTTTGTTTGCTTCATAGGAAGCTTGTTCAGCACCATTATCTAAGATATCGTCCAGTTCTTCTGAATTGATTAGCTCATGATACCTATCTTGAATAGGCTTTAGCGTGGCAATAACAGCTTCAGCCACATCCTGCTTAAACTCTCCATAGCCTTTTCCTTTATATTTAATCTCTAAATCTTCAATAGAAATACCAGCGCATATGGAGTAGATCGTAAGGAGGTTAGCGACGCCGGGTTTGTTATCTTTATCATATTTCACAATCCCATCAGAATCTGTAACCGCGCTCTTCACTTTCTTCATAATCTTCTTCTCATCATCCAACATAGAAATGAAAGCTTTCTGATTGGAGTCAGATTTACTCATTTTCTTAGTTGGCTCTTGAAGAGACATGATCCTTGCCCCCACTTTAGGGATGCTTACTTCAGGAACAGTAAAAATGTCATTGTATTTATTGTTAAATCGCTGAGCTAAATTACGAGTTAGCTCTAGGTGCTGCTTCTGATCCTCTCCTACAGGGACAATATCCGTTTTGTATAGAAGAATATCAGAAGCCATTAGTGGAGGGTAGGTCAGTAACCCAGAGGTAACTCCTTCTTTGCCTCCTGCTGATTTATCTTTAAATTGAGTCATCCGTTCTAGTTCACCAATATAGCTAACACATTGTAACATCCAACCAAGCTGAGTGTGTGCTGGAACTTCAGATTGAATGAATAGCGTGGATTTATTAGGATCAATCCCTGATGCTAAATATAACGCAGCTAGTGATTTAATATTTTCTCTCAACTTCAGCCGATCTTGAGGCACGGTTATGGCATGTTCGTCAACAATGCAGAAGTAGCATTTCTGCTCATCCTGTAAATCAACAAAATGCTTCATTGCCCCCAAATAATTCCCCAATGTCAATGTGCCACTAGGTTGAATCCCTGAAAAAATCGTCTTCATTTCCTTCACCTCATTATTTTATTTTCTTTTCCTAAGCTCTTGTTTGGATTAGTGATACAGGACTTTTTTAGATTGATTATTACCAATAAAAGCATAAAAAAATCACTCATCGCTTCCAAACATGGAAGGGACGAATGATTCCGCGGTGCCACCCTAATTACTTTTCATTTAGAAAAGTCAGCTTATGATCGTTAACGCCGATTTACGTCATTTGAAGCTCAGAAGCCCCATTTCCTTCTAATGCTCTTGACTGTTCACACCGTCCACAGCCTCTCTGAAAAGATATCATTAAAAGTACTTTCTCTTCCTCATCGCTCTTACCTTATTGATTTAGGGAATTATTATAAACTAAATAATTTATGCTGACAAGTACATTACATATTGTAGTAAACAGCAAGTAAAGCAAGTAAACCAATCATTAACATAGCGCCATGGAATAGAAAGAATGACAACCAGCTTTTCTCAATCGTCTGAGAAGGCAAAGGCTTTTGCTTCCAATCATCCAAATAATCTTTTTGTTTTGCCATCTTATTAGAAAATCTTCTAAAGCTGTATGTTATAGCGTCAAAAAATCCACCTCGGATGACCCAAAGGAGAATGCCGACAAATAGATAGAAATAAGCGATATAGAACAACTGGTTAATGTAATGAAACAGATCATAAACAGGCGCTAGTACAGTGAAAAGCAGGGTCACGATCATTACATTAAACAAAAGTACTATCCATTTATTGCGCAATAGACTCAAAAAGTATCACACCTTCCATCAAAACTATTAAATATTATAGCATGATTTTTGTTTTGAAGGAATTGTAAACCATATTAATAAACAGAAAATTCTATTTTATTAAAAATTTGAATGATTCATGCACATACTTTAACGTTTAAACGTGATAAAACAAGGTTATGACAAAAACCTTGTTATTTTTTTATGCATAGAGGTTTATAATTAATTATTTTTTGACAAATTAATTGTAAAATAAACTGGGTAAAAAGTCACGTTTTGTGTCACAGAAACGTAATAATGATGGGGATTCTCAGAAATATAAGAAAAAAATTAATGCAAAATAGTTAGAAAACTTGTATAATTCGATATGTGGACAAAATTCCACATTAAATTTTTTGAAAATTTTTAGGGGAGGTCATTTTCTACATGAAAAAGACAAATTGGTTATTGCTAGTACTCGCACTAGTACTTAGCATGTTCCTAGCTGCTTGTTCCGGCGGCGGAGAAGAGAACACAGGCTCCGAAGGCGGAGAAGGCGAAGGCGAAGGAAACACTGAAGAAGCCGCTGGCGACAGCGAGCAAGTACTTAATATTACGGATTCCGCAGAGATTCCTACAATGGATGCATCTCTAGCGACTGACGCAGTTGCATTCCAATTCCTTGGTTCCACTATGGACGGGCTTTATCGTCTTGGTGAGGATGCTAAACCTGAACCAGGGATTGCAAAAGATCACGAGGTAAGTGAAGATGCTCTTACATGGACTTTCAATCTTCGTGAAGATGCAACATGGACAAATGGTGATCCTGTCACAGCAAACGATTTCGTTTACGCTTGGCAGCGTGCAGTAAACCCTGATACTGGATCTGAATATGGTCCATACATGATGGGCGGCGTTATTAAAAACGCAGAAGCTATTGCTAATGGTGAAGCACCAGTTGAAGACCTTGGTGTTAAAGCAGTAGATGATTACACGCTTGAAGTAACTCTAGAGAAACCAATTCCATACTTCGAGTCTCTTACAACATTTGGTACTTTCCTTCCACTGAACAAAAAGTTTGTTGAGGAACAAGGTGATCAATACGCACTTGAAGCCGATACACTTACTTTCAATGGACCATTCAAGATGACTGAGTGGAACCATGGTGAAGGCTGGACACTAGAGAAAAACGAAGATTATTGGGATGCTGAAAACGTAAAACTTGAAAAGATCAATGTTAAAGTTGTAAAAGATACAGCTACAGCTGTTAACTTGTATGAAACTGGTGAAATAGATCGTGCTGGTCTTTCAGCTGAATTCGTAGACCAATACCGTTCTTCTGAAGAATTCATCGTTGAAGAAGAGCCTGTGTTGTTCTACTTGAAGCTTAACCAAGAAGCTAATGACGTTCTTGCTAACGTAAACGCTCGTAAAGCTATGCAAATGGTTATTGACCGTCAAAGCATGGTTGACGTTATCTTGAATAACGGTTCCCTTCCAGCTGTCGGTGATATTCCTAAGAACTTTGTTAAACACCCAGAGTCTGGAGAAGACTTCCGTGAAATCAACGGAGACCTTGTTGAATATAACGTAGAGAAAGCTCAAGAGCTTTGGTCTACAGCTAAAGAAGAGCTAGGTCAAGATACAATTGAATTGAACTACCTTGGTGGAGACAGTGAAGTTGCTAAAAACCTTGATGCTTACATTAAAGACCAACTTGAGCAACTGGAAGGTCTTACTGTAAATGTACAATCTGTACCTTTCAAAGAGCGTCTTGATCGTGACACAAGCATGGACTATGAGATCCAAAACGCTGGATGGGGTCCTGACTACATCGATCCAAATACGTTCTTGAACATGTGGGTTACAGATGGCGGAAACAACAAGACTGGTTACGCTAATGAAGAGTACGACGCTATGATTGAGAAAGCTAACAATGAGCTAGCTCAAAAACCAGTCGAGCGTTTTGAAACTTTCCTTGAAGCAGAGAAGAAATTGATCCAAGAAGATGCAGTCCTAGTACCTCTTTACCAACGTGCATCTGCTAAACTTGTGAAGCCTTATGTTAAAGGTGTAATCACTAACCCAATGGGACCTGACTACACTTACAAACATGCTTATATCGAAGGTAAATAATAGGTTTAAGTAGTTTTAACCGCATATAGGCTAGCTAATAGGGGGGAGAGTATATGTCCAAGTTGGCGTATGCTCTCTTTTTCCCTGTAAACAAAGTTTTCTAATTATAGACAAATTTCTGTCAATTCCATAATATAGAGATATAGGGTTTAACTTAACAGGAGGTGTTGATATGACACGTTATATACTTCAACGTTTGGTCTACATGGTTATAACGATGTTTTTGATCGCTACATTTACGTTCTTCTTAATGAAGTTTCTACCAGGTACTCCCCTAAGTGCTGCAGATAAATTATCTGAAGAACAACAAGCGGTCGTATTAGAAAAGTACGGATTGGATGACCCGGTCCCTGTTCAGTATTTCAACTACATCGTGAATCTTACACAGGGTGACTTAGGGATTTCGTTCCAATTCGACAACAGAGAAGTAACAACAATTATCATGGAGCGAATTGGTCCATCTATGACATTAGGTGTACAAGCTATGGTCATCGGTACAATTCTTGGCATGCTGCTCGGCCTTGTATCAGCGATCTATCACAACGGTTTTCTTGATTATGGTTCTACATTTATCGCCGTTGTAGGAAAATCTATTCCTTCCTTCGTATTCGCAGGAATTTTGCAATATTTCGTCGGTGTAAAGTTAGGCTGGTTCCCAGTTGCATTATGGGGAACATGGGCACATACCGTCCTACCAACAGTTGCGTTGGCCATCTTCCCGATTGCAATTGCAGCCCGCTTTATGAGAACTGAAATGCTAGAAGTTTTGGGATCTGATTATATTACGACAGCACGTGCAAAAGGTGTCAATAAATTTGGCGTCGTATTTAAACACGGTGTTAGAAACGCTTTGATTCCATTAATCACAGTGCTCGGCCCGTTAGCTATCGGTTTGATGACAGGTACACTTGTTATTGAAAACATTTTTGCCGTTCCAGGAATTGGTGAACAGTTCGTAAAAGCGATTAACACAAACGACTTTCCGATCATTATGGGTACAACGTTACTAATCGCATTCCTTTTCATCTTAATTATCCTGGTCATTGACCTTCTTTACGGAGTCATTGATCCAAGAATTCGACTAGCAGAAGGAGAGTAGTAACTTATGGATAATCATCACAAACCGTCGAAAGATCTATTTGTACCCGTTGACAGGAAAGATAATGATAGTGAAAAGATTAATCGTCCGAGTCTGTCATTCTGGCAGGATTCCTTTATCCGCCTTCGTAAAAATGTTGGGGCGATGATCGGGCTAGGGACGTTAGTTGTCCTAATTATTATGGCTATATTTGGACCGTATATGAATCCTTACGGTGAATTTGAACAAGATTTGTCCCGTGCGAAGATGCCTCCTAAAGTAGAAGGGCTTGGTTGGCTTGGTATGGATGGTACGCTTTCTGATACCGCTACAGCTGATTCTTTAGAGCAGGCGGAAACAAAAGCGTTGATGCGTTTTAATAATCAGGAGGACTTCATAAAGCTTGAGACATTGAATGATGGATCAAATGGAGAAGTGGCTGAAGTTAAAGCGACTTATGATGTGTATGCAGCAAAAGATATGAATGATCAGTCATTCTGGTTTGGTACTGATGGTCTCGGACGTGATTTATGGACACGTACATGGAAAGGAACGCGAATCTCCTTGTACATTGCTTTCTTGGCAGCTACGATTGATATGATCATTGGTGTAGCTTATGGAGGAATTTCTGCGTATTATGGCGGCCGTGTCGATAACTACATGCAGCGTATCATTGAAATTTTAATGGGAATTCCGAATCTTGTCGTAGTTATTCTCTTTATCCTAATTTTGGATCCAGGGATACTCTCGATCACGATAGCGTTGACGATAACCGGCTGGATATCGATGGCCCGGATCGTCAGGGGACAGGTACTGAAATTGAAAAACCAGGAGTTTGTTCTTGCTTCCCAGACGCTTGGGGCACCTGACAATCGAATTTTAAGAAAACACTTAGTTCCGAACGTATTGGGGCTGATTATTATTAATACAATGTTTACGATTCCAAGTGCCATTTTCTTTGAAGCGTTCTTAAGCTTTATCGGGTTAGGACTTCCAACACCGATCGCCTCATTAGGTACACTGATTGAGGATGGGTTTAAATCGCTCCAAATCTATCCACACATTTTATTATTCCCGGCAATTGTAATCTCGCTAATCATGATTGCCTTTAATGTCTTAGCTGATGGTCTTCGTGATGCATTTGATCCGAAGATGCGTGAATAGGAGGTAGGTGTACAAAATGGAAAAATTACTAGACGTAAAAAACTTACATGTTTCCTTTGACACCTACGGCGGTGAAGTAAAAGCTGTACGTGGGGTCAATTTCGATTTGAAAAAAGGTGAGACGCTTGCCATTGTTGGAGAGTCCGGCTCTGGTAAGTCCGTAACAACCAAAGCACTTATGCATTTGATACCGAAACCACCAGGTCGGATCAAAGAAGGGGAAATCCTTTTTGAAGGTAGAGATTTGGCCAAGCTAAGTGAAAAAGAAATGCAGAAAATCCGCGGAAAAGATATGGCAATGATCTTCCAGGATCCAATGACTTCTCTTAACCCTACGATGAAGGTTGGGAACCAGATCATGGAAGGTCTGATCAAACACCAAAAAATGAACAGATCTCAAGCGCGTAAACGTGTGGTCGAGCTTCTCGAATTAGTTGGAATTCCTGATCCTGAATCACGTTTAAAACAGTATCCTCACCAGTTCTCTGGTGGAATGAGGCAGCGTGTTGTCGTAGCCATTGCCCTTGCATGTAATCCTAAACTATTGATTGCTGATGAGCCAACAACAGCATTAGATGTAACCATCCAAGCACAGATCTTGGAATTGATGAAAGATATTCAGAAGAAGACTGATTCCGCAACGATCTTCATTACGCACGACCTGGGTGTCGTAGCAAACGTAGCTGACAGAGTCGCTGTAATGTATGCGGGGAAAATTGTTGAAATCGGTACTGTGGATGATATATTCTACAATCCTAAACACCCATACACATGGGGACTTTTAGGTTCCATGCCATCGCTAGACAGTGATGATGAAGAGCTTTATGCCATCCCAGGTTCTCCACCAGATCTTTTAGATCCTCCGAAAGGAGATGCGTTTGCTGCTCGTAATGAGTATGCCATGCAAATTGATTTGGAGCAGGAGCCACCAATGTTCAAGGTTTCTGACACTCATTACGCAGCGACCTGGTTACTGCACGAAAACGCACCTAAGATTGAGCCGCCGGCAACCGTCAAGAAACGAATGGAAGGTATGGCTACAACCAGTTCGGAAGGTGATCGCGCATGAGTAAAGAAAAATTATTAGAAATTAAAAACTTAAAGCAACATTTTAAGACTGGCCGCCACAGTGTCGTAAAAGCTGTCGATGGACTGAACTTCGACATTTATAAAGGAGAAACGTTCGGGTTGGTAGGAGAGTCAGGTTGTGGTAAATCGACTACCGGCCGTACGATCATCCGCCTTTATGATGCGACGGACGGTGAAGTAACTTTTAACGGTGAAAACGTCCACGGCAAAAAGAACCGTGAGCAATTAAGAAAATTTAACCGTGAAATGCAAATGATCTTCCAGGATCCTTATGCATCTTTGAACCCTCGTATGAAAGTTGAAGATATTATCGCTGAGGGCATGGATATTCATGGTCTTGCGAAAAACGATAAAGAGCGTAAAGCGAAAGTTCATGAACTGTTGGAAACAGTTGGACTGAACAAAGAACATGCAAACCGTTACCCTCACGAATTTAGTGGCGGTCAGCGACAACGTATCGGAATTGCACGTGCCCTGGCTGTAGACCCAAGCTTCATCATCGCCGATGAGCCGATCTCAGCACTAGACGTGTCGATTCAAGCACAGGTTGTAAACTTATTGAAGAAGCTGCAAAAGGAAAAGAACCTTACGTACTTGTTTATCGCCCACGATTTGTCTATGGTCAAATATATTAGTGATCGTATTGGTGTTATGTACTTTGGTAAGATGGTAGAGCTAGCAGATGCGGATGATCTTTATAATCACCCAATCCACCCGTACACGCAGTCGCTTCTATCTGCGATTCCGTTGCCGGATCCAGACTACGAGCGTTCTCGTGAGCGTTTTACCTATGATCCAAACAACCACGATACGAGTGAAGAGCCTGAGTTTCGCGAAGTACGTCCAGGTCACTGGGTACTTTGCACAACGAAGGAATTTGAGCATTATAAGAAAGAACACGGAGCCGTTAAACAATAAGTCAGGTTAGATAGGGAAAGACCTTGCATGCATTGCAGGGTCTTTTTTTATTGGCAATGTGTAATGTTCTACAATAGTTCTTCATTCTGAATACTCAGTTTCGAGGAATCCTTCCTAAACGATCCTACATCACCACAAACATCTCGAATTTAAGTCTTTAAAAAAACTGCTGTCTTGTGGAAGAATGCCGCTTTATTTGTAAAATTCAATAAGTGATTATTGTCTAAATTAATTGTTCATAGGTAAATAGTAGTGTTATCATTTGAATAGGTAAAAATTGAAAAATAAACCTGTTCCTAGAAAGTATCGTCTTATATAATAAAAAGGAAAATATATAATAGGAAAGTAGGATGTAAATGGGGAAAAGACAACTCTGTGTTCTGATCTTCTCTAGCATTCTCCTTTTTGCCTTATCCATGGGAACGGTGAGCGCAGAAGAAGGAGAAAGTGCAAAAGAAATTCAATTGTTGACGAAGAAGCCAATGGAATTAAAGGCGCTGAAGGTCCCAGATCCGGCTGTGAGATTTGTTTATGATTCAGGTCTCAATTTTGAATATCCCGACGCTGTTAGAGGCATATATGTGACAGGTCCATCAGCCGGCGGTGCAAAAATGAGTGAGCTGACAGAACTAGTCGACTCTACTGATTTAAATGCTATGGTTATTGATATTAAGGAGGACCATGGAAACCTGACCTTCGAACCAGAAAACGATAAATATGCGCATATTGCCGAATCGTACATAGATGATCCAAGAGAGATGTTGAAAGAACTAGAGAAAAAGGGGATTTATCCTATAGCGCGTGTAGTTGTGTTTAAAGATTCTCTACTTGCCAAGGAACGCCCTGATTTGTCCTATACCCAAAATGGAAAAGTTTGGGTCAATGGACGAGGAGAAGCTTTCGTGAATCCTTTCATGAAGGAAGTGTGGGATTACAATCTCGAGATTGCTAAAATGGCTGCAGAAATGGGCTTTCAGGAGATCCAGTTCGATTATGTAAGGTTCCCAGAAGGGTTTGGGAATCGTGATGATATCCTGGAATACAGTCAAGGAGATTATGCAAACCTTGAAATGGAAGAAGTTCAAAAGCGTGTTAAAGCAGTCACAGATTTTGTAGCTTATGCGAGAGAAGGCCTAAGCAATTATGATGTGGATGTATCTGTAGATATATTTGGATACTCCGCGACAATCCCTGAAGCTCCAAACATCGGTCAGAATTTCACTAAGATCTCCAGCAATGTCGACGTAATATCTTCAATGATTTACCCAAGTCATTGGGGCCCTTACTTCGGTATTTCAAAGCCTGATGCAGAACCTTACCGTTTAGTTAGTGAATATGCAAAAGTCGAAAACGAGGTTTTAGGTAAACTGGAGGAGAAGCCGACTTCTAGACCATGGATTCAGGACTTTGAGGCTCCATGGTTGTACTCAGGACCTACGAAGCAGTACGGCAAAGCTGAAGTGGAAACTCAAATTAAAGCTCTAAAAGAAAATGGAATCAATGAGTACTTGATTTGGAATGCCGGAAATAACTATTCACCGAACGTCGATTATACACCGACGAATTAAAATAACAGGAGTGGCGTGAATAGCCACTCTTTGTTTATTTTCACCCTAAGTAGGGAACTGTACCTAATGGGAACTTTCGGACAATTTAACAACTCACGAAAAGTCAGGTATAATTGAAAATGACTAATGATAAGGGAGTAGATCAATGAACTGGTATGAAAAGCTGAACGAATATTTTCCGGTAGAGGAAATGAAATCGAAGGAGCATATGGAAGCGTTACTAAAAGAGAAAAGTGACATTTATTACAAAGATGAAGACGAAAATCATGTTCTAATGTATGCAGAATTTGACACGTTTATTTTTATCGATTATGTATACGTTTCCACTAATGCTCGTGGTCAAGGACTTGGCCACAAACTCATCGAGAAAATGAAAGCAAAAGGGAAGCCGATCATCCTTGAAGTTGAGCCTGTCGATTATGATGAAACGGATACTGAAAAGCGTCTCCGTTTTTACCAGCGTGAAGGCTTTAAACATGCACAATCGATCGGTTATACTAGACGCTCGTTAGCGACAAATGAAGTTAATAAAATGGAAATCCTTTATTGGTCTCCAGAAGATGCTTCTGAAGAAGAGATTTATGAAAAAATGAAACAGATGTACACCCAAGTTCATACGTACAAAGATGAAGAATTTTATGGGAAGTCGTATCAACCTGTCGATGAAGTACTTTCTATTGATGATGAGCGAGATTCTGAAAACATTCTTAATGAATTGGATGGAACGAAAAATGCATAAGTAATACCCACCTGTTTACGGGTGGGTATTTTCAATGGACACATTTAGTTGAAAATGAATGGCTTAATAAAAAACATAAAAAACAGGTTTAAACAAGTTTAATTTGTGGAATAGTGTACTGCATTGGGTTAAAAAATGAATTATATCACCTTTTTATAAGGGAATATAGATATTACTTGACAAGTGTGATATAGTAGAATCAAGGTTTAAATTATATTGATTTTAAAGTAATAAGGAATCAACATTTTACCATAATATATTGAGGAGTGAAGTTTCTGTATGGTAACACTTTATACCTCACCTAGTTGTACATCATGTCGTAAAGCGAAAGCGTGGCTCGAAGAGCACGATATCGCATACACAGAGAGAAATATTTTCTCTGAGCCGTTAACTTTAGACGAAATCAAAGAAATATTGCGAATGACTGAAGATGGAACAGAAGAAATTATTTCAACTCGTTCCAAAGTATTCCAAAAGTTAAAAGTTGATTTTGATCAACTTCCAATGCAGGAGCTTTTTGATCTAATACAAGAAAACCCTGGACTTTTGCGTCGCCCGATCATCATTGATGATAAACGATTGCAAGTTGGATACAACGAGGATGAAATCCGTCGCTTCTTGCCTAGAAGTGTACGAACGTTCCAACTGAAAGAAGCGCAACGCTTAGTCAATTAATACAAAAAAGCTGTGGCCAATCCGGTCACAGCTTTTTTTAGGTTAGTCAAGCTGCTGCGTCTTCTCTTTTCTTATTAACAAAATAACCGGTACTTATCGTCGCAACAACACCGAGAATTGGAAGCCAATCCTTAACCAATGGATATTCATAAAGGACATGAAGAACATAGCTGTCTTCTAGCACCATTTCAGCTGCAGTATATGCTAAAATCCCTGCTCCGAAATAAATGAGCAATGGAAAACGGTCCATCAGCATTAGGATAAAACGGCTTCCCCAGACAATAATAGGAACAGACACCAACAATCCCATAATGACTAAAGCAATGTTGTTATGTGAAGCACCAGCGATAGCAAGTACATTATCAAAACCCATGACGATATCTGCAAAAACGATGGTTTTGACTGCTGCCATGAGACTGTCGCCTGCGCTGATCTGTTGGTTGTCATCCTCATCCGTCAGCAGCTTCAAAGCTATGTAAAAAAGAAGCAATCCTCCAATTAATTGAAGAAAGGGAATTTGGAGAAGATAAAGAGCGACGGTGGTTAACAAAACTCTTGCTGCAATAGCTAAACCTGTTCCTAAAAAAATGGCCTTGTTTCTTTGCTCAGGCGGAAGGTTACGACTGGCTAATGCAATAACAACGGCATTATCTCCGCCTAAGATGATATCGATACTAATGATGATGAGTATGGGCTCGAGCATGTCCAAATTCATTAAGAAATCCTCCTACTATGTAGTGACAAACATTGAAGAATAGGCTAAAATAGGAACCCAACCTATAAAAAAGATATGCCGTAATAAACGAAAGCATTCCCGAGAATAGGGTCATATGCTGAATTAAAGCAATTTGTTTTCCATTTGGCTTTCACTGTCATACAATAGAAGTACATCAACCCTAAACAAAACATCAAGATGGTTGAAGCTTTGACCTAACGGGTAAGGTTCTTATAAGCGAACTTAAAAGGGTGAGTGTTCCCTTCCCCCTTAAAACATGTTATGAAGGGAGAGAGACGTATGGAAATAGAACGTATCAATGAAAACACAGTTAAGTTTTATGTGTCCTATCAGGACGTAGAACAACGCGGTTTTGACAGAGAAGAAATCTGGTATAACCGTGAACGAAGTGAGCAGCTTTTCTGGGAAATGATGGATGAAGTCAATGACCAGGAAAATTTCCAGGCCGATGGTCCTCTTTGGATCCAAGTTCAGGCTATGGACAAAGGCTTAGAAGTCATCGTAACGAAGGCTCAAGTTTCCCAAGACGGTCAAAAGCTGGAACTACCTAATGATGATGGTAAAGCGATTGATGTACCGGTCGATGAAAAACTGGAATCTTTGCTTGATGATAAATTTAATCAGTCTCAAACGGATGATAACGACCAAGATGACGAAGAGGAATCGGATGATTATTCTGAAGAACCGCTTACCTTTACACTCAAGTTCAATGAGTTTGAAGATGTCATTCAATTGAGTCACTATTTGTCTCTGGATGAATCCCTTGATTTGCGTTTATTCCATTTTGAAGATAAGTACTATTTATATATTCAGTTCACTGATGAAAATATGAGTGATGACGAACAAGAAAATATTTTAAGTCAGCTGATGGAATTTGGAATTGAGTCCTCCATCACCGTTCATCGACTTGAAGAATATGGAAAAGTTATTTTCTCTGAAAATGCTTTACAATCGGTGAAAGAATATTTTCCAGTTGATTAATCATTCTACAAGCACACCTCCTGTGTGCTTATTTTTTTGTTTTAGGAGGAAAATAATGGATTGTGTCGAATAGTGTAGGAGTAGGAGGTGGTGGATTGTATTACGCCGTCAATCATCATGGGGAGTTAAAGTCTTTGTATCAACTGACAATGGATGAACTCCGCCAAATCAAATCCGAAACATTTCACTGTCCGAATTGTCACGAAAGGTTACTAGTTAGGGCAGGACCTAAGGTGACTCCTCATTTTGCTCATTTCCCAAAGAGTAACTGTGTCCTACATAAAGGAGAATCAGTGATTCATGAGACAGGAAAATGGGACCTATTTCACTGGATGAAGAGGCAAGGTTACAACGTAGAATTAGAAACATATTTAAAAGAAATTCAGCAGCGCCCGGATATTCTCATCACTTATAGAGAGAAAAGAATTGCATTTGAGTATCAGTGCTCTACTATTTCTATAAAAGAGATAACCAAGCGTAACCAAGCATATCTTAGAGAAGGAATTTTTCCTTTATGGATTTTGGGTATCAAACAATTGAAACAGCATAGTCATCGCGGGTTTCTTTTGAATGACTTTCTACGGTCTTTCCTTTATTATTTCAACGATCAATTTCACTTATATTTTTATGATCCTGATCAAAAACAAATGATCGTGCTTTCAAATCTTCACTACACAGGAAAACCATACGTTTATGGAGTAGTAAACGGTTACCCGCTCCCATCCTTTAAATTTCCTCAATTATTTACCGCCAAAAAATCTTCTTTAAAGTATCCTCTGACCCATTCATGGGAAAAGCTATTATATAATCATCGAACCCGGTACAAGGCAAAAGTTAGTTCTCTTGAATATCAATTTAGACAATATGTCTATTTAAATGGTCATCATTTTTCACTTATTCCATCAGTCTGTTATTTACCTGTTGCTGGTCAGCTTTCTCTAAAAATGAAGCCCTATATTTGGCAGACACGACTGCTTATGGACCACTTTATGAAAAAGTCCGTAGGTGAAATCGGTCAGTTTCCGTCCATATTTACTCCACCGACGATTAACCAGTATCAAGTAGATGTAGCCATGCAATACGTAAATTTATTAGAAGGATTAGAAGTGCTTAAAAAGATTAATTCTAACCAATGGGTAAAGAAAAAAGAGATAACTTTTCATCAAAATATGAAGAATGCCCTCGAAGATGACAAGAATATGATAAATCAGTTAAAAAATTTACAAAGAATTCATAATTTAGAAGGGTTTGTTCCCTAAGTCGAGAACTTTCTTTAGGGGGACGAATAATTAAAGGAGGATGTTTATGGCTTCTACTAAAGAATTACCAAAAAGAGATGAAGTACCAGTTGAAAAAACGTGGAATCTTGAAGAAATATTTGCTACTGATGAAGAATGGTATAAAGAACTTGAGAATATTAAACAGCTTTTGCCGGAGCTTGAACAATATCGCGGGACGCTTGACCAGTCAGGTGAAAATCTTTACAACCTGCTAGCCTTTCAAGATAAGCTTTCTAATAAAATCGGTTTGCTTTATACCTATGCTCATATGAGAAACGACCAGGATACAACAAACTCCCATTATCAGGAGATGAATGCGAAGGCAGAAAGTCTATACACGAAAATCGCTTCATCGATGAGCTTTATTGTACCTGAGATCCTGAGTCTTCCTGAAGAAGAAATTAAGCAATTCATAAGGGACTATGAGCCTCTTAACGAATATTCTCATACACTGGATGAAATCAGCCGCCAGCGCCCTCACGTTCTTAGTGAAAAAGAAGAAAAGCTTCTCGCGGGCTTTTCTGAAATTGGCTCGAATCCATCACAAACTTTCGGCGCTCTGAATAATGCGGATCTTACATTCCCTGCTATTAAAAATGAAGAAGGGGAAGAAGTAGATCTGACTCACGGTAGGTACGTAGGGTTTCTGAAATCCTCTGATCGAGAAGTAAGAAAAGCTGCATTTGACGCCATGTATGATACTTTCGGGTCTTTTAAAAATACATTTGCTTCAACTTTAAGCGGTCATGTTAAAAAGAATAATTTTAATGCTACTGTTAGAAATTACGATCGAGCACGTCAAGCCAAGCTTAACAACAACAATATCCCGGAAACCGTCTACGATAATTTGATTGAAGCAGTTAATGAACGTCTTCCATTGCTGCACCGCTATATAGAGCTTCGTAAAGAGACGCTTGGTTTAGACGAGGTTCATATGTATGACATTTACACACCTCTTGTAAAAGACGCTGAGATGGAAATTTCCTACGAAGAAGCAAAAAAACAGGTGTTGAAAGGATTGGAACCTTTAGGAGAAGAGTACGTCAATATCGTGAAAGAAGGCTTTGAAAATCGATGGATCGACGTTGAGGAGAATAAAGGAAAGCGAAGCGGAGCTTACTCTTCAGGTCACTATGGAACAAATCCATATATCCTGATGAACTGGCAGGATAACGTAAATAATTTATTTACACTTGCTCACGAACTTGGCCACTCCTTGCATAGCTATTACACACATAAAAATCAACCCTACCGATACGGAAACTACTCGATCTTCGTAGCCGAAGTGGCTTCCACATGTAATGAAGCACTGCTCAATGATTACATGCTGAAAAATACCAAGAGTGAAAAAGAAAAGCTGTATTTGTTGAACAACTTCCTGGAAGGCTTTAGAGGAACAGTTTTCCGCCAGACAATGTTTGCGGAATTTGAACATGAAATTCACATCCAGGCTCAAAATGGAGAAGCATTGACCGCGGATAAACTGACTGAAATATACTATGACTTGAACAAGAAGTATTTTGGTGACAATATCGTTGTCGATGATAAGATTGGGCTGGAATGGGCGCGAATTCCACACTTCTACATGGGGTATTATGTTTATCAATACTCTACTGGATATGCGGCAGCAACAGCTCTTGCTGATCAGATTCTTTCTGAAGGTGAGGCAGCTGTCGATCGCTACAAGAGTTTCCTTAAAGCAGGAAGCAGTGATTATCCGATAGAAGTTCTGAAGCGTGCAGGAGTCGATATGACTTCGAAAGATCCAATTCTTTCAGCTCTCGATGTGTTTGAAGAAAAACTTAATGAAATGGAAGCGCTCCTGAAATAATTAGAAACCCACGTGATCCTTTATCACGTGGGTTCGTTATTTATGAAATCCTCGAAAAGTCTTTCGGTGGGAAAAGGAGGCGATGGTCAAGTAAATAGCGATGAAGAGGAGTGGAGAGGTAACATATAATGGATATAGACGCATCAAGGCAAATAAATGAAAAAAAGAAAGCACGATAAGAGTCAGGATAGATAGCAACAAGATTAGACGCTTCATGTGGACATTCCCCCTTTATAAATGAGTATGTTGAAGGTGAGGAGCTGATACATGGGAAATAGCCATTAATGAAACAACAAAAAAGTAAGCCCCCAATAATGGAGGCTTATCTGTCAGCCGAGATATTCCCAAAAAGCTCCGTGCTTCACTGGAATCTCTCTTACTTTTTGTTTTAGGACGAGCTTTTTCATCTCTTTTTTCGCTTGCTGTTCGCTCCAGTCATAGACCACCGCGATTTCCTTATTAGCCACAAAGCGAAAATGCTGAAGAAAATCCTCAAGTTCTGGTTTAATCGCCGGTTTGGGATCTTTCTGAAGCATTTCCTTCAACACTTTCACATATACGTCGTAAGAGTAAAGCCCAGTGATTTTTAGACCAGCATCTTCCTCTGATTCATTGAAAAGCACTATGGTGGGAGTAGAGTCGACTTCCATTTCTTTTGTCAACTTCAAATCACACTGTAAGGCTTTTTTAGCTGCCTCTGAATGGAGATCCTTTTTGAATTCCTCTACATCTAACCGACTCTTACTTGCACATTCGATCAATACTTCTTCATCTGAAATGTTTTGTTTTTCGAGAAAAACGTATTCTTGAACCTTACGTAAAAATCTCATGCCAGCCTTCTTCCCCTGTAACTCTGCCGCTTTCACAGCTAGAGCTGTTGAAAAAGGGGAGGATACTGGGTTTTCCAGCCAAACGTCTCCATCACAGCACATCCCTGTCTGGCACCCAGTTTTATCCCAAGCCTGCTTTAAATTCTCAGGTTTTACTTTCTTATTTTGATTCCAGGAAGCTAATTGACCACCGATAATCGGGCGGAGAGTAAAAAAGCGTCCATATTCGATGGTGAGTTTTTTTAGAAATGGTTCGAGTGACCAACATTCAGGACAGAGCGGATCGATGAAGACATAAATTTCAACCGGGCGTTTCAAAAGATTAAAAAAGCCGCTTGCTGTTCCTTGTGTGTCTTTATGGCTGCTCAGGCTCTTCCAACTCACATCGATTCTCCTTTCTCGTCCTCTGGTGTATTCATCATGTGGTTGGCCGTCATCGTTAATCGTTCAAACATGGCTGAACGGAACGGCTCTTCAATCTGTACTTCATTCATTGCTCCTGACATGCAAGATAGCCATGCATCACGTCTTGTAGGTGTGATTTTAAATGGCAAATGTCTTGCGCGCAGCATCGGATGCCCGTGCTCTTCTATATAAAGAGGAGGCCCTCCAAAAAATTGTGTGAGAAATTGTTTTTGTTTGCGAATTGTCTCTGTTAAATCATCGGGAAAGATCGGAATTAGGTCCGGATGTTGACTTACACGTTTATAGAAAGCTTCTACAAGCTCATCGATTTTTTCTTTACCGAGTTCATCATATATTGATCCAGGTCGTTGTTGCATAAAATCCCTTCCTGTCTGTTTATCCATTTTAGCAATGGCTTATCATTACGGCAACTATTCTGATTTCAGCTTGGCTTTGTAAAAGCGTCTGATCTTATTATCTGTCTCTCGCTTAGGAATATCGCAAGCCGTCAAAATTTCTTCAAAAACTTCTTCACCTTGTTGTTTGGAAGGAGCTTCGATTTCAAGTTCAAAGTCTTCTTCGTCGTAATATAAACTATGGTCAAGTACTACTGTGGTTTCTTTGAATTCTAATTCTTTACGGCGAGTAGTCAAAGAGCCGAGGTAAGCGAGTTCGTCTACAGAAATATTAAGCTCATTGAACTGCTTTTTTGTATGTGGCTTTTCAACCATTTTGTTTTGTATCCACAAGTTTGCTTCTTCTTCCGTAAGGGAATCATGAGTTTCAAGAAGCCCCTCTTCGTGAGGCTGCTTCAACGTGAGCATCCATTGGTCATTTTTCTTTCGAATACGTAAAGCAGCACCCTGCTCGCGGAGCTTGAAATCATCTGATTCAAAATAATAATTGGTTTGTTCAATAAGTTCAACTGATTTGAATGGTAAATACTGATAGACTTGTTCGTATTCTTCCAAAGTTAATAAATTCTTGAATTCAATTTCGATTTCTTGGGACATGAGAGAACCTCCTTTGGTTATTTCAGATGTCTCTTATGTTTATGATACAATGAACCTAAGAGGAAACGCACATATTTACTATATAGATTGGATACATAAAGGTGGGCGCTACATGAATTGGGATATATTTATAGCTCCTTATGCGCAAGTCGTAGAAGAATTAAAAGTAAAATTGAAAGGGATGCGGCGCCAGTTCGAATATGAAATGGAACAGTCCCCTATTGAATTTGTGACGGGCCGTGTGAAGCCGAAATCAAGTATTATTGAAAAAGCACGCCGAAAAGCAATCAATCCTGAAAACATTGAAAAAGAGTTACAAGATATTGCAGGTGTGAGAGTCGTATGTCAGTTTGTTGATGACATTTATGCCGTCGTCGATATGCTGAAAAACCGCCACGATTTCGATATTGTGGAAGAAAAAGACTATATCACTCGTAAAAAAGACAGCGGTTACCGTTCTTACCACGTAATTATCAACTACCCAGTCGAAACTATTCATGGAGAGAAAATCGTTCTTGCGGAAATACAGATCAGAACGCTTGCCATGAATTTCTGGGCAACGAATGAGCATTCGTTAAATTACAAATATGCGGGCAAAATACCAACTGAGGTCAAATCAAGGTTAAAACGTGCAGCGGAGGCTGCTTTCCAATTGGATGAAGAAATGTCGAAAATTAAAAGTGAAATTCAAGAGGCTCAGAAGGTGTTCCTGCGTAAAGAAGATAAAAAGAAGGAGCCTAAAAAAGGATAGAGGAGTTGAAAGGCCTGATGAAGTTCTCGATCTTATCTAAAGGAGATCAAAAATCTAACGAAATCCGTACAAAAATCAAAAACTACCTGACAGAATTCAACCTAGAGTACAATGAAGATGAGCCTGATCTCGCTATCTCAGTGGGAGGAGACGGAACTCTGCTCGAGGCTTTTCATACGTATGTCCACAGGCTTGATGAAACGGCTTTTATCGGGATTCACACCGGCCATTTAGGTTTCTATGCAGACTGGATGCCGGATGAATTGGAGAAGCTGATCATAGAAATTGCCAAAACGCCTTTTCAGGTTGTGGAGTATCCACTTCTTGAAGTAACCATTCGTCCGAAAAGTGGAGGAGAAGAGGATCGGTATTTAGCTTTAAACGAATGTGCAATCAAAACGTCTGAAGGCTCTGTTGTGCTTGATATCGAAATTAAAGGAGATCATTTTGAAACGTTCCGAGGAGACGGACTTTGTATTTCTACTCCTTCTGGCAGTACAGCCTATAATAAAGCACTTGGAGGAGCGATTTTGCATCCATCCATTGAAGCAATTCAAATTGCAGAGATGGCGTCAATCAATAATCGCGTCTTCCGGACAATCGGTTCTCCACTGATTTTACCAAGCCATCATACATGTCTCTTGAAACCCTTGAATGAACGGAGTTTCCTCTTCACCATCGATCATATTACACGTACTTATAAAGACGTGAAGTCTATTCAGTGCAGGGTTGCTCGTGAAAAAGTAAGATTCGCTCGTTTTCGTCCGTTTCCTTTTTGGAAAAGGGTTCACGATTCATTCGTATCGGATGAGCATAACGGGTGAAGCCGTTAGTAAAAGCGTGGCATGTCCCTGAAGAGTGGGACGGCTGTTCTGTGAAAGCTTTTTTATTCGAATATGGACGGTTTTCAAGACAAATCTTCAAGCGAGTAAAGGAAGCAGGCAAGGTGCTAGTCAATGAAGGTTCCTCAGAGTTATGGAAGCCGCTTCGTACGGGTGATGTGGTAACCGTTTGTTTTCCTGAGGAGGAGCGAGGGGGGCGGATTTTCCCAGAAGAAGGTCCGCTTTCCATTGTGTATGAGGATGAAGATTTGCTTGTGCTTGATAAGCCCGCAGGAGTAGCTGTCATTCCTTCCATTGATCGAACCCAGACTTCGATAGCGAACCGGCTGCTTGGCTACTACGACAAGCAGGGGATTTCTTCGACGATCCATATTGTAACTAGGCTGGACAAGGACACCTCAGGACTCATGGTTGTTGCTAAACATGCTTACAGCCATATGCTGCTGACAAAGGAACAAAAACAGATTGACCGCAGATATAAAGCCATTGTTCACGGACTCGTCCTCCACGATAAAGGGCTGATTAATGAACCGATTGCTCGAATGGAAGGCTCTATCATTAGAAGAACGGTCTCCAAAGAAGGGAAACCTTCTCAAACCATTTATCATACAGAAGAAAGGTATAACCATTATTCTCTTGTTGAACTTGAGCTACTGACAGGGAGGACCCACCAAATCCGTGTTCATATGGCTCATCTAGGGAATCCGCTGGCAGGAGATTCACTGTATGGAGGTAAAGAAATGTCGTTTTTACAGGGGCAAGCGCTTCACTGTCATCAGGTGAAGTTTCTCCATCCTTGGACGAATGAGAAATTAAGGTTTATTTCAGAACTCCCTGAATCTTGGAGGAATTTTAAGAAAAGACCTTAATCTTAAGATTTAACTAAAAAAGGGGCGTCCAAATTAAATGGACGCCTCTTATATGTTTTAGAGAATAAATATTTTAACGTTTCCAACGATAATAAAAACGACATTTCCCTTTCAGATGTAAAAGACCCCTATTTATTAATGTTAGTTACCGATTATTGAGAAGAACAATTCGTTCAAGATGCAAAAATTATGAGAATAGATATATGGCTTTATATAACCATCGACATCTTAATCCTTTAAACAGGAAACAATAAAGTTAAACTCTGAACTCCACACAAGTCATTAAAAAAGATCAGGAAAATCCCTGATCCTTTTTAATATCTAAATTTCTCTTCCACCAGAGGCATGGATGATGGAACCTGAACAATTTCCTCTTCGGGCAGTCGAAAAGCCGTCAAATGACCTCCAAATACGCATCCTGTATCAATGTTAACCGTCTTATTGATGAAGCGGGGCTCTTTTGTTGGGGTATGTCCATATACAATCCAGCGGTTTCCTGTATAATGCTGGGCCCAGTCACGACGAACAGGTCGGCCGTCTGGCAGCTTCTCTCCCGTAATGTCTCCATATAAGACAAATGTTTTGATCCGTTTGTTTTTGTTTCCAATATCGTCTCCTTTTATACCGGCGTGGGCGACGACAGCATTGACCTCTGGGATAACATGGTAGAGAGGTGACTCTTCAACCAGGGTTAAAAATTGCTCTTTTACTTTCTCTTGTTCTTTTGGTGAGAGCTCCCTGTATTCAGCGGTGGTCGTTTCTAATCCGTGAGTCTCCTTAACAGGATTACCTTTGAAAAAGCGATACAGTTTATCGCAGTGATTACCTGGCACATATATGGCTGAATTTTTTTCAATAACGAGCCGGTACACGAGCTGGATACATGCGATGGAGGCAGGGCCACGGTCGGCTAAGTCACCGACAAAGACTGGGGTGCGTCCATCGGGATGAATGGGTAAGCCATTTTTCCAGTCGTATCCCATCTCCGTGAACAACGCTTCCAGCTCTGGAAGACAGCCATGGATATCGCCGATAATGTCAACTTTCATTCTGATTTCCTCCTATTAAAAAAGGTGGGAAGACTGTTTCAAGCTTCCCCACCTTTGGATTCCTTTATTCAAACATGTACGTTTTCGTTCGCGATTTAACATTCAGGACGATGCCGATCGCAAACATGTAAGCGAGTGTCGAACTTCCTCCATAACTTATAAAAGGAAGCGGCAGTCCAGTAATCGGAAGAAGCTGGATAGACATTCCGATGTTTTGGAAAAACTGAAACGCAATCATAGCGACTATACCGACGATCAAGTAACTTCCGAAAGCGTCATTGCTTTCGAAAGCGATCTGAATCATACGGTAGAGCAATAAGAAAAACAGAGTTACAACAATACTGGATCCAACGAACCCGAATTGTTCGGAAATTGCCGTAAAAATCATATCGGTATGGCGCTCAGGAACGGTTACTTCGAAGTTCCCTGGGCCTTTTCCAGTCAACTGACCAGAACCGATGGCTGTAATCGACTTAAGCAATTGCAGTCCTGCGCTTTGTTCATATTTTTCAGGCTGCAGCCATCCATAAAAACGGGAATCCACGTGAGCAAATACGGATTCCTCTAAGAATGTTGTCACCTGTGAAAAATTAAGGACAAACATTAAAGCTACAACACCTACCATAAGAAAAATGGAAGATACAATAGAAAGTAGAATCCTCCATTGAATACCTGAGACAAGAATCATGAAGGCAGTAATTGAGCCTAAAACTAAGAACGTTCCTAAGTCAGGCTGTACGGCGATTAATCCCATAGGGATAATCGCAAGCCCTAATAATTTAAGTAATAATAGAAGATCTGATTGGATCGTTCTAACTCTGTTCTTTTCATTATGTCTTACAATCACATGAGCTAATGCTATAACGAGAAAAACTTTCATGAATTCAGAAGGTTGAATAGTACCAATCCCCGGAAATTTGAACCAGCTGACGGCTCCGCCTGATTCATGGACAATGCCGGGAGGGATATTCAAGAAAATCATTAGTAGCATAAGGACACCAAACCCGTAAAGCCCCCAGACAATTTGGTTGAGGCGGTCATAATCAACAATCATGACGATCGCTGCACCTATTGAACCAAGTATGTACCAGACAATTTGCTTCATGTAAGCTCCCTGGTCGATGACACCTAAGTATGGATTTACAGTATATAAGGTATAGCAGCTGATAATTCCAAAAGCAATAACGACAAAAATAATAGTAAAATCTATCGGTGAGGATTGTTGATAATCATTCATGTTTGTTCCCTTTCTATCGAGCAATCTGTTAAACTTCGGGTATAATTGTAAGTGTACATGATTATAGAGATAATTTTAAGCGAAGTGTTAGGATTTATTTAAAAAGAAAATTCATTCGTTGACAAACCCTATATGGACAATTAAGATTAAACGGTCAAAGACGATAAGGACGTCGAGGAGGGTTGCTTATGGAACATTTAGATGACCAGGAGCGCCAAGAGGTTTGGAGCAATATTGAGGATGCATTGTTAAATGATCATATCGATCAATTTCGTGCAGAATTTTTAGAACTCCATCCTTATGATCAAGCGAGAATCTTCGAAGGATTAGAAGTGGATGTCCGTATGCAAATCTACACTTACCTGTCCCCGGAAGAAGTCGCTGATGTTATGGAACATATTGATTACGAGGACATCGAGCCATTTTTCTCCGAGATGGATCCTCGTTTTGCCGCTCAAGTATTTGCGGAGATGTCGACAGATGATGCTGTCGATATTTTTAACGAATTAGATAAAGATAAAGTAGCAAGCTTTTTGACGATAATGGATAATGAAGCCGCTCAAGAAATTAAAGATTTGCTTCACTATGAAGAAAAAACA
Source organism: Halobacillus sp. A1-3 (assembly GCF_050971765.1). Classification (NCBI taxonomy): domain Bacteria; kingdom Bacillati; phylum Bacillota; class Bacilli; order Caryophanales; family Bacillaceae; genus Halobacillus; species Halobacillus sp. A1-3. The sequence continues at coordinate 403,185 of NZ_JBPCEO010000002.1, read as the reverse complement.
GCCGGATCAATTATGACGACAGAGTTCGTTGTTGTAAAAGCGAACATGACGATTAAACAGGCGATGGTCCATTTACGGACAGAAGCGCCAGATGCTGAGACCATCTACTATACGTATGTGGTTGATGAGGATAAACGGCTGGTCGGCGTCATATCCTTAAGAGATCTGATCATTTCTGAAGAGGACTGGATGATCTCTGATGTCATGAATGAACGGGTTGTCTCCGTATCTGTTGGAGAGGATCAGGAGGAAGTTGCCCGGATGGTTAGAGACTATGACTTTCTCGCTTTGCCGGTTGTCGATTTTCAAAACCACTTGCTTGGAATCATTACAGTTGATGATATTATGGATGTCATGGAAGAAGAAGCAAGCGATGACTATTCTAAGTTAGCCGCGGTTTCCGATGTGGACAGTCCTGATGAAAATGCGTTCGCATCAGCAAAAAAACGACTTCCGTGGCTTGTCATCCTTCTTTTTCTAGGAAGTTTAACTGCAAGTCTTATCGGAAGATTTGAAGAAACATTGGATAAAGTAGCTATTTTAGCTGTGTTTATACCATTGATTGCCGGCATGGCCGGGAACACAGGAACACAGGCTCTTGCCGTCGCTGTCCGCGGAATCGCTACTGGTGAAATTGATAAACAAGGAAAATGGAAGATGATGTTCAGAGAGGCAGGCACTGGCCTCATTACAGGTGTGTCCTGCGGATTGTTAATTACATTGATCGTTTATTTCTGGCAAGGGAACTTCTTTTTAGGGCTACTTGTTGGTGTCTCAATCCTATTGACTTTGATTGTGGCCACTTTGGCTGGATCTCTCGTTCCGCTTATAATGCATCGGTTCAACATTGACCCTGCCGTTGCTTCCGGTCCGTTCATCACCACGATTAATGACATCATTTCCATCTTGATTTACTTTGGGATGGCGACAGCGTTTATGAACTTATTAATATAACGGAAGGAGGGCGAGTATGGAACATGGTGCTTCAGTAACATCACTAGTTATTGTCATTCTTGCAGCATTTATTACTCCCATCATATTGCATAGGTTTAAATTAAATATGATTCCAGTCGTGGTCGCAGAGATCATAGTTGGATTGATTATAGGACAAAGCGGGTTCGATTTAGTTGAACAAGGAAGCTGGCTTGAAATTCTCTCTACATTAGGGTTCATTTTCCTGATGTTTTTGAGCGGACTTGAGATCGACTTCTCCATCTTTGCCCGCAGAAAAAAGAAGGCCAAACCTGAAAATAAAGGAACAGGAGCACCTAATCCAGTCTTTGTCGCCCTGATTGTATTTGTCGGTATTTTTGCTATATCACTAGGACTATCCTATTTGTTTGTTCTTGCAGGATTTATCGATAATGCTTTCTTGATGACTTTGATCATATCTACAGTTTCACTTGGTGTCGTTGTGCCTACGTTGAAGGATGCCCAGATGATGAAGACGACAATCGGGCAGACGATTCTCTTGATTGCCGTTATTGCCGATTTAGCTACAATGATTCTACTGGCCATCTTCGTTTCTTTGTACGGAGAAAGTCACGGGAATACGTGGCTATTGCTCCTCCTATTTGCTGTCGGTGTTTTGCTGTACTTTGTAGGAAAGCAGTTCCGTCATCAGTCATTTATTGAAACTATGGCTAAAGGTACGATCCAGATTGATACGAGGGCTGTCTTTACCTTAATTATTCTACTTGTGGCCCTTTCTGAAACAGTTGGAGCTGAGAACATTCTTGGTGCTTTCTTGGCTGGAACGCTTGTATCACTGCTGTCCCCCAATCAAGAGATGGTTAAAAAACTCGACAGCTTTGGTTACGGCTTTCTTATTCCCATCTTCTTCGTTATGGTCGGGGTAGAAATTGATATTTGGTCATTGTTTACGGACCGACGCGTTGTTATTTTAATTCCGTTATTATTCATAGCTCTTCTTGTTTCAAAAATCGTGCCTGCTCTTATTTTGAAGAAGTGGTACGATACAAGAACGGTGCTTAGTACCGGTTTTATTTTGACTTCGACTCTTTCTTTAGTTATCGCAGCAGCGACCATTGGAGAAAGGGAAGGGATGATTGATGCACAAATGGAGGGAGCGCTTATTTTAGTCGCTGTTCTCACTTGTCTTGTAGCACCGATCGTCTTTAAGAAAATCTATGGCCGGTTTGAAGATGAAGATCACAAGGTGGTCGTTTCATTCATCGGTTCAAACCGTATGACACTGCCTGTAGTTCGAGAGTTAGATATTAACGCTTATGAAACTCATTTGTATCATACAAAGGTAGACAAAATTGATGATAAAATCAGCCGCTCTTGCTTCGATATCAAAGAAGTGGAGGGGTATGAAGTTGAATCCATGAAGGAGTACGGAGTATTCGATGTCGACCTTGTTGTGGCTTCAACTGGCGATGAGCAAAAGAATGCGGAAGTCGCTCGTTACGCTAAGGAACAAGGGGTAGAGAGGGTAATCGCCCGGATTGAATCTCCAGAGCTTGCATCAGAGATGAGAGACTTAAATATCAGCGTCTTCTCTGTATTCTTATCCTCAAAAGCTCTGTTGAAAGCGATGATCGAAGCGCCAAACGTAGTTGATATCTTAACGAATCAAGAAACAGCACTCTATCAGATCAATATGAACAACTCTGAATACAATGGCATGTATCTAAGGGAATTCCCATTCACAGGAGATGTGATTATGGTCAGAATTTTCCGTGGGAAGGATTCCATCGTCCCACATGGAGATACGGAACTCAAGATGGGAGACCGACTTATCGTAACCGGTTCTCATGAATATGTGGATGAATTGAAAATGGAACTAGAATTTTGCGAGTGGTGTTAGTCACAAAGAAAGTGTAAGGATACTTATAGATCCTTACACTTTTTCTATTCTTGAGTTGCGAAGCGCCTAGCCCCTCGAGACATAAGACAATCGTTGCAGTGGGGAAAGACCACTCCTGTCTTATGCTTGTCGGGTCTTTCGAGGCTTCTCCACACCCTAGTCGTCCAGTCCAAACTCTGCTGTTCCAGGCACTTTCACCTTTAAATTAGGAGTTTCACCCCCCTCTCACCTTGCTATTTATTATCGGACCGGAAACGAGTACCATAGTAGAAACAATCAATTTAATTCTTATGACCCACTTTAGAAGGATCCTATCAGAATAGGATTGTAATGAATTTTAAAATGCTTTCATTACTCACCTCAATATTGAAAATAGGTGGGTTTGTGAGGTTAATAACATCTGGGATGGCTGGAAACTGGCGAGACTCCCGTGGGAGAAGGACCTAGGCGAGACCCCACAGAGAGCGTAGCGAACGAGGAGGCTTGCCAGTTCCCCAACAGGAAAGCGAGTTATTTTCCAGCCATCCCTTACTTAATTGCAAATACAAACCCCAACTCGAATTCGAGTGTTCCAGTATACTGCTATATAGTTGAATATCCTTTATTACCTATTTCATTCAATTATAAAGTTAGAGATCTAAATACGTTTTGAACTAAGTCCTTTTATTTTTCAACGCCCGCTTACTTGCTTAACGAACAGGGTAAACCTAAGTAAAGTCGTTAATCATTATTAGTAATCAGGTTGCGGGTGGTACCTTATCTATTATAAAATAGGAGCAGGTACTAATAACAAATCCTAAATGTTGAAATTACCTCAAGGAGGATATGGAATGAATTTTTCTTTAGAAGGACGCACGTATGTGGTCATGGGAGTGGCCAATAAACGAAGCATTGCCTGGGGCATAGCTCGCTCTCTTCATGAAGCTGGAGCGCGATTAATCTTCACCGTTGCTTCTGAACGCTTTGCTAAATCTGTCAAAGATCTTGCTGAAACACTTGAAGGCGGAGAAGAATCACTCGTTTACGAATGTGATGTCACTAATGATGAAGCCATCATCCAGACGTTTGAAAAAATTCAAGAAGATGTAGGCACCATCCATGGTCTTGCCCACTGCATCGCTTTTGCAAACCGTGACGAGTTGAAAGATGAGTTCTTGAATACGAGCCGCGATGGTTTCCTTACTGCTCACAACATCAGTTCTTATTCCTTGACTGCTGTCGCACGAGCAGCGAAGCCACTGATGACGGATGGAGGAAGCATTTTGACACTTACTTACCTCGGCGGTGAACAAGTAGTGAAAAACTACAACGTTATGGGAGTAGCGAAAGCAAGTCTTGATGCAAGCATGAAATACTTGGCGAACGATCTAGGGAAACATAACATTCGTGTTAATGCAATCTCAGCTGGGCCAATTCGTACGCTTTCTGCAAAAGGAGTCGGTGATTTCAATCAGATTCTTTCTGTCATTGAAGAACGTTCTCCATTGCGCAGACCAGTGACGCAGGAAGAGGTCGGCGATACAGCTTATTACTTGATGAGTGATCTTTCACGAGGTGTGACAGGCGAAATCATTCACGTCGATTCAGGTTTCAACATTGTTTCTTACTAATAAAGTCTAGAATTAAAGCCCTTTTCTGTTTAGAGTCAGAAAAGGGCTTTTTGTTTGGCTCTTATACAACTACATATCACTAGTCTTGGAGGTTTGATTCCGAGAGAAGTTGGGTTCGCTCTCGTAAAAGTGTTAGGGATTACTTGAGATTGACGAAATTCCCACGGGATAAGGAGCTAGGTGAAGAACGCACGAACGAGTAGGCTTGCCAGTTCGCTCACAGGAAAGCGAGCGTTTAAGAACACCTATCATGGTACTATGTAACGGAAACATTCATAAAAATAAGAAGACGTTCTTAGGTGAAATTAATGCAAAGCACTCTAATTTTGTCAAAACAGTGTAATTATGAACATGGCTGAAGGGACTAGGCATATACATAGAATGATGACCGATAAATAAAGGAGAGATCCGTATGGCTGAAAAGAAACGTTTGGCGAAGCAGCCGATGCTCTATATTGCCCAACCTAAATTTAAACCGGCGGAAGTACCAATGCAAACAAGCTTTCGTTCACAACGCTCGTCGAGCTCTTCTCAAGCGAGTAGTAGTGGAGGGACGTCCATACACGAAATGGAGCTTCGATTAAGAAATCAAAATACTGCTGATACGGCAGAAAAGGTTGAACCTAACGCTGAACAAACCGAACAGGAAGATACACCCTCAGCTGAAAAAGAGTCTCAAGTCCAAAAGCCTCGTGAAAGAAGGCAGCGGTTTCAAGACTTAGACCTTGAGGGGAAAGTGAATTATTTCTTTCAGTTATCTCCACACGTCCCTAAAATGAAATGTGAAGTTTCCACAGAGGAGAATGCTTATCGAGGGTACATTACCGATTATCAGGATGGCATTGTATCTATGAAGATTTTTCAACGCCCTTACCATCAAGATGTACCTTTTGAGAAAATCAAAGATATTCGATTGATCGGATTTTAAGCACAAAAAAACCGTGCCCAAGTGAGCGCGGTTTTTTAAGTGTAAATTATAGTGTTGCAGCAGCCGGAAGACATGTCACGTGACAGAAGCAGTTCAAGTCAACCGTGATGCAAATGCCAGAAGCGCGTAGGTCTTCGCAATCTTGTTGTGCAGGAGATTTAGGATCTACGATCATACGATGGTGATTGTGGTGACTTGAAGATGATTCATCGTCCTCAACTCCGCCCAAACGGTCATTGTCTGAGAACAATAGCTCTAATACGGCGCAGCCATCGTCATCAACAGATTTAACGCGGAAGAAAAAGCTCCCTTTTACGTTACAAGAACCGGAATTTTTCTTCGTACCATACCCTTTGAAAGGTTTGCAGTCTTTACAGTAAAGGATGACAGGAACGGTATCAAAACCAGAACCTCCGCCCACATCACCTAATAGATCTGCAATGGAACGTTCACAGCTCGTCGTGCAGTCACGCATTACGTCATTCTGAGCATCTACGATATCTTTAAGAATGTCAATCACACAAGAGCCCGTATCGAATTTTTTACCACAGCTCATTAAAATTTTCCCCTTTCCATACGAATTGACGTATTGTCTTTAATAGAATATGTTGGGTGTTTAGGTCGGTGTGGGCATTTGTCTGTTTTTAGGCAATCGATAACTTTTTCTAGAAGAATAGGCGAACGACCATACCTGAATAGGTCAAATCCCATAGATTAACAATGACTTCGAATAAGGAGATGAATAATATGTCTGAAAAGAAAAGGGTCATTAAAGTCGACGACCTATTCATAGAGGCGGAAAATGTTGTGATCCAACCTAGAAGGGACGATCGTCATGATCGCCACCGTGATAATCGGTTCGATCCATTCTTCGGTGGACGCCGTCGTGGAAAAGATGACGTTAGAGGAGAACGTGATCGTGAAAGCAGCTCAAGAGATCATCGCGACGAATCTTCTGACCGTCGTGGAGGCTTCCGTTGGTTCTAATTTCATATCATTGCAGCCACTACATGGAAGGTAGTGGCTTTTCTCATGAAGAGGGGGAATAAGGGAATGGTAAACATTACTTGGTTAGAAGTGTTAATTTTAGGATTTGCCAGTTTTCGGTTTACACGTTTGATTGTGCGTGACCTGATTATGGAATGGCTGCGTAAACCGTTTATGGATACGAAAATTGTCATGAACGATCAAGGAGAAGAGGAAGAATGGGTAGAACCTAACGGATGGATTGGTGAAGGTCTAAGTTGTCATTGGTGTGTGGGGGTATGGTCAGCAGCAATCATGATGGCGTTCTATTATTATATTCCTTACGGTGAATGGCTCGTGCTACTGCTTTCCATTGCGGGACTGCAATCGGCCCTTTATGGATTGAGTGACCGTCATTTATGAGCAAAAAATACAAGTCTATTTTTGAAGTGTTAAAGGAAATGGATGAAGAAACGTCGAAAATGAATGGAATTATCAAGCAGCCTGAGAAGAAGTTTGATGCGTGGGAGAAAGATTTTCAAGCGTGGGATAAGCGTTTTACAAAGCGCATGACCGATATGGAGAAATTTCTAAACAAACAGATAGGGAAAATGGAGCGTTTCTTTGAGTAATTTTCTAAGATTATACGAGGTTGCAAAAAGGAAAAGGTGAAGGTAGCAGGAGCATGTTCGCAAGCGAACAATCCCGAGGCAGGGAGCTGCTTTTGTCCTTCATAAGGTATATAAAGCGAAGTTAGACAGCAAATTTACTCACTGCAAAATCCAAATAACCAGGAACGACGAGCACTTCTGATCAGAAAGTTTCTTACAATTTACTCAGAAATGACAGGAATAGGAAAGAACTTTAGCGAAACCATATAAAAAAGCTAAAGGAGTCGTTTTCCATGTCATTTCAACAGATTAATTCAACTTGTTACTATTTTCAAAGCTCTGTAAACATCGGCTACGTTCAATCGGGAACTACAGGCCTGTTGATTGATGCAGGGATTGATAAATCATCAATAAAAAAGGTGCTCAAGGAACTCAAAGATCGAGAGCTTCCATTGACGCACCTTTTTATTACGCACGCGCACGCAGATCATTACGGAGGTGCGGCTTACATACAGGAAAATTATGAAGTCTATACGTACGCTCCGAAATTTGAGGAAGCGATTTTAAGGAACCCAAAGTTGGAGCCGCTATATTTGTTTGGTGGCAATGATCCGGTAAAAGAATTAAGAAATAAGTTTCTAGAAGGTGAATCGATAAGAATTGATGAAGTTGTCAGTGAGGGAAGCCTTCAAGCGGGAGAGGTTGAAGGAGAAATTTTTCTGCTTCCAGGTCACAGTTATCATCAACTTGCTCTAAAAGCGAATGGTATTTTGTATGCAACGGACAGTTATTTTGGAGAAGACGCTTTACGTAAGCATATTATTCCCTATATTACTGATGCCGATCTGACGATTAAAAGCTTAGAAAAATTGCTAGCCATAGAAATGGAAGGGGCAGTCCCGGGGCACGGACCTTTTGAAAAAGATCCTTCAACAACCATCCAGCAAAACATAGACGTCCACGTGAAGCTTATGAATTGGCTTGAGAACTACATAATACAAAAAGAATGGGTGAGTCATGAATCAGTGGTTGCTGCTATGTGTGAGCATTATGAAGTAAGTACTCCCCAGCTTTCTCAGTGGCTGTTATATAGAACGGCCGTTACCGCTTATCTAGTCGCACTAAAAAAAGACCAACGGATCCAAGATGATGTTGTTGGTCATAGATGGGTCTTCCATTCTGGTGCTAAAAGTTAAGTAAAAACAGCTGAGAGTCGCCTTCCTGGTATTCAGCATAAAAGACGTCGCTCGGCTTATTGACGTTCTGAGCCTTAAGCTGGGCATTCAACCACTTTTCATCCAACCCGGCTTCTTTTAAGTTGTCCCAAATGATCTCACCATCACTAATCAGTGCCATCGGAAGAGGGACGTTCTCGGGCTTTAAGTTCATGTCCATTCGGTTGACGTTTTGGTATGGCGCTTTCTTCAATACTGAGACGGTTCCATCTGTTTCAAGAACAGCATATTCTACTTCTTGGATTGAAAAAACATCTTTAGATCGTAATAAATGCTGAAGTTGATTGATATCTAATTTATTTTTTTTCATTCGATCCCTATCGATTTTTCCTTTATGAATGATGAGAGCCGGTTTTCCCTCTAAGAGGCTGCGTGTGCCTTTAAATTTCTCTGTTATGATTTCGGTAACATAAATGAGTACGCCCCATAAAAATATCGCAAAAGCAACTTTTGCAATTCCGATTTTATCGTCGTACAAGGCGTTTCCAACCAATTCGCCTAATACAAGTGCCGCGATGAAGTCAAAGGCAGTTATTTGAGTGATCTGTGTTTTTCCTAAGACTTTTGTGAGAACGAAAAGGGCAAAAAACCCGAAAAACGTTTCTGCTGTTATTCTTAGATATTCCATACTTAATCACGATCCTTGTGTGGTCATATACTTTCAATTCTAGACAAAGACCACAGGATCTAAACGAAAAAAACCTGCCGTTTGGGCAGGTCTTATGTTTTGAGTTTTTTGATCATAGTGACGTGAGGAATTCCAGCGTCCATAAACTCGTCAGAAACGGTCACATAGCCAAGCGATTGGTAAAAATTCTCTGCATGGGTTTGGGCGTTTAATTTAGCGGTATCCCTGTCATGATCTTTAATGATTTGTTCCATAAAACTTATTATTTGTTTACCAAAAGAATGACCTCGATATTCTTTCATGACACAAATGCGCTCAAGCTTTCCGTATCCATCAACAAACCTGAGACGGGCGGCAGCAACAGGATGGTTTTCTTCGTACCCCACAAGGTGAACGGCTGTTTGATCATCTTCATCGATTTCCAACTCTTCTGGAACGTTTTGTTCCTCGATAAAAACGACGCGCCGAACTTGGAACGCGTCGTCTTTTTGTTGTTGATTTGAAACTCGGCGGATATCCATCAGGATTACCCTTTACCAAGTCGGAACGTTTCATAAACGCTCCATGCGCCGTTTTCAAGTTGATAAAGCAGTTGGAAACGGTCCACCTCATCCTGAATGTCGAACTTCGTCATATTCAAGCTGCCATACACATCAGAAAACTCAGCATCGGTCAGTTTCTGGGCGATCGTGATGTGGGGAACGAATGCGTAGTCTTTTTCTTCATGTAGTGGACCGGAATGAAGCTTTTCGTTTAACCCGAAGATTTCTTCAGACGGCTCAATCTTCAAGTAAATCGTGTTGGTCACAGGTGAGAATGAGCTCACCTTGTAAATACCGTAAGAAAAAGGCTGGGTGTTTTTTGCAATTTCCTTTAGTTCAGGAATAATAGTAGATTCAATTTCGCTTTCATCTGCTTCAAAAGCTTCTTTTAATGTAATGTGCGGTGGAATTAATGCATAGTGAGGATCATAGCGCTTTCGATATGAATTCGCCTCATCTTGTACCTTTTTCGATGGAAATATCGCAATACCGTATTTCATAAGACTAACCCCTCCTGATTCTCATTTACTATTAGAAATTATTTTCCAAACAAAGTAAGTAAAGCGCGTTTGAAGTCTTTTTGCCAAGTCCCCCACGTGTGGTTCCCGTCTAATTCATAAAACGTGTAATCAAGCGGCTGATCCTGCAAGAAATCACGCAACTCAAGGTTTGGTTTTAGGAAATTCTTTCTTGCGCCTTCTGTTGTTTCAACATCTGTTTCCTGACTCCCAATCGTATGGTAAATCGTCAACGGTGAAAAATCCTTCGCAGACATGACAACTTCCTTCACGTGTTCATCCACATAAGGGCTCTGCATGATGACGTTCCCAAAAACGTTCGGGAATTTCGCAGCGGTCATTAAAGCAAGTGTACCGGCTAATGAATCACCGACAAGCGTACGACCTCTACCCATACAGAAGCCAGGCAATTCCTCATCAAGGAATGGAACTACTTCACGAATTAGGAAATTTACATAATCCGCTTGTTTTTTTCCATCTGGATGGTATTTATCCTGACGATCGTATTTGTCATTATAATGGATACCGATGAAAATGGTATTCTCAATCTCTTCATTAGCATGCAGTTGATCACTAAGCGTGGCCGCACGACCCATTTGGAAATAGTCATTTCCATCTTGCATAATACAGAAATGGTACTTGTATAATGGAGAGTAATTTTCGGGTACGTACACTCTTAATGTCATTGTTTCGTTTAGATAGTTGCTTTCAAGGCTATATTCTTTAAAAGATCCGTTTCTTCCCATCATCGACCACCTCCTAACATGCAAGGAAGTTCCTATACAAAATTCCCGCTGTCATAAATACTTAAACGTAACATATATATTTTACCATAGAATTATCGAAAAAGTAGAACAGATGTAATATGGAAGAAAAATGAAGATATTTGCGCAGTTTTTACATAACCTTAAAAAAATCTTTAAATCTTGTTGACACTTATCGAAATCCATTGTATATTATTACTTGTCAGACGACATACATATGATTCCGTAGCTCAGCTGGGAGAGCGCCACCTTGACAGGGTGGAGGTCGTTGGTTCGAGCCCAATCGGAATCATCCATACAAAGTGCCGGAATGGCGCGGTTTCTCATCCAGGGAGAGGCCGCGTCATTTCTTTTCTTATAACGTTTTATTTGAGTATGTAATTAAAGGGTAAGAGACAGGGGAAACTCCTGTCTCTTATTTATATTTCTTTAAAGTTAATGGAAATAATCCGATCGGTATTCGGATTATAAACGACCGTACCTTGGATATTGATCGTTTCCTGAGTAGATTGTAAAACAAACTTATAATCTTCTCTCATTTGATTCCCATTTTGCTGCGTACTTAATTTACTGTAATCTGTGACTTTGTAGTTGGGGTAAGCAGCAATAACAATTTCTAAAAGGTATTTTCCCCATTTTTCTTCCTCTAATTCAGGTGAAGCAATGATCTCTACATTAATGATTCCTGATCCTACATTCGCCCCTAAGGCCTCAAAGGCTTTTCTATGAAGATTTATTTTATTAGCTGGATAATTTGGTACTTGATCGACAACGGTTACTAATACTTCTTTTTGATTGGATAAATTTTTTACTTTAATGGTTTGACCACATTGATAAGGGGAGTTACTTCCCACAGCCGCGGTCATGTAGTTATTTGTAGACCATGGAATGTCACACTGAGTAACGGGTCCTCCTTCTGTCCATGTGGCCTGACCTTGAACCGGCTGTCTCGCTCGATAATAGCTTTGATTGTTATGAAAGTAATTAGGATAACGAGAATAAGGATGCTGGTAATAAGGGTTCTGTAAATACGGATACCCATTAGGCACTTGATAGTAATAATACATCCAACTTCCTCCTGTCTTTTCAGTTATATCCTCATTAGCCTATGCGTGAGTTAGTGAGACTGTGAAACAGACAATAGGAGTCACAGATCTCTCATATGAACAGTAGACGGCCGTTGGAACCATTATAAATTAAAAACAGGTAGGAGTTAGGGCTTCTAGTAAACGGGCATATATCTTCATAAGATTCCTTGTCCCTCCTTTCCTTTTAGAGGGTGTCAACAGTAATTAGCGTAAAATACCTATATATATGTAGAAAAACGTAAAAAATGCCATCCGTATGCCTTTAGCTGTATTTGAGTATTTGAGATTTTACTCCTGTATGGTTTGATGTTAAGGTGTGCTATTATATTCTTCGTCCTCCTTCTACTGGGGACATTTTTTATTGATCAATGAGTGATAAATAGATGTTTGTAAAATAGGCAGATCCACTTTTTATAAAAGAAGTGGTTTTCCATAAGGAGGGGTTACATTGGATATATTGATTACGGCATTTTTTTTATTAAGTGTGACGTTTCCTGTACTTCATTTATACCATTGTCTGCCATTCTTCAATGAATCAGACGAACGTAAAAACAAGGGGTCTAAGTTGGAAGAATGGATGATGGATCGTGGGTATAAGGACGAAAAGGGAATAAGCATAGTCGTTCCATGCTTTAATGAGGAGAGAATCATTGAGACTTCAATTGAGAGTATGAAAACACTGGCTTATTCAGATTATGAGGTCCTATATATTAATGATGGTTCAACGGATAATACGATGGTTCATTTGAATCGATTCCTGCAGTTAAAACCATGTTCACTGACGTCACTTGGGAAGATATCTCATGAAAACGTGGAGGCTATTTATCAATCAAGTATATGGCCGAACATTTACGTTATCGACAAAGTAAATGGAGGAAAAGCAGATGCATTAAATGCAGGAATTGAATATTCACGTAAAGATTTGCTCATCACACTGGATGCAGACACGATATTAACAGAGAAGGCATTATCAGCGGTTAATCAAACTTTCGAAGATGAAAATGTTGTAGCTGCAGGTGGAATGGTCCACGTCCTGCAAACCAAAACAGATAAACCGATGAGCCGCTTATCACTAAAAATGGCAAATATGCTGGTAAGAGTCCAAGTTTTAGATTTCTTAAAAGCTTTCTATATATCTAAGCTGTCTTTAGTTCGATTTAAAGCTTTAGCCGTCATTTCAGGAGCCTTCGGGATATTTGACAAACAAATTCTTTTGGATGTAGGCGGGTACCGGAAAACAATAGGAGAGGACATTGATATAACTCTACGTATTCAAAGGTACATAGCGAAACATAAACATTTGAAAATTAATTTTATAGCTGGCGCTGTCGGCTATACCGAGCTACCTGAAACATGGAAGGATTTAACTAAGCAGCGATTGCGTTGGCAGAAAGCTTATGTCGATTGCATTATTCATTTTTGGGGATTTTTCTTAAAAACGCTATTTACTAAACCTGTTTCCTTTTTTTATGTATTCGAGACATTTCTTGTAGGGACCCTTGCTGCTTACGCAATGACAGGTATAGTCTTAGTGAATTTAATCAACAATCCTGAAAACTCCATATTAGATTACATGTTTTTTTATTTGTTTTTCATCTTTTTGTTTGGAGTCCTCTATGATTTAGTTGCACTTGGAATGAATAGGCATCACGGGTTTTCGTTTAAAAAAAGAGATTGGCTCCGGTTGTTTTGGACGATCATTTTTGATATTTTAATTTTCCGTTTCGTAAGTGTTTATTTCGTTATGTATGGAAGCATTTCTTATTTCTTCAACAAAAAGTGGAATAAAGTTGATCGAACGGGACGTAGCTACCATAAAAAGGATTCTACTCATGCAGCCTAGCCAACTGATGTTGACAGATCCATTTATACAAACAAAGCTAACGGGTTTACTAGTGGAGGAATGAGAGATGGGCAAAAAAATATTACTGTTTATTTTGACCTCAACTACAGTACTTACTTTAGGGGCTTGCAGTTATGCTTTTAACTTCATTACCTCAACCTCCTCAAGTGTATATGAAGAGATCGGTAAGAGGACGGGATATGAAGATCGGAGGGAAGACCTCAGTTTGTCAGAAGGTGATCCTATCTCTGTACTGCTGATGGGGCTGGATAGACGACCGGGTGAAACAACGAGTAGGACGGATACGCTAATTCTTATGACTATTAATCCTGATTCAAACTCAACCCAAATGGTAAGTGTTCCGCGTGACACCTACTCGGAGGTGAAAGGTGCTGTAAATAAAATTAATAGTTCGTATCAAGTAGGTGGAACAGAATTAACTGTCCGATCTGTGGAAAATCTTTTAGACGTTCCAGTAGATTATTTTGCAAAAGTTAATTTTAATGGCTTTGAAAATATCGTGGATACTTTAGGAGGCGTTAAAGTTCACAATGAATTAGGTTTCAATACGGCAGGACTGGGGTTTGATATTAAAGATACGTACTTCCCTAAAGGTGAACTACATTTGAATGGTAAAGAAGCCCTAATCTATGCTCGGATGAGAAAAAAAGACCCAAGAGGGGACTTTGGCCGGCAAATACGTCAGCGTCAAGTAATTGAAGCACTGATTAGCAAAGGAACAAGTTTATCTACTGTTACTAAATTCGATGACATGGTTAAGGTGCTTGAGGATAATGTGAAAACCAATATGACATTCAAGGATATGTGGCATCTTCAATCCAATTACAAACAAGCACGTAACAACATCGCGCAACACAATATCGAAGGTAAGGGGAAAAACATCAACGGGAATTACTATTATATTCCTGATAAGGAGAAACTCCGTCAAATTTCTAATCAACTAAACGACCATCTTGAGCTTAATACTCAGTAGTTGAGTGGAAAATGAAACTAATAAGACAAGTAAATAAGTATTTATCCAGATCGAAAAGGGGGATTTAATATCCCTCTTTTTTTCCATAATATATAAAAATCTATGTAAAAACAGCCATTTTAATAAAAAACGACCGAATTCGACAAATTCAATCCGAAACCTATAAAAAGAAAAATTGAGTGGAGGAAGGTAGTTATGGATTACATGATGTTTCTCGATATAAAAGTACTGCTTGTAGTCATTGCAGCGCTAGGCTGTTTTGTTCTAGGGTTATTATTAGTTTTACTGAACAAGAGTAAAAAACATAGAGAAGAGTTAATAGAAATTGAAACGGAAGCCATCTCAGATTTGGATAAAGTGGAGCAAGAATTCAAACAAAAGGATAACGAACGTGATGAAAAGATTAAAGAAGAGTATGAAGCTAAAATTAGTGATTTTAAAACATATGTACACAGTATTGAAGAAATTTCAAAAAACTCGGTTGATATACAAATCCATACTCTTCTAACAAATCTGAAGGAGAAGTTGGTAAGGGAAGGGGTTATTAAACCATTAGAAATGATGGTGCTTTCAAACGTGTTTCTTCCAATGAAAACAACCGAGGGTGAAATGAGTCTTAACAAAATTAATCACATAGTATTGATGAGAACAGGCATCTACATCATTGATAACAATGAGTTTGATGGAAATGTACTTCATGGACTTACCAGGGGTAAAGCGAAAGAGTTCTCATTCCTTCTCGATCATCTTTCTTCAACTGAAGAGGATGAAACTGAGAAGACAATCATATTCGAGAATAACAATGCGGACCAGACAGGAATGAATGTCTATTCTGTTAAAAACCCAGTATTTAACATGATGGCTGGAGTAGATGCTTTCAAACAACTGCTAAAAGGGCAGGTTAATGACAGTTCTGTTATACCTATCCTTTACTTTAATCATCATAACAATAGTCTTATTAATTTTTCCGAAATGAAGACTCCGTACGTTTTTGATGATCAAGCCGTTCTTTCAAAGTTTTTTGTAAGACAATTGGAAAAGCGGAATACAGTGTACTCAGAAAGAGAACTAGAAAATTTAAAAATTATGATTGAAAAATTACATCCAACACAATCACTCTCTTTTAATCCAACTACGTTGGAAAGTAAAAAACTGCAGGCATAGAACAAACCCGAATGATGATTAAGCGGACAAGTGAATCATTATTCGGGTTTTTCTATCCGACCAATTCCTGTCATCCATTTACTGGAATTCCACCATTCACATGAATCATCTGTCCGGTAACGTAGCTGGAGTCATTACTTGCTAAATAGACAAAAGCAGGAGCAACTTCCCTGGGCTGTCCAGGTCGTCCCATCGGGTTATCAGAACCAAATTCGGCAACTTTTTGTTTGTCAAAACTTGCTGGGATGAGCGGGGTCCAGATTGGTCCAGGAGCAACCCCATTAACCCGAATGCCTTTACTTACAAGTGACTTAGCCATAGATCTAGTGAAAGTAGTTATCGCTCCTTTTGTCGATGAATAATCAATCAACTGTTCGTTTCCTTGATAAGCAGTCACGGAAGATGTGTTGATAATGCTGCTTCCTTTTTTTAGGTGGGGAAGCACAGCTTTCGTCATATAAAAGTAAGAAAAGAAATTGGTCCGAAATGTCTTTTCCATTTGCTCGTTTGTAATATCGAGAAAATTCTGTTGTGGATACTGTTCGGCAGCGTTGTTTACAAGTACATCAATTTTTCCAAAGCTGTCTGTAATTTGTTTTACAGCGTTCTCACAAAAAACAGAGTCGCCGATATCACCACTAATCAGCTCACATTTATTTCCTTCACTTTCGACTAGTTTCTTAGTCGTTTCAGCATCTTCATGTTCATCAAGGTAGAGGACGGCTACGTCTGCCCCTTCTTTTGCAAAGTATAAACTTACTGCTCGGCCAATACCGCTGTCTCCACCTGTGATGATGGCTATTTTTCCATTTAGCTTTCCGCTGCCTTTGTATTTATCATCTACGTACTCTGGCTGTGGTTTCATTTCGTATTCAAAGCCAGGCTGACGGTCTTGATGTTGTTTAGGATGAATTTCTTTCTTTTTATTTGACATAGATTTTCCTCCTAAGTACCCATAGATTCCATGTTAGCCTGCCCCAATCATGCTAAATCAACCATGAAAAACAAAAAGAGCAGGTGTCATAACATCTGCTCTTTTCTGCCTTATTGGCCACGTCTTTCTTCTGATGGTTCTTCGTCAAGATCTGGCTCTTCTTCATCCATGTTATTCGGAGTGTCACGCTCACCAGGCTGACGGATACGATCACGGTCGTCATCGCCATTTCTATCCATGTCCATATCCATATCTCGATCCATATTTGGATCTCTGCGCTGGTCTAGGTCGTTATCTCCATCGTTATAACGGACTGGATCGTAATTTACATCTTCTGGATCCTCATTCATCTCATTGTTATCCACGTTACATGCAGCTAACATGCCTGTTGAGACAAGAAGAGACATTGTTAGGATTAATAATTTCTTTTTCATTTCTTTCCCTCCATGTACATTTATAGATTGAAACATTTTATAATGTGTACACTTTTAATTTTTTTACTCTTTTTTTAAAGGGAATTTTTAAAAGAAGTGTCGTGTTAAATCGTTTTTACTGATCTTTCACTTTTATATAGTAAAAGGGATCGCAAGTTGTTATCAAAAATTCAATGATGAATAACGCTATTTCAAGTAAAAGAGGAGGGAATGAATTTGATTGAAGGTATGTTTATTCGATATCTGATGGGGATTCAATATGATCTTGATAGGTATCAATGAAAAGAATACCGTTACTGTTCACAACTGCATAGTGCACGTCTTCAATATTTAAACTCCTTGTTTTTAATTCAGTTTTAATCCATGAATCATTGTAGTAATCGGAGAAGTTTTTCCTTATCATTCTCCCGTTCATGATCAGCTCGATAGGCAAAGATCCTGGAGATGAAGAAAGGTTTAGATCTTTCTTTGTCACAGGCTGAAATTGGTTCTTTTTACGAATGGATAATTCGCCACTTACTTCCACCATCGCATCATCCACTTCATTAATATCAAATATTCCAAACTCTCTTAGGTGCTGGTTAAGGTCATCCAGAGAGAATTTAATCTTCTTCATATTGTCCTCGAGAATTTTTCCACCTTCCATTACTACGGTAGGCTGGCCTGAAATCCAGGATCGTAATCGTCGACTTTTGGCAGCTAAAAAAAGTAATAAATAAAACATGAAAATTAAAGCAAGAAATCCCGTAGCCATCTCAAAGAAGTTCAACTTTGTATTAAACCCCATATTAGCTATAAACGATCCAATTGTAATCGAAAGCGCAAAGCTGTAGTAATTTTTATGAGCATTAATATGTTTACCGGTAAACAAAGTGACGACAACTAAAAGGACAAAACTCCCTAATGATCTTGAAACAACTTGAATAATGTCTTCCATCATTACCCTCCTTTTTTCTAATAACAGTATGAACCAAATAGAGCGGGATATGAGAAGGGAAGATTGAAGTAAAGTAATAATGGACAAAAAAAAGACCCTCTGGAATTGAGGGTCTACCACGTTTAAACTGTTAGCTTTTCTTTTTTTCGACGTTCAATTACAGGTCTAGTATAGTCTAATCCTCGTCGAGTCATTTCCTGTTTTAATAATTGAACGAATTCAAGCGAAAGCTCTAGTTTGCATGCCATTTGATAAGTATCTACCAGTAAATCGTTAGGCAGTTTTTTCACCTAAGCGCCCCCTTGATTCATTCATTTTAGAATGAAAATAAATAGCCTCGCAGGAGCCGGTTGCACTACTTACTCCCTATAATTCAAGTGCCCAGATAAGAATTATAGTTCATCGTATTCTCTCTGAAAAAATTCGATTATGATATCGGCATATGGTCTATTATAAATTATTTCGAATCGTTTAACTATACTAAAAATTCCCTAAAATTTGTTAAGCAATGACGATTGTCTTCGATGCCTGTTTTTTTATGGAAGAAAAAGGGGGGAGCAGGTCATTTAATAATGTCAACCTTGAGTACTAGGTTCACAAAGACTCAAATCGGGTATAGTGCTTATAAGCTACTGAATAGTAGTTTACAAGTCGACGGGTATGGAGGTGATTGTATGAGCTTGATGTTTACGAGTTTGAACAGAAGAGTGGAGGATAAGAGGAGCTCTCTCATAAGCAAGTTAATGGATTTAGGATACACTCAAGATTGTCTCGGAAAAAGAACAAGAGATATGACATTGCCAGAGCTTGAACAAATTCATATCAACCTAGAATACAAACAAAATGAGGAAATGGGAGTTTAATTCGCTTTAAAAGAAGAGGAGAGCAATCCCACCTGCCAACAAACCAACCGATCCAGCAGCTAACACAATCTTACCAGTTCGGTTCATTTTATGAAATATTCGGATAAACATTTTGCTACGCCTCCTTGTTTTAAAAATTATTACTTACTTAAGAATACGTTTTAGAGAAAGAAAAGGATTCATATTTATTGCAATTATACCTAATTCATCGAATCAAGAGCAGCAGTTCTTGATTTTTTTATGTTCAGGAAAGTATAACGTGATTTAGTATTCGAATAACTTTTTGGCACGATACAACTCAAAGGTCCAGCGTCTAGTCCTTCAATATCTAATTCAATCGACTTTATTTAGAAAAAAATCCAGTACATTGCTTGTCCTAAGATAGTAGGGCTTCCAAGGGAGTACGCTTTTCTTCTGGACAAGAAAAAACCAGAGGATGGTGAAGCCACCTCTGGTTACTGTGTGAATCACTTGAGAACGGGTAACGGTGATTCACAATGATTGATATTCAATTTTAGTAATAGAAAGAAGCTCCTACAATAATCAAAAGAATAAACAACACGACGATCAATACGAAAGAACTTCCACCGTATCTTCCGCCGTATCCGCAGCCACCAAAGCCGCCGTAGCCACCATACCAGCCCATGTGTTTCACCACCTTTTTTGTCCTATACCACAAACTATGAAGGGACAAGAAGACATGAGAGGGCGAATGACTATGAATAAGGTTTATCAAAAGATTTTCTGCTAAAGTACTAAAAATTAATACTCAATACTTAATTATTCGGTGTAAAAAAACGCAAAAGAAAATAGTGTAAAAAGTGTTTTTTATTAGGTTCTAAATTAAAATTAGAGTAAAAAAATTCTAATTTTTGCCTCATGAAAATTAGCTTATTTTTCCTTTAAAAAAAGATAAAAAAGAAAAAAAGAAAGAACGCTCTATCTCTTGTACGCCTTGGCTGGAGCGCATGTAAGCGCTTTACAAAAACACTGAATAATCTAAGTGTTCAGAAAACTTTTTAAAAAGCTGTTGACCTTAGACACAAATCCGTTTAAAGTAGTCCTCAATCAACTACACCGAAACCCCGAATTAATCGGATGGTTGATTTCATGTGGAAGGACCATTTGGACCCTGACAAAAGTGAGAGTGCATGCTTACCTAGACAGGGTCCGCTCTTTATCAATCATTCTCTAAAATTTCAAACATTAAACTATAAAAGAAAGGAGTGCTAAGAATGAGCAGCCAATGGATTTACTTAGGTGGCGAATATGTTAACAAAAATGAGGCCGTTGTTTCCGTTTACGACCATGGTTTCTTATATGGAGATGGGGTGTTCGAAGGCATTCGTGTCTACGAAGGCAATATCTTTAAGCTCGACGAACATTTGAATCGCTTGTATGATTCAGCAAAATCAATCATGCTTCAGATTCCATATGAAAAGGAGGAGCTTGAAGAGATTATTGCGGAAACCGTCCGAAAAAACCAACTAGAGACCGCTTATATTCGCGTCGTTGTTTCTAGAGGATCTGGCAACTTGGGTCTAGATCCAGCGAGTTGTTCAAATCCACGTGTGGTTGTCATTGCTGAGGCACTCGCTTTATTCCCGAAAGAACTCTATGAACGCGGGGTAAGACTTGCATCTGTATCAAGTCGAAGAAACCGACCGGACGTTTTACCTCCACAAGTGAAATCATTAAATTATTTAAATAATATCTTAGTGAAAATGGAAGCGAACCAGATAGGTGTCGATGAAGCCCTCATGCTGAATGATCAAGGCTATGTAACAGAAGGTTCAGCGGACAATATCTTCATCGTGAAGAATGGAACAATCCTGACACCACCAACTTATTTAGGAGCACTCGAAGGAATAACGCGAAACGCCATCATCGACCTAGCAAAAGAAAAAGGCTATGAAGTAAAAGAACAGCCATTCACTCGACATGATGTTTACGTGGCTGACGAAGTTTTCTTAACTGGAACAGCAGCAGAAGTCATTGCTGTAGTAGAAGTGGATCAGCGTCAAGTAGGAGATGGAAGCCCTGGTGTTGTTACAAACCACCTTCTCTCTGAATTTAGAAAGATCACAACGACAGATGGTCACAAAGTGTATGCTGAGGACCAGGCACACGTTAGCTAGTTAATTGACAATTAAACAAATCGTAATGCGAAGACGGGAATAAAGGAATAAGTTCTTGTATTCACAGAGAGCCGGGGTTGCTGGAAGCCCGGAAATACATCTTATTCTGACATCATCCCTGAGTGTCCTTGCTGAACCTCTCAAGTAGGCAGGACCAGGTGTTCACTGCACCTGTTATCAAAAGGAATTCAGATGAATTCCATGAGGTGAAGCGTTAAGCTTCATGAATGAGGGTGGTACCGTGGAAACCGAAGACCTTTTCACCCCTCTCTTTCCTTATACCGTTCTGTGTATAAGGAAGCAGAGGATGGGAAAGGTCTTTTTTCATGACATAACTTCAGCGCTGATCGAGCGCTTAAGCTTTAAAGTTTCAGTAGGAGGGATTAAAAAATGAAGGCAGAGGCAAGTGTGAAAGAGCAGACGGCCACGAAGACAGGGGCGGATTTGTTAGTAGAAGCGTTGATCGATCAAAAAGTCGATACGCTGTTCGGATACCCGGGTGGAGCTGTATTACCGATTTATGATGCCATCTATCGTGCGAAAGGAAGTTTCGACCATATCCTGCCTAGACATGAACAAGGGGGGATACACGCAGCAGAAGGATACGCGAGAGTATCTGGAAGAGCAGGCGTTGTGATCGGTACATCAGGGCCAGGAGCGACAAACCTTGTGACTGGGATAGCGGATGCCATGATGGATTCTATTCCACTCGTCATTTTCACAGGCCAAGTTGCTAAAGGAGTTATAGGTACTGATGCGTTCCAAGAGTCAGATATCATGGGTATCACTACTCCTATTACTAAACACAACTATCAAGTTCAAGCGATCGAAGAGCTCCCTAGAATTGTGAAGGAAGCCTTTCATATTGCCACCACCGGACGTCCTGGTCCAGTAGTCGTTGATATTCCCAAAGACATTTCATCGACAGTTCAAACAAATAAAGTCGATGATAGCTTTCATCTACCGGGTTATCAGCCGAATTTAAAACCAAATCCACTTCAGATTAGTAAGCTTCATGAAGCGCTAGTGGCAGCCAAGAAACCTGTGGTGCTTGCAGGTTCAGGAATCGTTCATGCAGGTGCTTCAGAAGATTTGAAAGAATTCGTTCACAATTACCAGCTGCCTGTCACGACTACACTGCTCGGTCTAGGGAGTTACCCAGGAGATGATGACCTGTCGCTTGGAATGGCGGGGATGCACGGAACATATGCAGCAAACATTGCTCTTTACGAGTGTGATCTGTTAATTAACATCGGTTCCCGTTTCGATGATCGTCTGACCGGTAACCTGAAACATTTTGCACCGTCAGCGACTGTTGCACACATCGATGTTGATCCGGCGGAGATCGGTAAAAACGTACCGACACAAATCCCAATCGTATCGGATGCAAAAGCGGCACTCCAATCAATCAACAAGAAGAAAGTCCAGGGGCTTGATCATAAAAACTGGATGGCTGAGATCGATCATAATAAGACGGAATGTCCGCTGTGGCATGAACAGCCGGAATCAGAAATTGTTCCCCAATGGTTGATCCAAAAAGTCTATGAATATACGAAAGGCGATGCTGTTGTAACCACTGATGTTGGTCAGCACCAGATGTGGGCCGCGCAATATTATCATTTTGACCGTCCGAATCGCTGGGTAACTTCAGGAGGTTTGGGAACGATGGGATACGGCTTCCCAGCAGCCATCGGTGCACAGCTCGCTGATATGGATTCTACTTGCGTTGCAATCGTAGGAGACGGCGGGTTCCAGATGACTATGCAAGAGCTGTCTATTTTACAGGAGCGGAGGCTGCCGGTGAAAGTTCTCATCGTCAACAATCAGGCGCTCGGTATGGTTCGTCAGTGGCAAGAGAAGTTCTATGAAGAGCGTTACTCCGAATCGATCATCGATGTTCAACCTGATTTTGTGAAACTTGCAGAAAGCTATCAAGTACCCGGTTACTATATCGATTCACAAAAGAGTTTGGAAGAAGTCCTTCCGAAAGTACTAGCTGATGATCAGCCAGCAGTTATCGATTGCCGCGTACTTCAGAAGGAAAATGTATATCCAATGATTGCCCCAGGCAAAGGGCTTCACGAAATGATTGGGGTGAAGAAACCATGAGAAGGATTGTAACAGCTATCGTCCACAACCGAAGCGGTGTTCTCAACCGGGTGACAGGGTTGCTGGCGAAACGGCAGTTCAATATAGAAAGCATCTCCGTCGGACGTACAGAAACGGAAGGGGTCTCAAAAATGACCTTCGTCGTGGAAGTGGAAGATGAGAGAAAGCTAGAACAGCTGACGAAACAGCTTAACAAACAGATTGATGTATTGAAAGTTTCGGATATTTCAGATAAAGCTATTGTGGCAAGGGAGCTAGCGATGGTGAAAGTCATCAGTAACCCGCAAATCCGAAATGAAATCCAGGGCATCATTGAACCGTTCCGGGCATCAATTATCGATGTCAGCAAAGAAAGCGTGACGGTTCAGGTAACTGGAAAATCAGATAAAGTCGATGCCCTTATCGAACTATTAAGACCTTATGGAATTAAAGAATTGGCTCGCACCGGTTTAACAGCCTTTACAAGAGGGCATCAACCGCAAGTTACCGAGTTCAAACCTTATTCACTACTAAAATAATCACGGAGAGGATGTTTACAAATGGCAAAAGTTTATTATCACAACGATATTCAAGATGAGGTACTAAAAAATAAAAAGGTGGCCGTTGTTGGATATGGATCCCAGGGGCATGCTCACGCTCAGAACCTGAAAGAAAGTGGTCAT
The DNA here is from genome assembly GCF_050971765.1 of Halobacillus sp. A1-3. Taxonomy (NCBI): domain Bacteria; kingdom Bacillati; phylum Bacillota; class Bacilli; order Caryophanales; family Bacillaceae; genus Halobacillus; species Halobacillus sp. A1-3. The sequence goes on along the minus strand of NZ_JBPCEO010000002.1, from coordinate 379,384 downwards.
GATGTAGTGGTTGGACTTCGTAAAGGGAAGTCATGGGATAAAGCGGAACAAGACGGCCTAGAAGTCAAAGTAGTAGCAGAAGCAGTAGCAGACGCAGATGTGGTCATGGTGCTCTTGCCGGATGAACATCAGCCGAGTGTATACGAAGAACACATCAAACCGAATCTGAAGTCTGGCGCAGCATTGGCCTTCGCTCACGGTTTTAATGTCCATTTTAACCAGGTGGTCCCGCCATCTGATGTTGACGTTTTCCTTGTTGCACCAAAAGGACCAGGACACCTTGTCCGTCGTACTTTTGAAGAAGGTGCGGGTGTCCCGGCACTAATCGGTGTTGAGCAAAACGTAACAGGTGAAGCGAAAGAAATCGCGCTTGCTTACGCTAAAGGCATCGGAGGCGGCCGTGCAGGCGTACTTGAAACAAGTTTCCAAGAAGAAACGGAAACTGATCTATTTGGAGAGCAGGCAGTACTTTGCGGAGGTCTTTCAAGCTTAGTAAAAGCCGGATTCGAAACGCTGACAGAAGCAGGCTATCAGCCTGAAGTTGCTTACTTCGAATGTATGCACGAGCTGAAACTTATCGTCGATCTTATGTACGAAGGTGGTCTTGAGGGCATGCGTTATTCCATTTCCGATACTGCACAGTGGGGTGACTTCGTTTCCGGACCACGTGTCGTTGATGAGTCCACTAAAGCCCGCATGAAAGACGTATTAACAGATATCCAGACTGGTAAATTCGCTAAAGGCTGGATTCTTGAAAACAAAGTCAATCGTCCGGAATTCAACGCGATCAATGCAAGAGAGAATAGTCATCAAATCGAGAAGGTGGGTAGAGAGCTCCGTGAATTAATGCCATTCGTCAAGAAATCCCAATCCAAAGAAAAGGATGTGGTCACACATGGCTCACGTTAATGTATTCGATACAACACTAAGAGATGGAGAGCAGTCCGCTGGAGTCAATTTGAATCGTCTCGAGAAACTTGAAATTGCCAAACAGCTGGAACGTCTAGGGGTAGATATAATGGAAGCAGGTTTTCCTGCTTCCTCCCAAGGCGACTTTGATGCCGTCAAAGAAATTGCTGATACCGTCCGAGGTTGTTCGGTTACAGGATTAGCGAGAGCAAACAAGCGTGACATCGACATCGCTTGGGAAGCCTTGAAAGGCGGATCGGAGCCGAGGTTGCATATTTTTCTAGCCACCTCTCCAATCCACATGACTCATAAATTGAAGAAAACACCGGAGGAAATCGTTGAAACTGCTGTTGAAATGGTTGCTTACGCGAAGGAAAAATTCCCTCACGTCCAGTGGTCAGCAGAAGATGCCAGCCGCTCCGACCTTGATTTCTTAGTTCATATTATTGAGAAAGTGATCGATGCTGGTGCTACAGTCATCAACTTGCCTGATACAGTTGGCTACACGACTCCGGATGAATACGGCAAGATGTTTCAGTACGTGAAAGAAAACGTCTCGAATATCGATAAAGCCATTCTTTCTGCACACTGCCACGATGACCTGGGGATGGCTGTAAGCAATAGCATTTCTGCTATCGAACACGGCGTTCGACAAATTGAAGGAACGATCAACGGAATTGGCGAGCGTGCAGGAAACGCTGCTCTTGAAGAGATTGCTGTTGCACTTCAAATCCGTAAAGACCGTTACGACTACCAGACCAACCTCGTCTTGAATGAAATCAAACGTACGAGTGATCTTGTCAGCCGTCTGACAGGCATGATGGTCCCAGGAAATAAAGCGGTAGTTGGACGTAATGCTTTTGCTCACGAATCTGGTATTCACCAGGACGGCGTATTGAAGGAAGCATCAACGTACGAAATTATCACGCCAGCGATGGTTGGCATCGATTCCAATCGAATGGTGCTGGGCAAACACTCTGGCCGACACGCATTCAAACAAAAAGCACAAGAGCTTGGCTTCGAACTGAACGACTCCAAGCTAAAGGAAGCGTTTGAATCCTTCAAGAATCTTACAGGCAAGAAGAAAGAAGTCACAGAAGACGATTTGTTTGCGATTCTAACCGATACGCAAACAGAAAACGAAGATCAGCCTAAGTACGAGATGAAGGCTTTCCAAGTACAATACGGAAGTATCAATCGCCCGACTGCTACAGTACTGCTTACCCGTCCAGATGGCGAGGAAGTCGAAAAAGCAAATACAGGCGAAGGAAGCGTAGAAGCGATTTACAATACGCTGGATGATTTGATTGATGCAGATGTTCATTTGCAGGACTATCAATTGAGTTCAATTGGTAAAGGGCGAGATGCTCTAGCTGAAGTCCATGTTCAGTTGACCGTCAATGGTGTGAAAGCCTCTGGTCGTGCTGCTGATCAGGACGTATTGGAAGCTTCGGCGAATGCCTTCATCAATGCTGTAAACCGTACACTTAATCGACAATATAAGGATTCGTATCAACAAGTTCAAGTTTAAAAAGGGGGATGTCCAATGAAAAAGCATATCGTTCTTTTGCCGGGAGATGGAATCGGCCCGGAAGTCACCAAAGCAGCTAAACGCGTTCTTGAAGCCGTTGCAGAACGTTATCAACACACGTTCACGTTTGAAAGTCAGGACATCGGAGGAGCGGCGATCGATCAGCAAGGATCGCCGCTTCCTGAAAATACAGTAGAAGCGTGCAAAAAAGCCGATGCTGTTTTTCTCGGAGCTGTTGGAGGTCCAAAATGGGATCAACTGCCTGGCCACATGAGGCCTGAAAAAGGACTGCTTGGCATCCGTAAACAACTTGGACTTTTTGCAAATCTTCGTCCCGTCAAAGCTTATCAACAATTGCTGCATGCATCGCCGCTTAAACCTGAAGTGGTCGCAGGCAGTGACCTTCTGATCGTTCGTGAGCTGACTGGGGGTCTGTATTTCGGTGAGCCTAGTGAACGTAGGAAGAATGGCAAGGAAGTTGTTGATACACTTGCCTATCAAAAAGAAGAAATCGAACGTATTGTAGAAAAAGGTTTCGAAAGTGCAAGACTTCGGAGGAAGCACCTTACATCCGTCGATAAAGCGAACGTACTGGAATCAAGCCGTATGTGGCGTGAAATTGTTGAAGAAAAGAAAAAGGATTACCCGGATGTTACCGTTGAGCATATGCTTGTAGACGCTGCAGCGATGAAGCTTGTCACGAACCCATCCGCTTTTGATGTTATTGTTACTGAAAATATGTTCGGCGATATTTTGAGTGATGAAGCATCTGTTCTTACTGGGTCCCTTGGCATGCTTCCATCGGCGAGCGTAAGAAGTGATGGTGTCGGACTCTATGAACCGGTTCACGGTTCTGCTCCAGATATCGCTGGAGAAAATAAAGCCAATCCGCTGGCTGCTATCCTTTCAACAGCGATGATGCTGAAGCATTCCTTCCAAATGGAACAAGAAGCTGAGGAAATTGAAAAAGCCGTGGCTGATGTATTGCAAGCTCGTTATCATACAGCAGATCTGCATATGACGAACAGCGTGCAAGTAAGCGGAAGTGAACTTGCGAGTAAAGTGATCGAACAATTAAGTACAAGTGATGCAGCTGAAAATATCATGCGCTGTTACGTGTAAAAGAGGGGAGTGGAACAAATGAGTCAACCGAAGACAATTATTGAAAAGATTTGGGAGCAGCATGTTGTTCATGAAGAAGAGGGGAAGCCGAACCTATTATATATCGACTTACATTTGGTCCATGAAGTGACTTCCCCTCAAGCATTTGAAGGTTTGCGAATGAGTGGCCGAAAGGTGCGGCGTCCTGAACGCACCTTCGCCACGATGGATCACAACGTTCCGACCGTCCACCGGAACGTCATTAAGGATGCCGTTTCTAAGAAACAAATGGAAACGCTGAAAGATAACTGTGAAGAATTCGGAATTAATTTGGCAGACATTAACCACCCGGATCAAGGAATTGTACACGTTATTGGGCCTGAACTTGGATTAACTCAGCCAGGTAAGACGATTGTTTGCGGAGACAGCCACACATCAACCCATGGAGCATTCGGAGCCTTAGCCTTTGGTATTGGGACAAGTGAAGTGGAACACGTCTTAGCCACACAGTCTTTGTGGCAGGCAAAGCCGAAGACCCTTCAAGTTCATATTGAAGGCAAATTGGGTACAGGCGTAACTGCAAAGGATTTAATCCTTGCGATCATAGGAAAATATGGTGTTCGATTTGGTACAGGGCACGTCATTGAATATACCGGTGAGGCAATTCACAACCTTTCTATGGAAGAGCGAATGACGGTTTGCAACATGTCCATTGAGGCTGGCGCACGAGCAGGCTTGATCAGTCCCGACCAGACCACTGTCGATTATTTAAAAGGTAAACGTTACGTTCCAGAAGGCGAAGCTTTTGACGAAATCGCTGAACAGTGGCTGTCTCTAGCTTCTGATGAGGAAGCAAGCTACGATCAAACTGTCATTATGCACGCCAATGAAATCGAACCACAGGTGACTTGGGGAACAAACCCATCTCAATGTGTACCTGTTGGCGGAAGCGTCCCTGATCCTGAGGCAATGGGAGAAGACGAAGACCAGGATGGTGTACAGCGTGCCATCGATTATATGGGACTTGAAGCGAATCAGCCGATTGTTTCCATCCCAATTGAGCACGTATTCATCGGTTCCTGTACCAACTCCAGACTGAGTGACTTGAGAAAAGCTGCTGAAATCGTTCGTGGCGGCAAAGTCCATGAAAATGTGAGAGCACTTGTCGTTCCAGGTTCCAAGTCCGTCAAAGATGCGGCTGAAGAGGAAGGATTAGATACAATCTTCCTTACAGCTGGATTTGAATGGCGCGATGCTGGATGTAGTATGTGCCTTGCGATGAATGATGATATCGTTCCTCCAGGCGAACGCTGTGCTTCCACATCAAACCGAAACTTTGAAGGGCGTCAAGGAAACGGAGCGAGAACTCATCTCGTCAGCCCTGAAATGGCAGCCGCCGCTGCACTCGAAGGAAAGTTCGTCGATGTCAGAAAATATGCCAGTGCTGTAGGAGGGTGAAGACATGGAGCCATTGAAAAAGCATAAAGGTCTCGTCTATCCATTGAATCGCTCGAACGTGGATACAGACCAAATTATTCCGAAGCAATTTTTGAAACGAATTGAACGACAGGGATTTGGACAATTCCTTTTCTACAATTGGCGTTTCCATGACGATGGGACGCCAAGGGAAGACTTTTCTCTGAATGATCCGATGTATGATGGTGCCTCGATTCTTGTAGGAGGTGAAAACTTCGGATGCGGGTCTTCTCGTGAGCACGCTCCGTGGGCGATTCAGGATTACGGCTTCCGAGTCGTAGTTGCCCCGAGTTTTGCTGACATTTTTTACAGCAACTGCTTTAAAAACGGTATCCTGCCGATCCAGTTGCCAAAGTCCGTAACGGAACAATGGATTCAAAAAGCAAGCGATCAGCCATACGAACTAAGCGTCGACCTGGAACAGCAAATCATCTCTGATGGAAAACAAGACGTTTCCTTCGATATCCAGCCTTACCACAAAGAAATGTTGTTGAATGGCTGGGATGAAATTGCTGTGACGTTAACGTATGAAGATCAAATCGATCAATTCGAAAAATCAAATTCAAAGGGAGTGAAGACGTTGGGGATTTCTTAACGCTAGCAAAAGTAATGGATGCACATGAAAAATTACAAGAGGTGATTCACCGGACGCCTTTAGAAACATCGGCGACCCTCAATCAGCAAACCGGTCAAGACGTGTACTTGAAAATGGAAAACCAGCAGAAAACAGGAGCATTTAAAGTAAGAGGTGCTTCTTACAAAGTGGAAAGCTTAACGGATGAAGAAGCTCGTCGTGGAGTTATCGCTGCCTCTGCCGGCAACCATGCCCAGGGCGTAGCACTCGCTGCGACAAAACGCGGCATCCAAGCGAAAATCTTCATGCCAGAAGCAACACCACGGGCAAAAGTAGAAGCGACAGAAGGCTATGGAGCAAGAGTCGTTCTTACAGGCGAATCCTTTCAGGAAGCCTACCAAGCGGCCATGAAAGAGCAAGAACGCTTAGGTGCAACATTTCTTCACCCGTTTGATGACTATGATGTCATGGCCGGTCAAGGAACGATTGCTGTTGAAATGCTTCAACAGCAGCCGGATCTCGACACCTTATATGTTCCAATCGGTGGAGGCGGACTAATCAGCGGAGTGGCATTCGCAGCCAAACAGCTGAAGCCAGATATCCGAGTCATCGGTGTCCAATCCGCTAAAGCTCCGTCCACCTATAATGCCCTTTATAAAAAAGGACCTGAAAAGCTGACTTCCGTTGCTACGATTGCTGATGGAATCGCTGTGAAGGAAAAAGGGAAACTCACCTTTTCTTGCATCCAAAAGTATGTGGATCAAGTCATCACAGTCGATGAGCAAGAAATCGCTAAAGCCATGCTGATGTTATTGGAAAGAGAAAAAACACTCGTTGAAGGAGCAGGCGCCACAGCGCTAGCTGGCCTTCTGAGCGGGCAAGCTTCCTCTGACAGCCAGCGTTGCGGTGTGATTTTAAGTGGAGGGAACATGGATCTTTCCAAACTTCCCTTGATCCGCAAGCTAGCCAACTCTAAGAAAATGGTGATCGCGTAACATGAAGACTGCCGTACCTTATAGGTGCGGCAGTTTTTTGTGTGAAAAGGTGTTGAAGAGGGAATGGGAGCATAACTCGTCCTAAATAGTGCAAAGTCGGATATGAATGATGCAAGCTCCCGTCTAAAGCGATGTTCAGCGAGAAAGGTACAAATAAGATGTGATTTGGTATAAATAGACTTCATATACAAGGAGGAGTTTTAATGTCCGATCGTCCAAAGAAATTCACGATGACACGAACGTTTCACGCCCCGAGAGACATCCTGTATGAAGCATGGACAGAGTCCGAACACCTGCATCACTGGTGGGCACCTAGAGAAGACGCTGTCGAAGTGAAACAGCAGGACCTCACTCGAAAGGAAGGCAACTACCAATATAAAAACACAGACAAGAAGGGACGTCCGGTATGGGGGAAGTTTAACTATCGGGAGTTAGAGGGACCTGAAAAACTAACATACGTTCATTCGTACTTAAATGAGCAGGGCAAATTAACCCGTGGTCCGTATCATGACTATTGGCCGATGGAAGTTGTAAATACTGTGACCTTCTCAGAAGAAGACGGAGTAACCACTGTTCATTTTAAAGGAGAGCCGATATATGTCACAGAGGAAGAAAGGGTGGCCTTCGAACAGACCCAGGATCAATTAAAACAAGGATTTAATGGGGCTTTTGATCAATTAGAAGAATATATTGCTAATTTAAAAAAGGATCGTAAATAAGTATCTGACAGATTGATTATCCAATTTAAAAAGATAGAGAACTTCCTACATATATAGGAAGTTCCCTTTTTTATTTCTATTTAGTATTTGTTAAGACTGGATCCTGTACAAATCCGATCGACTCTAAGGCCATCTGCAAGCTTCTGAATGTAGCGATCGCTTTGAAGTCAATACCGAGAGAAACAACAGTTTGAGTCAGTTCCGCACGCATCCCTGTCAAGATCGGCTGTACACCAAGCAATTTCAGAGCGTTAAATATAGAATTTAAGTTATGTGCAACCATCGTATCAATGATGGCAATACCAGAAAGATCAATAATTAAATGACTTAACTGCAGCCGTTTGCTTTCTTCTAAAGTTTTTTCAAGGATGTATTGGGATCGTTCTTCATTCATTTCACCGATGATAGGAAGAACAGCGATACCGTTCGTTATTGGAACAATGGGCATGAGCAGTTCTTGGATATTGGCATAGGCTTTACTCATTTCACTTTTATGCTCTTCCAAATAGACGAGGCTGTAACTATAAATGCAACGGTCTATGAGTGGATCAATAATGGTGATCGCGTCAATAACTTCATCGATGGTAATCGAAGATTGGTCAGCTTCCTGCTTAATTGTTTTTAGAATGGCTGACCTGAAAAAGCGCAGCCCGTCTAGAGATTCTTCAAGAGGGATTTTCTCCAATACAGCGATTTCTCCCGCTTTTTTACTCCAATCTGTAATAAGGTCGAAGTATAGCTTTTCATCACCATATACGGCTTCTCCCAAATACTTAATGATGGTACTGCCAAACTCTTCTGCCTCTTGCTCTGTGAGAGACATATACTTTCTTGATTTTATCTTTTTAACAAGTTCCGGTTCTTCTTGCATTCTCAATTCCAAAGCGAGTGCCGAAATTTCGAAACGATTTTCAACAATTTTTTCACCTATCAAATTTGCCTGTTCACCCATTTGACTTCCTCCTGTGTAATGTACCCATATTCCCTCATCATGGTGGTTTTCATTTCATCGAGCATTTTATGAATCAAATATATTTATAAAACGTATTCGTTAGTAGATAGTTTTTTGTTAGGATTGAAAAACCTGCTGACAAGTTTTATTTCTTTTACTATAAAACCATAATCCTCATATTTTTTCAATAATATCTATAAATAATATATAGGAAAAGTAACCCATCATGAGAGTAATAGAAACCCGTATCTGAACCGGGTAGTTGTGGAATTTTGGAAATTGTGAAATGCTAAAAATCAGATAAATTTATAAGGAGGAGTTTTATGAAGACTACTGATCTTGAAAAATTCATAGTCAAACCAATTGAGGGGTACACACCGGCTATTGGACGCTTACTTTCAATGATGGAATATACAAGAATGACGACACTTGAAGCGGTCCAGGGGTTAACGATTTCACAGCTTGATTACCGTATGAATGGACAAGGAAATTCTATCGGCTGTCTCTTACACCACATGTCCTGTGTAGAAGAAGTCTATCAGATCATCACGTTTGAAGGTCGAGATCCTAATAAAGAAGAGTTACATAAAATTGAACTTGGTTTAACACTTGGTGAAAAGGCACATGAGGTTATGAATAGCAGGGAGCTTGATTTTTATCTAAATCAGCTTCAGAAGGTACGTGAAGAAACTCAAAGACGTTTTAAGGAGAAGGATGATGCCTGGTTAGATGAGGTTTCTCCATTTGGCCCCAATCATAAAGCCAATAATTATTTTCGGTGGTTCCACGTGTTTGAAGATGAACTGAATCATCGCGGTCAAATTCGACTGATTCGTAACCACCAACAGAGGAGCTGTTAGCTGAACGCGATTGATCAGGGTCTACTCTCCTAGAGTGTACATAGAGAAAAAACCGTTTTCGGATTTCATATCCATCACGGCTTTTTTTCTATAGAACTATATGTTTCTTGATGCTCGGATCCCCAGTCATGCATCAATTCAAGTATTGGCATCAACGTCTCACCTTTAGCCGTCATCGAATATTCCACTTTTGGCGGGATCGTTTCATACTGTTTTCGGTTCACAAGTTCATCTTCTTCCAGTTCTTTTAACTGCTGGGTCAGCACTTTATGGGTAACACCGGGAAGCAGTCTTCTGATTTCGTTATATCTTAGTGTGCCATCGACACCTAAGTGCCACAAAATCACCGTCTTCCATTTGCCACCGATTTTTTTCAATGTATATTCAATCGAGCACTTCAATTTACCATGTTCATCTGTAGGAGTACTCATTATTAAATCCGTCCTTTCTTACCTCTAGGATAGTTTCTCACAAAAAAGTGCATTCTTACATGGAGAGCACTTCATCCTTATAATGAAATCACATCATATCTAGGAGGATTAAAACAATGATACCATATCCAAGAGCTTTTTCTCATATTGGACTATCTGTCCCTGATTTAGACGCAGCTGTGAAATTTTACACTGAGGTATTCGGGTGGTACACAATAATGGAGCCAACCGAAGTGGAGAACGATGATACGCCAGTCGGCCAAATGTGCAGAGACGTATTCGGAGATGACTGGGAAACCTTCCGTATCGCTCACTTAACGACAGGAGATAAAATCGGTATTGAACTGTTTGAGTTTCCGCATAACGAACAACCTGAAAACAACTTTGAATACTGGAAAACAGGAATCTTCCACTTCTGTATTCAAGACCCCAATATCGAGGGGATGGTGGAAAAGATTAAACAACATGGTGGAAAGCAGCGTATGCCCATTCGAGAATACTATCCGGTTGAGAAGCCATATAAAATGGTATATGTCGAGGATCCTTTCGGAAATATATTTGAAATTTATACCCACAGTTATGAGCTGACCTACTCTCAAGGAGCTTATTAATGGGATTAAAAACTTATTAACCCTCACGTAACGTAAGCGTTTATAGTTTCATTAACGCTGTTATGAAAGGAGGGAAAATAACATGGGAGCTATGGAATGCCCGGGAATTAGTTTTAGAAGACCCTGATGGTTATATGACCCCACGCTAACTGGGGTGAGATTTAATGCGGACTATTGATTGAAACTCATGACTTCATCAAATGTTTTATGCTTGTCAATCACCATGGATAGAGTAACAAGGCGTTAGAAGCTGGTGGAACAAGTGTGCAGAAACCTGTTAAGAAGGAAAATGATCCAGATCAACGCGGTGGAGTGAAGGATCCGGGCGGGAATCCATGGTGGATCTCTACACAGCTATTAGAAGATTGAAGTTTCACTAAAAAATGGATGCCTTCATTAGGCGTCCATTTTTTCGTCAGTTTTCTGAAACGGAACAGATCCTTAAACGTAATGGAATAATAAAAGATTTTTACTGTCAAAATAGGGAGGAAATGAAGCGGGACGATAAGACTAAATATTTTGTTGATATTAAGTAACTCAGGGAATTTTCCTTAAACTTGCAGCTATGAGATTCACAACCATTTTTGAGGATAGCGTTCTTGCTTTTATAGGATTTTTAATGATTTTTCGATATCAAGATTTTTTTGGAGGAAAGCTTGGTTGCAGTGTCTTTTATATTGACAGGATGAGGTGAATACATATGGAACTAATGTCCTTTTGGCGGATTAGCAATCCTCGTTACAATAAGTTTAGTGATGGCGATTTATTCAATTAAAAAACAGTATCAAATTAAGCAACCTATGAAGGAAATATGACTAGCATTATGTTTGATTATTGGCGCAGCTTTTTAACTATCCACAATTTAGTGGAAAAGAACTCGGGGAATGTTCAAAAGGTGTTTGAAGAGTATCGTAAATGGGATGAACTTGGACGTAAGTAACCTTTGACCCATTAGTTTGAAATTGATCCTTCATCGTTAGCTAAGCATGCATAAAAAGGTTTAGAGTTATAGTGTAGTATATTCCTATTGATATCACCGTTTTAAATACGTCGCTAAGGAGCAAATGTAATGGAAAAGGTTATGGAAGGTTGCTGGTTAAATCGTAAACGGCTGTAACATTAATTTATTATAATTTTTACGATCATTTCACTTTGTGAGGGAATATACAAGTATGACTAAGAGTAAGATGGGTAAGGACTTCCATCCAGCCCGTGTTACAAGTCTGATGAAATGATAAAATAGAAAAAAGATATTAAAGGAGTGCTCATTCATTGTATCTGAGTGATGTAAAGAACCTTAAGTTTTATAGCCAGCTATCTTTGAAGCAAGTAGAAGACCGGCTTTTGATTACGGCTGATTTTCCAAAGGAATTTTTGATAGAGAATCAAATGAAAGATCCCTTTCTGTATGTCACGTTATACGTACGTGGAGGAGCAAGAATCAAAATCATTGATGAAGGCACAGCGAAGCTTTATATTCCAAGTCCCAAAGATATTGACCCTGAGACCTATAAATACATTATTGAATTTGCAAAAGACCACGCTCCTCAGTTTAAGAATCGAACAAGGAGATCATAACTAACAGACGCTTTCCTATAAGAGAGCGTCTTTTTTTGTTTTTTGTAATGTCTCTGTAACATTCGTAATAATTAAAAATCTATCTAGTGGAGAGCTTCTTCTGAGAGCGACAAAGCTTCAATTCTCCTATATTTTATCCAGATGGTTCCCAAGGGGCCTTCATCAGCTGTCCTCTACTCTTAAAATGCCTAGGAACTAGATGAAAACCCTAATCCATGAAGCAACAAAAGGTCCTTAAACCAGTGAAAGTCATAGGACTTTAACGGTCCTGTAATCCCGTGCAAAGAGAGTTAAAGTATAATAAAGACAATCACAGAAGGAGGACTTCTAATGAAAGAAACCATTTATAATTATAACCAATTAATGCTTATGTTAGATGAATTTTTGCGAGAACCTACTCTTTTTTGGGATGAATTTTATTCGGACAGGGACAAGCCTGTTCCATTTTTTGAAAATGCTCCAGATGAGAATTTGGTAGCGTACTTAGATGAAGGACTGATCTCAAAAGGAAAAGTGCTTGAGCTGGGCTGTGGACCTGGTAGAAATGCTATCTATTTGGCTGAGAAAGGGTGGGAAGTAGACGCCGTAGACTTGTCGGAAACGTCATTGGAGTGGGCTAAAGAGCGAGCACAAGAAAAAAAGCTTCATGTGAAATTCATAAAAGAAAATATTTTTGACTTAGATGTAGAAAAGGGAACCTATGATTTAGTTTATGATTCTGGCTGTTTTCACCATATCGCTCCACATCGCAGAATGTGCTACATAAATTTAATAAGAAAAGCCTTGAAGCCCGAGCGGTGGTTTGCCATCACGTGTTTTGTTAAAGGAGGAAGATTCGGAGGTGCTGAAATGACAGATTGGGAAGTGTACAGGGAAAAAAGCTTGAAAGGAGGTTTGGGCTTTACGGAAGAAACGCTCAAGAAGATCTTTCACCAATTTCAACCTATTCAGATTAGAAAAATGAAGGAAACTGCAGACTCAGAACCTGTCTTTGGTATTCCAGATCTGTTGACGGCCTTATTTCGTTATAAAAGGAGTATCTCATGAATTTATTGAATCTAGCAGAAATAATGAGCAAGGAATCGAAACAAGATCGTTTAATTCTGGGAATAGACGGATTGAGCAGATCAGGGAAATCGACATTTAGCCAACGATTGGCGAAGACATTAGAAGCAGGCGACAAAAATGTCCAGATCCTCTCGATCGATGACTATATTGTAGAACGTGAAAAGCGATATGACACGCAGTACAAGGATTGGGAGGAGTACTATTTTCTGCAGTGGAATATAGTTGAATTAAGAGATTCACTTTTTCATCAGTTAAAAGAGGCAGATGAATTAATCCTTGCTCGCTATGATTCGCAAACTGACCGTCATCGAAAAGAACTCATGGATATGACCAAATTTGACATAGTAATTGTGGAAGGAGTTTTCCTTCAAAGAGAGGAGTTTAAACCTGTATTTGACCGGGTAATCTATCTTCATTGTCCGAGGAAAAAAAGGTGGATGAGAGAAAGTAAAGCAACGAGAAGGAAGATCGACAAATTTCAAAACAGGTATTGGAAAGCGGAGGACTATTACTTACAAAAAGTAAGACCTTTAGAAGAAGCAGACTGGATTATCAATACTTAATTACTCTTTTTGGGCAAAAAAAAAGAGGCAGTTACCTACCCTTTAATCAATTCTTCTTATATTCCAAAAGCGGTGTTTAAAGCTATTGGAATTAATTTGATCAGCCATCCGTTCCGCATCAAGTCTTCCTTGAAATATTTTGTCTTCCTGACTGCTTGTATTCTTAAGCGTTTCCGTCCGTCCATCTCTGATTCTTATGAGTTTGTAAATAGCACTCACCTCACTTTTTAACCTATTGAATCTGTAATAAAATTATCTCATGATAATTTTTGAAAAGATACCACGAATGCCGCCTTTTCGTAACCAAAATACCTACAGAGTCCGACAATATTTACAAATTTGGTCTTTTAAAAATGACTGGATCTGTATCCAAACACAATCGGAATCATTGTCATTGGTATAAATATCTGGTTGACATTGAGAATCATTCTCTTTATAATTATTTTTGCAATTGATATTCATTTTCAATTATTACTTACATAAACACAGGAGGATTACGATGTTCTTGAAAAATAAGCTGGTATTATTATTGATTGTTATCGGACTAGTTTTATCTGCATGCGGACAAAATGAAAACACTTCTGGTGAGGATACAGAGAAGGATAATACTTCTCAAGAAGAAAAAGAGCAGGCTTCCAATGAAGGTGCAGAAGAAAACGATGAGAGTGAAGAAGAGAATGATCAAGAATCAGACTCTGAATTTGTACAGGCTTACAACGAAGGAATAGCCGAACTAGCTAAAGCTGGTGAGGGAGAAGAAGTTGATTACGAAAAAGTGATCGATCTATATAACAATTCGTTGAAAACATTGGTAGCCAACCGTGACGGAAACATTGATCAACAAATATCTACTGCTCTTGAAGCAGGTAAAAGTGGAGAAATGGATGGTCAAATCGTTAAACAGATCTTTGACAAGCTTACACAGAAAGTATTCTATCTGACAATTAAACATGAATTCCAGGAAATCAGTGAAAGCTGGGGAGACAAAGAGCTGGCGAAGGAAGAAATCGCTGAAGCGAAGGAATTTTATACCGTATTGAAAGAAACGGTTGAAAAGCGTGATGCTGCGTATGACACAAACATGGTAGATCAGATCGAGGGTGGTTTCAACGAAATCGAAAAAGCCGTCGAAAATGATGATAAACTTGGGTTTGAATTAGGAAAGCAAGTCGTCGACAAGACGATGATGAAAACCTTCTATCTTGCAGCCGGGGCCATGCCGCATGGGTATGCATCCAAAGCAGCTAAGGAAGCCAAAGAAGATCCTGAACACGCAAAAGTTGAGCAAGCAGAAGGCTGGGCATTCTACCAATCCGTTTCCGATTATATCTCTGAATATGCCCCTGATGAAGCAGCTGTCATTGAGGAGAATTTCAATCTTGAAACGGACGTCAAAGAACTTGACCCAGAGGCTGTGAACAATGCGTTTGTCCGTGGTCTTGCGAAAGTAGCCCTTCACGAATATGAAGAAAGTGAAGAAGACTGGGGAGAAGACAATTCCGTAATCACGGGTCTTGAAGGTGCTTTGTTCATTGATATGATTGCAAGCGATATTAAGCGTGTACAAGGAGAAGAAGCTTATAATACCCTGAATGAGCAAGCTCAAGGCTATTTAGAGGCTGTTAAAGCAGATGAGAAGCAGCAAGCAATGGATGTTCTTGAGAAAATCGAGGAAACATTGAACACTGTCATTGAAGAAGCTAAGTAAGCACGCAAGAAATAGGTTATGATAGATGTAAGAAACCTTGTTTTTCGAAACAAGGTTTTTTACTTTGATTTTGGACAATTGAGGTGGCAAGATTGCGTATTTTAGTTACAGGAGGAGCGGGGTTCATAGGATCTCATGTCTGCTCCAGACTTATTAATGAAAATCATGAGGTCACCATTGTGGATAATTTTGACCCTTATTACGATCCTGATCGAAAAAGGCGCCAATTGGATCAAGTGAAAAGAGCAGGGGACTTTCATTTTTATAAAGTGGATTTAACCGATAAAAAAGCCTGTCAGAAGATTTTTAAAGATCAGTCCTATGATGCCGTTATTCATCTCGCTGCTCTGCCTGGAGTGGCTTATTCAGTAAAAGAACCTTTAGCCTATGTCCATTATGATATTGAAATGACGATCAACGTACTGAAAAGTGCAGGGGAGGCCGGAGTTCCTCATGTTATTTTTTCATCATCGTCGTCTGTATATGGAAACCAAGAAGGTCGTCCATTGACCGAAGATATGGCTGATGGGAAAGTCGTTTCCCCTTATGCTGCCTCTAAGTTCGGGGCAGAATCCTTTTGCCATTCCTTTCAGCACATCTATGGTTTTCGATTGTCCATTCTTCGCTTTTTTACTGTCTATGGCCCGTGGGGAAGACCGGACATGGCAATTCCCAAATTTGCGGACTTGCTTTCCAATCGTTTGCCGATAGAAGTCTTTGGGAGTGGAACAGCGCGTGATTATACGTATATTGATGATATCGTCGATGGTGTCTATGCCGTCTTAGGTCAAAACCACATGAATGAGACGTTTAATATTGGATATGGAGAGCCCGTCACAATGGAACGACTGCTGAAGAATTTTGAAAAATTTTATCCAGACATGGAAATGGTACAAAAGCCGTGGCGGACGGGGGATGTCGTTCAAACCTGGTCAGATATTTCAAAAGCGAAAACACTACTCGGCTATAAACCTACTGTTTCCATAGAAGAAGGAATTGAACGTACAGTGCGTTGGATGAATTCATGCACCAAATGAAGCGTTATGTACAATGGGGAGGCAGAGTAATTGTCGGTGTTTGTTTCATATGGTTAACATCCATCGCTTTTGACCTTTCGTATATTCTTAGTGAAATGAAAGCTCTGTTTCGTAACGGATGGATCCTTCTAGCGATGACCATTGCTTATCTATCCGCCTTCCTTCTGAGAGCGAAAGCTTGGCAGATGTATGTAAATGAGCGAATGCCTTTCAAGCATTTTGTCGATGGATTGTTCTATAGCTTATTTCTTAATCATCTGCTTCCGATAAAAGCCGGGGATTTAATTCGGACAGGGTACTTGGCAAGCTCAAATCAAGTCAGTTGGAAATCAGCTCTCGAGTCCGTAATTATCATGAGGATTCTCGATTTAATGATTCTTGGATTCATCGCTTTGGCAGGTGTCTTTTATTTAGGCATGTCGATCTCTTATTTATTCATGATTGGATTGATCGTAGGTGGAGCTGCGTTACTGGGCCTTCTCCTATTAAAAGAAAAGTGGAGAAAGGTAATTTTTTCACAAGCAAAGCATGCAGGATCGATTATTTTTTCGGTAAAAGGGATAGTACTCGTTCTGCTGATTGTAGTAAGCTGGATTCTGGAAGCTGTCATCGTAATTGCGGTTTCCACTCAGTTTGAAACAACGCTTACGTTTCTGAAGTCCATCTGGGTAAACAGCTTTACGATTGCTGGTCAAGTGTTCCATTTTTCCCCAGGCGGGATTGGCACCTATGAAAGCTTCATGAGCTTTGGATTAAGGGCCTTTCAGGTTCCGATCAAGGAAGCGTATACCATTGCCATCCTGACCCACGGATATAAATTCATTTTTTCATTTGTTATCGGTTTTTATTTAATTCTCTCTGCTCCTATTTCATGGACAACCATAAAGCTCTGGATGAAAAGAAAGGAAGATTAGTATGAAACAGGCCTCCACATTCGAGGTGATTGCCGCACGAGGCTGGAATTTATTAAATGAAGGCAAGCCGTTCACACCGATTTTTGTCGTCGGGACGATGCTTCTTTTTTATATGAAAGAATGGGGAGACCCTTCCTTCTGGCAGGCAGCTGGATTCAGCTTTTTGTTTGTTGTGCCTTTACTTGCTCTATATTACCATTACGACTTTCCTCTCTTGCTGAGGAATTATCTTTGGATTCCTTTCGTCGGTTATTTGATCGTGTATGGAGCAGTGAACCTGGCACTCTTAGGATTCGCGCTAGGACTTTATTACTTTTTCACGGTCTTTTTTTGGGGTACCTTCTATTATCATTTAAGAATTGGTACGTCTTGGCTGAATTTTACGCGGTTCTGGAAACTTGTTTTAAAAAATAGTGATTCGACAAGCGGCAATGCTCAGGAGCAGATGCCGAAATTCTTGCTGATTCTATCCGTTTGGGAGTTGTTCTTCGTTCAGACTACTGAGGGCCGTTCAGTAGATATCATTGGGTATGCCTTGTTCCTTGTTGGGGTGTGGGCTTTATCCTGGGTGCTTCATCGTTATTTATTCGATTGGAAACCGGAGATGAAACAAACCTATACAGAGCCTGTAAAAGACCATGAGCAACCCAATGATAAAGTAATTATGATTGTCATTGATGGAATGAGAAAAGAACGTTTCCAGGAAGCGAACACTCCATTTTTGGATAAACTACGCAAAAGTGGAACAGAGTACGCCCAGATGGAAACAGTCTATCCTGCGCGGACAGTTGTTTGTTTTTCATCGATGATGACGGGGACGTACCCGAAAGAACATGGCATCAAATCAAACATGGTGTGGAAACTAGGAATCAAAGTCGAATCTATATTTGATTCTTTAAGAAAAGTTGGAAAGAAAGGGCGGCTGCTGGGAGTTGCTCATCTGATTGATGCTATGGGAGATGATGTCGATTCTTATACGGCTGTCATGGATAATGATTCCGTAGATAAAGGGATTCTGGAAAATGCGAAGCAAATTATGGAAAAAGAAGACCTGGACTTTTTCAATATCCAGCTGATCTCTACCGATCAAACCGGACATAGCCGTGGGGTCCTCTATGATGAATACATTCAAAAAATCGAAGAGGCGGACCGTTTAATTGAAGAGTTTGTATACTGGATGGAAACGAAGGGATACATGGATAATACCACCTTGCTTATTTGTGCTGACCATGGACAGGCGGATGGAATCGGTGGGCACGGTCATTTGGACGAAGGAGAACGTTACGTTCCATTCTTTATGTGCGGACCAACCATTGAGGAAGGAAAAGTGGTAGATGACAAGCACAGTTTAATCTCTGTTGCACCAACAGTGGCTCACTTACTCGGTGTTCCTTTACCGAATCACAGCCGTGGAGCTATACTGACAGAAGCAATAAAAACGACAAGAAAGGAATCTCAGCATGAAGCAGAAAGTCATCGTATTTTTACCAGCACACAATGAAGAAGAATCGATCGCAGAAGTGATTCGAAAAATACCTCGCAACTTCCATCCATTGATTAAGGTGGAGGTGCTTGTCATCAATGATGGCTCAACAGATAAAACGGTAGAGATAGCCAAAAAGGCTGGTGCCGACCATATATTTTCACACACCGAAAATAAAGGGTTAGGGGCTTCTGTACGAGAAGCTTTGAAGCAGTCTTATCAATTAGGAGCTGATATCGGTGTCATGATTGATGCGGATAATGAGTATCCGGCCTGGGAAATACCCGAATTGATTCAGCCAATCCTTGAGGGAGATTATGACTATACGATGGGGTCAAGATTTTTAGGGACCATTCAAGGGATGAGATTGCATCGCCGATTAGGGAACTACTTCTTTACCTTTTTACAATCGGTGCTGCTTGGAAAGTGGATTTACGACGGTCAATCGGGGATGCGTGCCTTCTCAAGACAGGCAATGGAGCATGCTGAAATTATCCATGACTACAACTATGCACAAGTCCTTACCCTGAACCTTGTGAGAAAAGGGTTTCGGGTTAAAGAAGTGCCTATTACGTACCAGGTTCGATCCAAAGGACAGTCATTCATCAAGTTCCGAGCCTATATGACTTCGGTGCTTCCGGCAATTGTCAAAGAAATGTCACGTCCTTTGAAAAAAGTTGAGATTAAGTGCCGTCCTTTAGAACTAAAGGGTTCGGCTCAATCAAAGGCGGAATGAATACGCTTTTTCTTATTGACAATGATATTGATAATCTTTATCATTTAATTGACAGGAGTTGCTATGCATGAAAAAATTCAGTTTATTTCTAGCTATGATGCTGTTCATCACGTTCTCTATACAAACCAATGTGGCTGCATACTCTTATGGTGATCCTAGTGAAGAGAAGATTGCTGAAGTTTATAAGGACATGGTCGTAAAATTAAATCAAACGCCTCCGAACTTTGAGGAAGCGGAAGCTCTTTACAATACTGTAAAAGAAGAAGTCGATATGCATATGGGAGAAGATGTATCCGAAGTGATCCTCGACTCCATTGAAAATAAAGACAAAGAAGCAACCATTGAAAATATGCAAAAGCTTTTGGCGTTGAACATTTCTAGACGCCTTGAAGCCATTGAAAAGAATTTTGATGATTATGATACAAGTAAGAAGTTGTTGGCTAAGGGAAATGCTACATATGAAGCTTTATCCCCTGCCGTGGCAAACGAAAATTCTGAATTGGATGGCAAAATCAAAGATGAATTTGATCAAGCACTTGAAGCTCTAGGAAACCCTGGTTTATTCGGCGTAGGGGAGAAAGAATCAGATAAGGAACAATTTGTTTCAAGTAAGGATTTTATTCTAGAAGAATTGAAACAACCCTTTGATATTGAGGAATACAGTGCCGGGCACTTTACCGAAAGTGCGACAGAGGGAGAGAATGGAAGCCAATCTGCTGTTGATAAGTATACAGACTTTTCTGAATTGAAAAATTGGCTCCCTCTCTTGGTCATTGGTGTAGTCATCATCGGTGTTGTCATTTATTTTATTCGTAGAAAAAAATGATCCCAAGCGTAGAAGAGGTGTAGGTTCATGGAAATCCAAGCGTTGTTAATCACTTTTCGTGAGGTGTTAGAAGCCCTTTTGATTGTCGGTATCATTACCACTTTCCTTAAAAGGACAGATAACAAGAAATTTACTAAATATGTGTGGCTGGGAGCAGGACTCGCCATTCTTGCAAGTGTAGGAGTAGCGATGTTGTTTCAAGTCGTATTCACAAGCTTTGCAGCCATGGGCAGCGAGATGTATTTGAAAGTCAGCATCATGCTTGTGTCATCCTTGTTACTGACTCAAATGGTCTTTTGGATGGCTAAACACAGTAAAAACCTTAAAGGGCAAATGGAAGGCAAGATGGGTAAATTAGTGACGACAGGGAACGTCGTCGGTATGGTCATCCACTCTTTCTTAGTCGTTCTTCGTGAAGGAGTTGAAACGGTTTTCTTCTTCGCTGCGATTACGGGCGGAGACATCGAAAAAGGTTTTCAAGGATGGGGAGCTATTACAGGGGTCATTATTGCTTCTGTCATCAGCTACCTGTTCTTCAAAGGGACTATGCGTATTCCTTTGAAATCCTTCTTTAAAGTGACTGGAGCTTTTATTGTCATGATTGCTGCAGGTCTTCTCGTACAAGGTATTTCTATGATGCAAGACTTGCAAATGATCGGAAGTGTTATGCCTCATGTTTATAACATCACTTGGTTACTTCCAGAACACCCAATTGATTATGCACACTTCTTACGTGATACAGGAACAGCGCCCCTTCTTTCCGGCGATGTAGGAATTTTCCTGAAAGCTTTGTTTGGATATTCCTCCATGCCTTCTCTTGAAGAAATGCTTGCCTATATTGGGTACTTTGTTGTTATTTACCTTTTAGTTACGGCAAAGAATCAAGAGCCAGCCAAACAAAAGGTAGAGAAAGTTCAAAAACAAGTAAAGCCTACGTATTCCAATCAAGCGGCAGGACAGAACGTTAAATAAATGAGTTCAAATGCAAGGCGTAATTTCGATTATGCCTTGCATTTTCTATGTATGATCAAAAAGGAGCAGTCAGTCATGAAGCTGAGTCTAGATGATTCCAATAAAAAAATCACTATAATTGCCTGGGCAATGTTTTTGATTTTCGTGAGCTATACATTGTATTTCAGACTAATAGATGCAAGTGAATGGGCGAGGTCCTGGGACCAGGTAGATTTTGCCCTTGGAATCACGGATTACGATCTTTTTTCCATGCAGCCACATTTCCCAGGCTATCCTTATTTTATCTTAGGCGGCATGATGGTACATAGATGGATTGGAGATCCTATCCATGCCCTATCTGTTTTTAACACGATGATAACAATGAGTTCCCTTGTTCCAATCTACTTGTTATTCAAGAGAAGATTCCCTGTTCTTCAAGCGCTTTTATTTACGGCTGTCATTCACTCTATGGGGTATTTGTGGGTCATGAGTACGGAAGCGATGAGTGAAGCGGCAGCGGTCTCTGTGCTTTGGTGGTATGTATGGAGTCTATATCAAGCAAGCAGGTCTTCTGCGTTAGGCTGGCGAATTCTCCCTCTCCTTCTTTTCAGTGTTTTGTTGGGAGTGCGTTTATCCTATCTCCCCTTCGGTTTAGGTATTCTTTGGTTTTGGTGGAGAGAACGGAGGGCTTTTCTATCGAAAAAGTCTTACGCTCAGTTTATTTTAACCCAGGCTTTCCTTGCCGTAGCTTTTCAACTCATTTGGGTAGTTGGATTGTTGCTTTCTACCGGCAGTTTTAGTACGTTTATCGAGCTTGCTTTTGGTTTTGTTGCCGGTCATTTTACGGAATGGGGAGGAGCGGTGACTGCGGATTCGATGCCGCTGTGGGAAAGGATGATCATGCTCCTTTTCTATAATCTAGGCTGGACAGCCCTTAGCGCAAGGTCCTGGGTTATCCTTGGGTTATACGTTACATTATTCCTGTTGATCATCTTTCAGTTCTCAAAGACAAGATTTAAAAAGGATACGTTTTTACATGGTCTCTTACTTTTATGGATCGCCTATTTCTTATGGGCGCTTTTTGCACAGAACATTGATAAGCCAAGACACATCTTGCCTTTGTCCGGAGTATCTGTGTATATTCTGCTTCATTTCTATGCTGATCGAGCGAAAATGGTTATCATCGGGGTGGGTATATCCCTTGTGATTGTCCAAACTTGGGTCGGTCAAGGTTTGGCTGAAAAAAAAGCAGAGCTTCCACCTGCCGTTTATCAACTTACTCAACATATAAGTGACTTAAAGGGACAAAAGGTTGTATATACTTGGGAAGAGTCACGCGTAATGGACTATCTTTCAGTTGATTTCGCATACAAGAAGATTTTTACGTATGACTATTTTCAATCCGAATTGACCTACAATAAGGATAAGAGAGTCTTATTGACGAATCATGTCATAAAGGGATTCGAAAAGCAGGGGTATGATGTGCAAAATAGAGTACGAAAAATCGCTGAATTCAGTTCAAATGATCTGTATGATCCCGTGTACGGGAAGATAGAGCTTTACGAATGGATAAGGAAGTAGAAGAGGTGTTTGTTAGTGAAATTAGCCGTAGTAGGAACAGGGTATGTCGGTCTGGTGACAGGAGTTTGCTTAGCGGAAATCGGTCATCAGGTTACGTGTATTGATATAGATGAAGAAAAGGTTGAAAAGATGAAGAAAGGGATACCCCCTATTTATGAGGAGGGGTTGGAATCCTTAATGAAGCAAAACATTCAAGCAGAGAGACTGTTCTTTTCGAGCGAGTTTGAAAAAGGCTTGGAAAAGGCTGGTGTTATTTACCTTGCTGTAGGAACCCCGCAGTACCCTGATGGTACAACAGATTTAACAGCAGTAGAGAGCGCAGCAAAAAGCATTGCCCATCACCTTGTTCAAGACGCAATCATTGTCACCAAGAGTACGGTTCCTGTGGGATCGAATGAATATCTTAAATCGTTCATTCATTCTCATTTGAAAAACGATGTTTCCATTGAAGTGGTACATAACCCTGAGTTCTTACGGGAGGGCTCAGCGATTCACGATACGTTCCATGGAGATCGTATTGTGATTGGAGCAGAGAATAAGCAGGCAGCTGCTGTGATTGAACAAATAAATCAGCCGTTAGATCTCCCTTTGGTTGTCACAGACATCAAAAATGCTGAAATGATTAAATACGCTTCGAATGCTTTTTTAGCAACAAAAATCAGCTTCATTAATGAGATTGCGAATATATGTGAAAAAATAGGGGCGAATGTAGAAGATGTTGCCTATGGAATGGGGTTGGACAAACGAATTGGACACCAGTTTTTAAAGGCAGGTATCGGTTATGGCGGTTCCTGTTTCCCGAAAGATACCAATGCCCTGGTACATATGGCCGGTGGAGTCGACCATGATTTTGAATTGCTAAAATCAGTGATTCGTGTTAATAATCAACAGCAACTATCTCTTGTTCAAAAAGCTAAGCAGCGATTAGGCAGTCTCGAAGGGAAAAAGGTAGCGGTCCTGGGGCTCGCCTATAAACCGGGTACAGATGATATGCGAGAGGCAGCTTCCCTAGTCGTGATTCATCGACTGATAGAGGAGGGGGCGGAGGTAACGGCTTATGATCCGTTTGCGATGGAAAATGCCGCACCTATTTTGCCCCGGCAGGTGTGGTTTGCCAAATCGGCGGCGGAGGCCCTTCATGATGCTGAGGTAGGTTTTATCTTAACGGAATGGGATCAAATCAAAAACTTATCACTAAAAGATGTGAAAGAGCTAATGAAGGCGGATCCGATTATTTATGATGGGAGAAACTGTTTCCAATTGGACGATGTACGCCAACATCTGATCGAATATCATTCCGTCGGGCGTCCTAGTATTGCGGGTGATTTAAGAAGTAGCTAAATGGCTGTCGAGAAAATCTCGACAGCCATTTTTATTTAAAAATCCCCTGTATTTGCAAAAGTTCTACAATCTTTTACATTCCCGTAACCTATTATTATTATTCTATTAAAGTTTCCTCCTTACACTAATACTCGCAAACTACTTAGGAGGTATGATACTTATGAAAAACAACTTGAAGAAGGTGCTCTCTGTAACGGCGCTATCCACCATGCTTTTTGGAACAGCTGCGGGAGTGACTCAGAACCAATACGTAAGTGCGGAGGAGAATGAAAAAGGATCTGAAGTGAAAAATGTCATATTCCTAGTTGGAGATGGAATGGGTCCTGCTTATAATACAGCCTATCGTTACTTTAAAGATGATCTAGATACAATGGAGATGGAGGAGACCTCATTTGATCCTTATCTGAAAGGTGTTCAGACGGTTTACTCTGCAGATCCTTTCCATGATGGCGGAGAAGATGATGAAAAAGAGAACATTCCAGACTCTGCTGCCACAGCCACATCCATGTCTTCCGGTGTAAAAACTTATAACGGTGCCATCGGTGTAGATTTGGAGAAACAAGACACGAAAACCGTTCTTGAGCAAGCTAAAGAACAAGGTATGTCTACAGGGCTTGTTTCAACTTCGCAAATCAACCATGCAACACCAGCAGCATTTGGAACTCATGATGAGTCCCGTCACAACTATGATGCTATTGCTGACGATTATTATGACGATCAGATTAAGGGGGAGCATAAAGTTGACGTCCTTCTAGGTGGAGGTACGGATTACTTTGAACGTGATGATCGAAATCTAGCAGAAGAATTCCAGAAGGATGGCTATGATTATGCCACAACGACAAAAGAAATGAAAAAATCTTCTAGTGATCAAATTCTTGGTTTGTTTGCTCCTGTAGGATTGGACAAGGCCATTGATCGACCAAAAGAACAGCCTTCTTTGGAAGAGATGACATCGACAGCTCTGGATAAACTGAGTGAAAATGAAGATGGATTCTTCCTTATGGTAGAGGGAAGCCAGATTGACTGGGCAGGACATGATAATGACGTGGTCGGAGCTATGAGTGAAATGGAGGACTTCGAAAAAGCTTTTCAAAAAGTCATTGAGTTTGCGAAAGAAGACGAAGAAACGCTTGTAGTAGCCACGGCTGACCATTCCACAGGCGGCATGACAATTGGAGAGGGAGGCCCATACAAATGGGATCCTCAAACGATCCGAGCAGCGAAAAAGACACCGGACTATATGGCTGAACAAATTGTAGAAGAAGGAAAGAAAGTCAAGACTGTTCTAAATAAAAACATAAAGTTCAAGCTGAAAGAAGAGGAACTTAAAGCTGTTCAAGATGCAGTGGAAGCAGAGTATGATAAGGAAGAAGCCAAGCTGACAGAAGTAGATAATCAAATTGAAAAAATCTTTAACGAACGTTCTGGAACAGGGTGGACAACGGACGGTCACACAGGGGTTGATGTAAATGTGTATGCTTATGGACCTCAATCAGAACAGTTCAGTGGATTAATTGATAACACAGATCAAGCGAAAAACATCTCTAAGATTCTTGAAAATAAGAAACCTGAGAATGTCTCGAAGGTTGAAGAAGAATCAGTTAAGAAGGCAGGGGCTATTTACCCATCCAGTATGTTATTTGGCGCATTGTTTGTGGGTGGAGGAGCTTTCTTCGCATTCCGAAAACGAAAGACGAACCAATAAATAAGACCCTATTAAAAGAGCGAAGGCTAGATAAGCCTTCGCTCTTTTTCTTATAAAATTACTGATCGGTTTTTTGAGTAATTTCCTGCCATTCAGTATGGAAGGTACCTTCTTTGTCGAGACGCTGATAGGTGTGAGCGCCGAAGTAGTCACGCTGAGCCTGCAGAAGATTGGCTGGAAGACGCTCAGAGCGATAGCTGTCATAATACGCAAGAGCGCTAGACAACGCTGGAACTGCAATACCTTGTTCGATTGCAAGGGTTATTACCTTACGCAAGGATTTGTGGTAATCATTTGCGATATTCTTGAAGTAAGAGTCAAGAAGAAGGTTGTCCAGTTTAGGCTCACGGTCGTAAGCTTCTTTAATTTTCTGAAGGAACTGAGCACGGATGATGCATCCACCGCGGAAGATCATGGCAATGTTTCCGTAATCCAGGTTCCAGTTATATTCTTCAGACGCTTTGCCCATTTGAGCAAATCCTTGGGCGTAGGAGCAAATTTTACTAAAGTATAGAGCTTGACGAAGCTGTTCAAGCAGTTCTTCTTTAGAGCCTTGGAATTCCTCAGCTTCAGGTCCGTTCAGTTCTTTACTTGCTTTCACGCGCTCATCTTTCAATGCTGAAATAAAGCGTGCGTAAACAGATTCTGTAATGATGGACTGTGGTACGCCCAGATCTAGAGCGCTTTGACTAGCCCATTTTCCAGTTCCTTTTTGACCGGCTGTATCAAGGATGTTGTCGACTAGAAGTGTACCTTTGTTAACATCATCTTCTTTCTTGAAAATGTCGGCTGTAATTTCGATTAAGTAACTGTCTAGTTCACCTTTGTTCCACTCAGCAAACACTTCATGAAGTTCTTCTCCTGACATCTTCAGTACGTTCTTAAGGATAAAGTACACTTCAGAAATTAACTGCATGTCACTATATTCGATGCCGTTGTGAACCATCTTCACATAGTGCCCAGAACCGTCTGGACCAGTATAGGCTGCACACGGCTCTTCATTGACCTTTGCAGAGATAGCTTTCAATAATGGCTCTACGTGCTCGTATGCTTCCTTTGAACCTCCAGCCATGATAGAAGGACCATTCAAAGCGCCCTCTTCACCACCCGATACACCGGTTCCGATAAAGTGGATGCCGCGTTCTTTCATTTTTTCGTTACGCTCAATTGTATCTTTATAGAAGGTGTTACCTCCATCGATTAAAATGTCGCCTTCATCAAGGTGAGGAAGCAGTGTATCAATCGTTGCATCTGTCGGCTTACCTGCTTTGACCATAAGCAGAATCGCTCTAGGTTTTTCAAGAGAAGCCACAAAGTCTTCGATTTTTTCATTACCTACAAAGTTTTTACCCTTTGCTTCATTTTCTAGAAATTTTTCTGTTCGTTCATAAGTACGGTTGAATACGGATACGTTATACCCGCGGCTTTCGATGTTTAGCGCAAGGTTTTTACCCATTACGGTTAAACCAACAACGCCTACGTTTTGTAATTGAGTCATCATTATTAACTCCTTTTGGGTTCAAAATTTATTTCAACTTACTATTCATTATACATAAAATAATTTTCATGTAAACGAAATTGGAACTGAAATTATTTTTCTTAATAAAGGAGAATGAAGAAATGATATAGAAAGAAACAAAAAGTAAACAAAGGAATGATGTCTTTTTATGAATGTAAATAAGGTAAGGAAAATACATATCATTGGCTCGGTGGGGAGTGGTAAGACAACTTTAGCAAAGTCTTTGTCTACTTCTCTACATCTGCCTCATTACGAGTTGGATAATGTAGTATGGATAAGACGGGCAACCGGTGATGTACGAAGGTTGGTGACAGATCGGGATGAATATCTAAAGAAGATCACCAGCTTAGACAAGTGGATTATTGAAGGGGTGCATCACACATGGGTAGATGACAGCCTTTAGAAGGCAGACGTCATTCTATTTCTAAACCCTTCCTATAAGAAAAGGTTATGGCAAATCAACCTCCGATTTATTAGGCAAAAATTAAGAATAGAACGAGCCTGACTTCGATATGCTACAAAAAATGTACCAGTGGAATAGGAGGTTCGAAAAGGAAGGAAAAAGGGAAGTGACTGAGAAGCTTAAAGCTTACGATAGAAAAGTGATAGCAATCAACAACAGTGATGTGCGAACGTATTTCCAATAAAGGTAGGGAAGGTATAATGAAACTAAAATATTTTGAACAAGCAGATTTTCATAAGCTTATCGGATGGATAGACAATCCAGAGTTGCTGCTGCAATGGGGAGGTCCGAATTTTCAGTTCCCTCTCGATGAATCCCAGTTACATAGATATCTTGAAGGAGCGAATGTCAAAGGAGCTGCTACTTACGTGTACAGTGTTCTTAACAAAGAGAGTACCGAGGTGGTTGGACACATCTCTTTAGGAAAAGTAGATTACGCTCACCAGTCTGCTAGAGTTGGAAAAGTATTGGTTGGAGACAAGGAGATAAGAGGGCAGGGGATTGGGCAAACGATGATGGAAGAGATTTTAAAAATAGCCTTTAATGAGCTTCATTTGCACCGTGTGAGTCTTGGGGTATTTGATTTTAACCACTCAGCTATCTCCTGTTATGAGAAAGCGGGCTTTAAGAAGGAAGGGTTACTAAGGGATGCACGGAAGTATAAAGATGAATATTGGAGTCTTTGGGAAATGAGCATCCTTCGTCCAGAATGGGAAAGTAAAAACGAAGTCCCTCTGTTTAAGTAAACAGAGGGGGAACCACGCATCAATGGTGTGGTTGGTGAGGGAGGAGTAAATTCCAATCCATACAACGTGATGTTGTTATATGGATCGGAAGTATCGTGTTGACCTTTGGTCTTATCATGATTACCTTCTCTTCACTACCAGTTACAAATACTTAGAAAAAATATGGGAAGAGGTTAATAATTACAAATAAAGGGAAATGAACAGAAAACCTTACCAATTCAGGAAGAAAGAATGATGTTGATCTTATCCATCTTATTAGTTGTGCTGATGGGTGCCAGAGTATTTTCCCTTCCTTTTTTTCAACCAAGCCCGAACATCCTGACAAACATGGAAAATGGCGTATTTATTAATAGCTCCATAAGGCCAAGCGCATATCTTTATAAGGTAGGGCGCTTTTTATGTAAGTATACGTCTGCCACTATAGAAAACTCCGTTTGAAAAAGTAATCTAATACGGAAGAGAGGGATTCTATGCCGGATGGAAGCAAGTTTAAAAGAAGGTTAAAGAATATTGGGCCTGGAGCGATCGTCGCTGCGGCAATTATCGGTCCAGGAACCGTTACCACAGCAAGTAAAGTTGGGGCGGAATTTGGGTATGCACTGATCTGGGCACTGGTTTTTTCTGTGTTAGCAACGATGGCTCTTCAAGAAATGGTAACAAGATTAGGAGTTATTACTAGGAAAGACTTGAGTACAATTTTACGTGAACAGTTTTCTCATCCTGTATTAAAATGGCTGACCATTCTTCTTATTATCTCAGCAATAGTGATTGGCAGTGCTGCCTATGAAGCGGGGAATATCGTAGGCGGAGCTCTTGGAATGGTTGCCATTACTGGGCTTTCTACTCCTGTTGTTTCTATTATCATTGGTGTATTATCTGGACTCTTGTTATGGATTGGGAAATATAAGATTATCGAACGCATATTTATTACCCTCATTGCCTTGATGACTACTAGTTTCGTTATCACTGCGATTGTCATTCAACCTGATTTATCTGCTATTATCACAGAGGGATTTGTACCTAAAGTCTCTGGAGGAAATACGTTATATGTCATTTCTTTAATTGGTACAACTATTGTTCCTTACACCTTATTCTTACAATCATCCACTGTGCAGGAGCGGTTCAAGGGAGAAGCGGAACTGAAGGACAGTCGATTTGATGTCATCACAACAATCACAATTTGCGGAGTCATTTCCGTCTCGATCATCATTACTGCTGCGGCAGCTTTTCCATTAGGCACAGGTCTGAATGATCCGAGTACAATGGCTGACCAGTTAAAACCATTACTTGGTTCCTGGGCGAAATACGTTTTTGCTTTTGGAATATTCGCTGCTGGAATTTCATCCGCTATGACAGCACCTCTTGCGGCTGCTTATGCAACAGCTGGTGCGTTAGGATGGGGAAACAATCTTCGTTCAGCAAAATTCCGGTTTGTTTGGATAGTTGTTCTGCTTATCGGCATTATTTTTGCCAGTCTTGGTTATGATCCTATCCAACTCATTGTATTCTCACAGTATGCGAACGGTTTGATTTTACCAATTATTGTACTCTTTCTTATGTTTGCTATGAACAATAAACAAACTCTACGAGGTCATGTGAACTCGACTTTTGTAAATGTAATAGGATGGCTGATTTTCGCCATTACAGTGACGCTGTCGCTCATTTCCTTTGGAATCTTTTAAGTGCAGGGAACTTCCTAATTGATGGAAGTTCCTTTTTTTATGAAACGAAATTAGTAAACGTTCGTATATGAGAGGAAAGATTTTCATTCTTTAGTCGGAGAAGAACTACTTCCGAATTCTGAAGATTTAATCTACTCACCTTTGTATCATGAACCTAAGTTAAATAAGATAATAAAATATGAGATAGAAAGGAAGTAAATGATATGCCGCGACCAATTACTTTATGGCTTGATGAAAAGAAAAGCTTGGGAGTCGCCGAATTACAAGATCCAGTTTTCGGCACCTCCTTTCATCCAATAGAATGTACTTCCTACTCAAAAGAGGAGTTTGTAATTATAGCGAATCTTTGGTATACAACCTATACCGGAGCAAGGCATTATTTTCGAGCTGATACAAATCGCTATCTTCCCAATGGAAGAATGAAAAAAGTTTGCACAACTCTATATAATGTTGTAAAGGGCGGTGGATTGGTTGAAAATAATTAGTGGGAAAGAAGCTTTAATTTAGATGATTTCCTAAAGAAACCTTTATTCGCTCATCTAGCTACTTCATCAGAGGAAGGACCTAAAATCACCTGTATGGTTTCATTGGGAAGAGGAATGCTTATGGATTATCGGTACACCTGCAACAGACAGCCTTCCTGGCCGATTAGAAAAAAATCCTAAGTGTGCTTTAGGAATTGTGGAGCGATCCATTAACAGGTATGGTTCTTCATGCAGGATTTAGAGGAGAGGCAACGATCGAACCCTTTGATTGGAGGATAACTAGACGTTTGCTCGTGCGTTACCTGGGTCCAGACGAAGAGAGGGGGGCCCCCTATGTTCAAAGAATTAGGAAATCACAACATTCTGGTGAAAATAGTGCCGGAAACGTTTGTAGTGAGAGAGCAATCGTATCAGCCTAGTTTATAGAAAATGAGATGATGAAGCACTTCATGGTTACAGATTGAACATCTTTTTAAAAGTCTCCATAGCTTCTATCTGTTGTGCTTTGGAAGCTTCTGGTGCTGTGTCTTCTGTCATTGACTCCATATATTCAGTATAGCGGTCCAGAATCATGGATTGCTGCATGGCCATATGAAGATGAATATTCCGCACGTTTTTGGCTTTCATTCTAAGAGAAGATTCGAAATTATTGTTCGCCATGGTTTGAGCTGACGTCTTCAGCTCAGTCCACATATTTTCTTGACTCATTCCAACAGAAGACACCTGACAATTAATTTCAACAGGCTCCCAATTTTGTAAATCCGCTGTTGTAATTTGCTCGTTTTGATTTGGATTCATTAAACCGATCATTACTTTCACATGGTTTTTCATGATTACATACTGCTCGTAGGCGATTTGCTTGACTGTCGGATCTTCAAGACTGCAAATGAATGATGCGAGTTTATCCAACTCTGCTTTATGAACAGGCAAGTGTTCAGACATAAGACTTAAATCAATCATTTTTAAAATCATCGTAATCCTTCCTCCTTCTCATTTATACTTATTTCATAGGTGTATAAAAATGACTGGAACCATCATGAGGGTTTTATGTTTTTGAGTAGGATAAGAAATTCACCCTCGTTCAAACTAAGGAAAACTGGAACCGGGTGATATATGATGACTTTATTTCGACTTGGATATGTTGCGATGAGTGTAAACCTTCAAAATGCTTCCCCATCACAAACCATGACCTACAAAGCTTTTAGCAAAATCCGTGATCGTGAAGCTGCAATTAGAAAGCTTGAAAGAATTGCAAAAGCGAATATCCATAGCTGTTTACGTTTGCTTAAGCACAACAAAACCCACGATATTGAATTCTTTAGGTTGAGTTCAAGGCTCGTTCCGCTCGCTACTCACGAAGAATTACAAGGGTGGGACTATTTATCACCTATTAAAGAAGATCTTAAAGTGCTCGGTAATTACGCAGAACAGAACCGGATGCGTCTGGACTTTCACCCAGATCATTTTGTAGTGTTAAACTCCCTTGATCAAGAGATATTTAAAGCATCTCTAAAAGTGTTGAAATACCATTATCTATTGCTGCATGAGATGGGCATTGATCCGACTCACCGCTGTGTGTTCCATTTAGGAGGGCGGTATGCAGATAAAGAGAAGTCTCTTGAACGCTTTATTGATAACTGGTCACTAGTACCTAAAGGTATTCAAAAAGTTGTGATGATCGAAAATGACGATACGTCGTACACGCTAGAGAATTGTTTGTATGTGTGTGAGAAGTTGAATATTCCTCTTGTTTTTGATCTCCATCATCACCTTGCCAATCACGATGGAGAAGAGTGGGAAGATCATTGGGAGAGAGTGGTAAGTACTTGGTCTCATTCCCCGCTGCCAGTTAAAATGCATATCTCGAGCCCGAAGAATGAAAAAGAATTTAAGAGCCATGCAGATTTTGTAGATGTTGAGATGTTTCTGGACTTCGTGGAAAAAGTCAACGGTACAACGGGGACAATTGATTGCATGATTGAAGCGAAGCAAAAAGATAATGCAATTTTCAAGTTAGTAAATGAGCTGAAAGAACACCCTAACATCGAAATGAAAACAGAGAGTACATTTAAATGGAAGGATTAATGCAAAATCCAGCGCTTTTCATAAAAGAAAAGCGTTTTTTTGGTGCCTTTTCCTGACTATCTCATAATTAAATTATTGCTAAAGGAAAAAGTTAGCATCTTTCCTTATATGAGTGGTTAGGAGAATTGATTGCTCGGCAACGTTTTCAAGTGATTAAGCATCGGACCCATGAAAAGAAGTCAGTAAAGTATAACAGAAAAGGGATAAACTGCAGCAAGCTACCACATGTGGTAAGCGCATCCATAAAAGTACACCATGGGGAATGGGCTTTTTGACTCTTTTTTATATCGGATAGTAATATAGGCTTGCAAAATTGTCGCGTAACCTTCATATTTAAGGGAAAAGGAGGTCCGATATGCGACACGATATAAAACCAAATGAGAGAGCTTTCTCTTCTAAAGAAGTGGCCGAAGAAGTAGGCATTGCGACGCCTACGGTTAGAAAGTACGGTCAAATTCTTGAGAGATATGGATATGAGTTCTTCAAAGATCGCGACCGCCGCATCTTTGTACAATCCGATATCGAAGCGCTCATAGCGATACGCGATACGGACAAGCCCTTAGATGATATAGCAAGAGAACTGGTAAAACAACAGAAAAGCAGGTTGGAAAACCCTGGTCAAAACGAAGTAGCGGTATCCGATACATATGATCAATCACTACAAGATAATGACCAGTTGAGAGAGTTCTTGAAGCTTATCTCCCAGGAGCTTGCCGCTTCCCGTGAAATGAATGTGCAACTCCAAAACGATATGGCAGAACTGAAAACAACGGTATCACGTCTCCAACAAGACCACCATGTCATCAGTGCCGGTGTCGGTAACTCTGCTCAAAAAACACAGGCTAAGCTTGAAAAAATGACAAAGCAGCAAGAAAATTATTATGAACAGCTGCTTGAGCAGGAAAGAGAAAAAAGTGAAAGCCTCCAGGAAGAGTTGCAACTAATGAGGGAAGAACAGAAAAAGGAATGGCGTTTGCAGAATGATTATAATCGTCGGTTGGAAGAATCTGTGAACCGTAAGTCAGAGGGTGGTTTCTTTGAAAAACTTCTTTCATTATTCCGTAACTAAGACTTTTATATAGAGACGCTTGGATCTCGTTTGGTTCAAGTGTTTTTTGTTATTAATAAATAATCTCCCGTTTAAAAAAAGGAAGTATTATTCTTTCTCTATTTACATACTCTATAACTAATAGAATGGATCATAGGGAGATGAATACCAAATGGCATTCACGTACGGTAAGAGAGAGCTGATTGTAGATTTGCAAGAGGTATTTGCTAAACATAATGTTCAGTCTATTAAAGTTGATCATCCGGGTACTCTATTTTTTGTAGAAGCGGACGGTTCGCTCACAGTCGGTACAGGAGCCACCATTGTAGCATTTGACCAGCATCCAGACGATAAAAAAGCAGCAAAATTTAAACTGATTAACGGCGGGAATAACAGAACAAAATAAAATGTATGAAAATCAAAATGTCCTGAGCGCTATAAAGCTCAGGACATTTTTTATGATCACAGCTTAGTTGGATTTTTTCCAATAAGCAGCTTCCTTATTCGAACGAAGAGGAGGGAATGTATCTCCATTGCTTAATTCGATATGTTTTTCATCCTCTGTAATGTTGCTCTCATTTCCACCATCCACTAAACCGTCGAATTTGTATGTTCCTTTTTCTGGAGCTTTTTCACCTGTCTTATAACGATCAGCCATTTTTTCATCCTTCCTTTCCTTTTTTTGTAATTAATGTGCGCACATAAGCTATATAACCATAAACTTACAATTAAAAACCATATTTTTGAAAAATGAGACGATTGTATGATTACAGAAAATATACTGTCACTTATCTTTCATTTCCTGGGTAATTTAATTTCCATTGGTTTTAATAGAGAGTTTATTAACGACCAATTTCCACCACATAATATTATAAATACTGTATATTCAGTAAATTAAAGTTGGCATAAAAATTGCATGATATAAAGGCGAAAACAAAAATAGAAAGGAGAATGGTAGATGAGGAAGTGGTTATTTCTTTTGCTGGTCGTTTTCTTAGTAGTCACATCTCAGTTTGGTGTTACGCATGCAGAGAAAAAAGAGGAGGGCATTAAAGGAAATCTTGTTATTGTTGGAGGGGCTCTCGGCAGCAGTAACGCAGAAATCTATCAAGAGTTCATCAACCTTGCAGGAGGAAAAGATCAAGCTAAGATAGGAATTGTTCCCGCAGCTTCAAGTTCTTTGAAATCTACTCATAAATTTAAGGAGGATTTAATCTCATATGGTGTAGATGAATCATCTATTGAGATTCTACCGCTTTCGTCACATGACTTTAAAGGAACGGCTGATAACGAAAGAAAATGGAAGAGCAATGCACAAAAGAACAAAACCGTCGATCAGATCAAAGGACTGACAGGAATCTGGTTTGTTGGTGGAGATCAACTAAAGATTACCGAGACACTTTTGAAGAAAAATGGTAAACAAACAAAAGCCTTAGAGGCCATTTGGGACATATATAGAGAAGGAGCAGTTTTAGCCGGTACAAGTGCTGGTGCTGCGATTATGAGTGACGTAATGATAACGGGTGGAGACAGCTTAGGAGGCTTTCATCAAGAATTTGTAGAAGAAGATATTTCGAATCCTGAGGAAGAATATGTTCCTGTGTACATAGAAAAGGGGCTAGGGTTCTTTCAATGGGGAATTGTAGACCAACATTTTAATGAGCGTTCACGCTTAGGAAGGCTTGCGGCCACTGCATTAAAATATGAAAAAGATCAATTAGCCTATGGCATTGATGAAGACACAGCCATGGTCGTTCACAATCAAGAAAAAACAGTCGAGATCGTCGGTCGAAGCACAGTGACTGTTGTAGATCCATCAAATGCTCGAAAAGATGGACAAGAAATAAACGACTTAGGTATAAGTTACCTTTCTGCCGGTGATCGATATCAATTCGATGAGAAAAAATACATCATTCTTGATGATAAGGTAACGACAAAAGGCTATGAATATTACAATTTCGAACCACTCCCTGCTACTGGAGTGCTGAGCTCCTATGGTACACTGCCAAACTACCTTTCTTATTCATTGGTAGATAATGAAGCAGTCAATGAAGTACACAGTTACCTATATGATAGTCAAGGGGATGGATTCCAGCTGACTTTTAATCAGGATGAGGACACTGAAGGATTTTGGGGCTATCAAGATGGACAAAAGGATTCCTATTCTCTCCTGCATGTGAATATGCATGTCGAGCCGATTGAGATTGAATTTGAAGAAAGTGATCTTCTATTTAACGATTATCAAAAGTCAACGTTTACTCCGCCGAACTCTACTTTTAATCCTAAATCGAAAGGAAGCTTAGTGATGGCAGGAGGAGCCTTGGGGAGCTCAAATAAGGAGGTGTATGATGCATTTATAGAGAGAGCTGGAGAAGGAGCAAAGTATGCAATCATTCCGGCAGCAAGTTCGAGTCTTAAGTCTTCCCGTGCTTTTATGAAAGATTTGGTTTCTTATGGAGTTGATGAAGCAAACATTGATATTCTGCCCTTATCGAACCATGATTTTAAAGGGACGGAAGAAGATGAAGCCAGTTGGTTGGACAATAAAAACGATTTAAAACTAGCAGAGAAAGTACTAGATTATGAAGGCGTATGGTTTGTCGGCGGGGACCAGACCGATGTAACTGCAACGCTGCTTAACGAAGATGGATCTAAGTCGAAGGTACTTGAAAATTTGTGGGAAATCTATGAAAGCGGCGCTGTTTTAGGAGGTACTAGTGCAGGTGCAGCGATTATGAGTGATGTGATGATTGCTGGAGGAGGAAGCTACGATACCCTGGCTAAAGGCTTTACTGAAACCTATGACAGCATGTCTCAGCAAGAAGGTGGCCCCTCTTATCTAGAGAAAGGATTAGGTTTCTTTCCGTATGGGATTATTGACCAGCATTTTGACAATAAAGCACGGTTGGGCAGACTGATTGCTACAACCTTTGCTCACGGTGAAGATGGAGAATTTTCCTATGGAATAGACGAGGATACAGCCATGATTTTTGATAGCAATAAACAAACGATCGAAGTAGTAGGAAGAAGTGGCGTTTCCGTAGTTGATTTAACAGAAGCTAGGCAGCCTGCTTCGTCTCCATCAAGTTATGAAGACATCCAGTTGTCATGGCTAACCTCAGGGGACCAACTAGAATTGAATACGAAAAAAGTCTCCATAAGTGACCATAAAGTTTCAACATCAGACTATGAATATTTTTACTATGAAGCAGCTCCTCACTCTGGTGTCTTGACTCCGCATCCGATGATAGGAAATTTTCTATCCTATACGTTACTGGATAATGAAAAAGAACAAGAAGTGAAGAGCTACAGCTTTAATGAAGGGAAAGGTTTTGAGTTGACGTTTAAGAAAGGAGAAGGCACAGAAGGTTTTTGGGGGTATAAAGATGGTAACAAAGATGATTACTCTTATATTAACGTGTATTTAGATATTCAGCCTATTGAAGTTGATATTGAACATACAAATTAACACTAAGAACGGCCATCTTTGTAAAGCAAGATGGCCGTTCTATTTTAGTAACTGTACTTAACCCGATTGTTTGCAGGCAAAATAAGAGAAACAAGGTAAAGGTGAAAACTATATTCAAGGACCCCTAGGATGATGGCTGAGATCGTTGAGGCAAGTAGAATCGAACCATCCGTTGTGAAAAATAAGGCACTACTTATCCAAACAACTAAAAAGGTTAAGCCAATATCAGCAGCTGTAGCCGTAACGTTGTTGGTCTTCGGGAGCAAGAGCCGGTCTCCAGCTAAGTAAGAGAGAGAACCAAGTAAAATACTTAGAAGGATAACACTGATTAAAGATACTTCATATCCAAGACTTAATACCAGGTAAAGGGAACCAATGGTAAATATCCCTTTGATACTTATAGCCTTCAGCTCTTCCTTAAGGACAGCTCCTTTTAAAAATATCGTTTACTTAGCGATTTCCTTTATAAACGATTAATAAACTAATATTGGTAAAAGGGTAGAGTGTAACTACTATTTATAAGGAAGAGATTTTCTAAAGCTAGCCTAACTAGATGAATCTAACGGAAATAATAGGTTAATTTTCTTAGGTAAAAGATAATAGTTAGGTTTTCAATCATATTTCAGATATTTCAAAAATTTTATAAATAGGGATTTTGTGGAAAAAACAGTTTAAATCAACGGCAATCGAGAAATTGTATTTATGCAGACGATAATTCAAAAGGAGGTTAGTCGGAATGGCAAAAAACAATCAAAGCAGCATGACAAGAGAAGAGGCTGGTCGTAAAGGCGGCAAGAAAACAGCACGAAAATACAATCAAGAACATTTTGAAGAGATTGGTCAAAAAGGTGGCGAAAAAGTAAGTCAGGAATACAGCCAAGAACACTTTGAAAACATCGGGCAAAAAGGCGGAGAAACAACAAGCCAAGAGTACAGCCAGAAACACTTTGAGGATATTGGCCAAAAAGGTGGAGAAACGACTAGCCAAGAGTATAGTCAGGAGCATTTTGAAGAGATCGGTCAAAAGGGTGGAGAAACCACCAGTCAGAAATATGGCGAAGAGCATTTTGAGAAGATTGGAAAAAAAGGCGGCCGTAATTCAGGAAATGTCTCCAACCAAAACTCCTGATTCACGACCGCAGCAAAAAATTAACCATCTATAATTCTAACGGAGGTGCATATTCATGGCAAATCAACAGTTTAAGACAGGTGAAAAGGCTCCAGAAACCGGTACGTATAAAGTGGACAAGCTTGTGAATGGGAATTCCAGTAAGGATAATACTGAAATCAAACTGGAAGAAGGCGAACAATTTCCACCTTCTCCATCAGAGAATGAAGCGGCTTATTGGGTTAAGCGAGCATAAAAAAATCTAGATAGAACACAGCTGATCGCTGTGTTCTTTTTTTTGACCAACTTTTAACCTAACTGGTGAGTAAAGAAAGTAGGTTATGAACTAGACACA
Source organism: Halobacillus sp. A1-3 (assembly GCF_050971765.1). Taxonomy (NCBI): domain Bacteria; kingdom Bacillati; phylum Bacillota; class Bacilli; order Caryophanales; family Bacillaceae; genus Halobacillus; species Halobacillus sp. A1-3. Next base: position 340,774 of record NZ_JBPCEO010000002.1, on the reverse strand, counting down.
ATCTTTGTTTATGGGACAAATGTTTTGTTTTTTCGATAAATAGAGGGAAGAGAATATACAAAATAGAAGTACATAATTGTTAGAAATAGAAAATAATGGAGGGGGGCATGCATGATTAAAAAGAAGAAGTTAGCCTTAATATGTAGTTCCGTTGTCCTTTCAGCTGGTTTAATCAGCCCAGTTTATGCAGCACCTAATGATACAAACCCTGGAACACCGGAAAACCAGGAGTACGCAATCTCCGGTTTTATCAGCCACGCCGAGTTAAGTAAAAAACTTCAGCAAATTGAAAAAAGCAGCAGCGGAATAGTCGATGTTGAAGTGGCTGGTTACTCGAATCAAGGTCGTGAAATCTATACAGCTACTGTAGGTACAGGGGATAAAGTTATTCTTATCCAAAGTGAAATTCATGGGAATGAAAAAACCGGAACAGCTGCTTTATTAAATATGCTGCAACAACTTGGTTCCAATAATTCTGCAGAGTTTCAAAGGATAAGAGAAGAAGTAACGATCGTGGCAATGCCGATGATTAATCCAGATGCTACGGAGTTAAATCGCCGTGGAAATGATTTATCCTGTAGCGAAGTTGAGGAAGATTTTCCTCAATTAAAGGGCGTTGAGCCTTCTTGGAACTATTACACATACACAAACCAATATTGGGACTATGCATCTAACCCAGGGTTTGATGTGAATAGAGATTTTAATCCAGACCTTGACTATGAACCTCAAGCAGAAGATTTTCCTGGCAATTCCTCCGAACCAGGTTGGTACATTACTCCTGAAGCTCAAACAGTACGAGATGTTTACAAAGGCTTAATGAATGAATTCGGTAAAGTAGATGTGTTTGTAGACTTACATCACCAGGGCGAGTATTTTGTAGAAGGTACGGACGATAAGGTGACCTTATCTATTTCAGGTGACTTTGTTCCGAACCCTGATAGTGAAGAGGGAGCGAAATACAACGAATATGCGGATACCTACAATGAAGAATTTTCTAAGCAATTAAATGTAGCCGCTTATGATGCGTTACAGGTGAAAGGGAACTCACCGTTTGACAATATAACCCTCTACCCGCAAAACCTTGACCTTCCTGGAACAGCACTTGGTTCTTTTGCACTGAATGGTAGTGGAGCTGTTCTATTTGAAGTGACTGGTCAAACGCAAAGTTATGGTCAGAAGAAGAGAGGGCAATTAGTTAAAGCGGTCGAAACAGGGGTGTATGGAATTATAAACGGTGTCGCTACAGGTGAAGTTTACAATATAGATGCTGGTGAGTATGACGATATACCTTTAACAGACCGTGATCAAGATTACGGCTTTTAATAAACGATAAGCCTCATCTATAAGTATTTTTGGAAAAGTATATAAGCTGTTTTATATACTTTAAGGCGCATAAGATAAAAGAATGCTGAGTCAGAATGATATGTTAGCCAAAGAAAGCCTGTCTTATCTTTCCGGACAGGCTTTCTTTGGTTTTATTCAATTCTTAAGACAGAATACAAATATTTGAATGGTGTTCATTTTAAGTATTAATGAAGTTCTTCCCTTAATTCATTCAAAGATACTTCCTGCTCATTTTCGGGCTGGTCAAGCGGGTAGATTCTAGCCGTACCGTTTTGTTCATCAACATGCTGGATATAGATCGGCTGATTATTGTACGTAACGTTAGCCATGATTGGAGATTCAGATATTTCTTGCGCTCTTTGTCTATTCATATGAGGGTACCCTCCTTTCTAAAATTAATGTTGGCCTCAATAGATCTTGATATACGTAAATAAGACTACTTAGTGAAGGGTTTGAGGAACTGGCTAAGAATCTTTAAAGTCTTTTTATGTCTCCCGGTGACAATGCTTTCTATAGCTTTTACACGAAGAGCTTTGGTCACAAGATCGAATTGATCATTGTTTAAACTTTCTACGGTCTTTCTAAGCGCCAAAGAGTCTTGGTAATCTTTATAAAGTGGCTTACAGAGTTTTTCATAATCACCAAGTCCGCATATATCCTGAGCAGCATAGATTCCGCTAAGAATCGAGCCTGTTTGGCCGAACCCTAAGAAAGGTTTAATGGCTCCAAAGCAGTTCCCAGCGAAAAACGTATTACCGATTCTAGGATAGTCACATTTACCAACCACATAATCTCTAATTGAAAAATTTTCCTCAATAGTTAGGGTCTGATTAAGCGTCTTAGAGGCGCGGTTCACAGCTTCAGTCCAAAGTCTTTCTTTGTTTTGAACCATTTTTTCATCGTATTGAGGGTAAACTAATACAAGTGAGGCTTGGGTTTCGGAATGAGGGAGGAAGTACACGAGTCCCTTCGGTGCAAGCTCTGTGTCAAACCATGTATGAACTTCATTTCGAATAAAATTTCCTTTTACAGTCGCCCCGGCAAAGGTAGAGGTGAACTCGACTTTAAAAGGTTGAATCTGTTCAGTGTCTAAAGGTTCGCCACTCGCTAATACGACGTGGCTATATTCTTTTGAGATCTCTTGGTAAGTGACGTGATGATTGCAATAAATCCGGCTAGAGACAAGCTGCTCTGCTAATTGTTTTTCATAGGCTTCCTTATGGTTACCGCGCATATTAACAAAGCCTAATTTTCCTTCAGCAAAAGCCGATTCATTTGGCGAGTGTACATGGATCTTTTGAATATTGGTAGTAGGTTTTAAATGAATATCATGGTTTTCAGAAAGAAACTGGATCATATTATCAACAGGTCCATGAAGAATAGGAGTCATCAACTGGGCAAGTTTAATATCAAAGCCAATCTCTTTTTGTTTTTCAAATATATCCGCAGAATGTCCGTGCTTTTCGAGGGTCAATGCAAAAGAAAGCCCGGCCAGTCCTGCCCCGATGATCGCTATTTTCATGAATGTCTCCTCCTTTCGTATATTGTTCGAATAGGAAGATGGTTTTATTCTTATATGATGTGGAGGCGTGTAATTGAATATAAAAATTAGAGAAGAACAAATTGAAGATTACCCATTAATGGAAGGCTCGCTCGATGAGGTTTCAGAATGGTTACAATATCCACGCCCATTTCTGGAGTGATCCACTATAAAAAAAGAAACACTTAAAATACCTTGGAAAAGGGTACATAGGAAGTAAGTTCTTCTAAATAATGAAAGGGATGGTAAGGGATGTATAACAAAATTATGGCGGCATATGATGGATCCGAAGGAAGCTTGAAAGCTCTTGAACATGCGGTAGAGTTAACAAAAGTAAACCACGCTCAATTGGTGGTTGTCCACGTAGAGAAAGAAGAAGCCAGAGATCCGTTTGATTCATTAACCTCTGGTAGTGATATGAGTGTGAATTACGGTGGTGCCGACGTAAAAGCTTATGAAGCGAATATCAATGAAAAGGAAAAGGCTCCAAGTGACTTAAAAACCAAGCATAGCGATCATGAAATTTTTACAAAGGCAAAGAAACTCGCTGGTCAAGAAGGGGTCTCGGTCTTTTATGAAGTGTTAAAAGGTGACCCTGTCAAACGGTTAAGCCACTATGCTTCTAATCATGAAGTAGATGTGATTGTAATAGGAAGCCGCGGTGTCAGCGGCATTAAAAAATTCATGTTAGGAAGCATTAGTGAAAGAGTAGCAAAAGAAGCAACTGTACCGGTAACGATTATCAAATAGAGCATAAACTAATCCTGCCTCCATGGATGTTGAGGCAGGATTGTTTTGTTGATAGCTTTTTTAGAAATGTTTTGTCATTATCCTCAGAAAGGCAGTTGTAAAGGATGTTCTTTTAGTGTAAAATTACACCAATATACAAATGAGGAGTGTTGACATGGCCCCTACAATTCCTGGATGGTTATTAATCATTTGTTATTTGGGTTTCTTCGGTACTTTTCTCGCTGCTGTACGAATGTTAATCAAACGCAAGATGGTGACATCTACAGTGATAACAGTTCTCTTGCTACCAGTCTTTGCATTCATCAATGTCATGGGTGCTATATCTAGAACAGATCAAAACGAACTACAATACTGGGTAACAAGTCTTTATGCAATGGAAGGGTGGGCATGGGTTTCGTTTGTTATATTGGTCTATTTCTTATCCTGGTGGTATCAAGCATTGAGGAAATAATAAGGAGGCTTGCTTTTATGAGTGTGCTTGTAACTGGTTTTACAGGAAAAGTAGGTTCTGAAGTGGCGAAGAAATTAAAGGAAAAAGGAATCGATTATATATGTACAGTAAGAAATGTAGAGGAATCTCAAGAAAGGTACGGAACACAATTCAATTTAAAAGCATTTGATTTCACGGACCCTTCTACATTTGATTCGGCTTTGGAACAAATCGATCAAATCTTTCTCATGTACCCGCCTGGAGATGATTTAAAGTTTGAACAGTTTTTACATAGAGCTAAGGAGAGAAATGTTAAGCACATTGTTTATCTTTCAGTAAAGGATGTCCAATATCTGCCGTTCATCCATCATTTTAAAAATGAAAAATTAATACGAAAGCTAGGATTGCCTTATACATTCATTCGTGCCGGCTATTTTATGCAAAATTTAACAGACTTCCTTGGAAATGAGATTAAAGAGAGGCAGCGAATTTTTATACCCGCGGGAAAAGGAAAGACCAGTTTTGTTGATACGAGGGACCTTGCTGAAGTGGCGGCTGAAGTTTTTCAAAATCCAACAAATCATCGTAATCAAAAATATGTGGTCACTGGTGACCATGCCCTGGACTTTTACGAGGTCGCTGAACAAATGACCGAAGTTCTCAGGGTAAACATTTCTTATGATAATCCTTCCGTCAAAGAGTTTAGGAAATACATGATAAAAAAAGGGATACAGGAGGATTTTGTGAAGGTTGTTATCGGTATTCATTTCCCAACAAAATTAGGGCTTGCTAGAGGAATTAGCCATGATTATGAGAAGCTTACAAACAAAAAACCGATACGGATGAAAACTTTTATTGCCGATAACAAAGATCGCTGGCTGAAACCAGGGGGTCCCTAGGACTTCTTAAAGGAAGAGCACTCCAATGATGATTAAGCCAATAGAAATGAACTTTCTTCGGCTAGCCTCCTCATTGAATAGAAAAATTCCAAATAAGGTAGTAGCAGCTATAGAAACCCCGGACCACACAGCATAAGCTATCCCAATTTCTAGTGTCTGGACACTTAAGGTTAAAAAGTAGAGGCAAAGCCCAATGAACCCGAAAGATGCTGCACTGGGAAGAAAACGTCGGAATCCAGATGATAGTTTAACGCAAATGTTGCCTAATGTGGCAAAGAATAATGAGAGGATTAAATATCCCAATGTCACGCACTCCTTTTTCTAATAGATTTTATCTTTCTTCCAGGTTTTAAGGTGAGCCCGCAAATTCCAACGATGATGATACCTACGCCTAGCAGTTTGGAAATAGTGACAGATTCATTAAAAATTAAAATCCCTAAGATGGTTACAAGAGTCGTTCCTCCCCCAGACCAGAGAGCGTTAATCTTTCCTATCTCGTGGTTTTTTGTAATGAGGATATAAAGACTTAATGCCAAGCTGTAGCTTACTACAACCACCACACTTGCTCCAAGATCACTGAAGCCGTTCGTGTGTTTCATATATATAGCCCCAATGACCTCGAAAATGACGGAAACAAATAGTAGAACGTACACGTTACTCATCCCAATCATCCTCCATGTCTGTGATCTACTACCATCATAAAAGCTAAGGAGCGTTTAACGGTACTATTGATTAGTTATGCTTTTATAACCTATAGTTATAATAAATCTTTAAATGATGATTATACATGAGCTAAAGTTATAGATGGGGGTAGAAGTATGTTACAAAAACTTAAGTACTTTATCGAAGTAGCTCAGCAGCAGAGTTTTACGAAGGCTGCTGATACCTTGTTTATTTCACAACCAGCCTTAAGTAAGCAAATGAGACTATTAGAAGAGGAGCTTGGCTTTTCCCTCTTTAATCGCTCGGTAAGAGGAGTGAAGTTGACCGAGAAAGGGAAAGGGCTATACCAAGAATTACGACCGCTTTTCACCGAAATTGAGAAGACAGTCACTCATTACCAGGGACATGACAAAGTCCGGTTTGGATCTACTCCTTTCTTAAGCTCGTATTTCTTACATGAGTTTTATGGGAATCTTGAGCGGGCAAACTTCTACGTAACGGCTATTAGGGATGATAGTCAAGATTTACTGCCTCTTTTAGAAAACGATGAAATTGATGGAGCGATCATCCAGGATGTACCTACTTACAAAAAGCTCCGCTCCACTCTGTTGTTTAAGGATGAGTTTGTTGCTGCCATTCCTGTCTCGTTCCATTTGGCCTCTAAGGAAGAGGTCTCCATCGATGAGTGCATGATGGAAACACAGATCATTCCTCCAGAAGGATCACTGTCCGAACAAATCCGTGCCATTAGAAACGAGCATCATTATAAAGGGAAAATAGTTGAAAGCCATTACCATGCCATGGCAGGACTCGTATCCCTGGGCGTAGGTATCGCTTATCTTCCAAGTATTATGGTGAAACAAATCGAATATAAGGGAGTAGTCTTTCTTCCTATTCAGAGGAGTCCATTAGTCCGTCACATGTACTTGTATGCGACGACGTTGGAAATGCTCGACTATTTACAACGACTATTTACGAAATAAATTGTAATTAACCATAAAAAAGGAGAGGTTTGATGAGTAAAATAGCTCTAGTAACGGGAAGTTCAAAAGGCTTGGGCAAAGCGATAGCGTTAAAATTAGCTGAACAGGGAAGTAAAGTGATAGTAAACTTCAATCGGGACGCTGAGAAAGCACAATCGGTCAGAGATGAAATCGAGAATCTTGGTGGGGAAGCAATGGCCATCCAGGCAGATATTACTCAGGAAGATGAAGTTAAAAGATTAGCGAATGAAGCTGAAACTCTGTTTCAAGAGCCGATTACGATCGTTGTCAATAATGCGACAGGACCTCAGCCCGAGTTTTCTTTGGAAGATGTGACGTGGGAGGATTACTTAGACCAATTGCACTTCTCTGTAAAAGCCCCCCTTCTATTAACAAAAGAATTGATGGGAGGAATGAAGAGGAAAGAATGGGGGAGGATCGTCAATATTGGAAGTGAAGTCGTGGAGCTCGGTAATCCTCACTTTTCCAACTATGTAACGGCCAAGTCTTCTGTTATTGGCATGACAAGGTCTTGGTCAAATGAGTTAGGGGAGTACGGTATTACCGTTAACGCGGTACATCCTGGGTTCATTCCAGTAGAACGGCACGGGGAAGTGACTGAAGAAAGTGCGAAAGCGTATGTCCAGCAGGTACCATTAAAAAGGTTAGGTAAACCGGGAGACATTGCAAATACTGTAGGCTTTTTATGCAGTGACGAAGCCGAGTTTATCACAGGGCAGAATATCAATGTGAACGGCGGAAACACGTTCGGTGTTTAGAGAAAAGGTTCTTGTCTAAGGAAGGGCAAGGACCTTTTATTTATTATCTATAAAACAAATCTTTGGGCTCAATACCTTGCTCGAGGGAATTTCATGTTAAAGTAAAAGTAATCTATATTTGCCGATAGAAGCAACTAATCGATGTAGATTTGTTGCGATTGGCTGTAAGAAGGAGGTTTGCTTATGAGTCGATATTCCTTTAGTGATACCGATGAAGCTGCAGACCGTTTGCACATTATTGACAAAATGTTTGGTCCGTCTAGCCGCAAGTTTATTAAAAAGACAGGAAATCCCTGTGTACCATTAGCGCTTGATCTTGGTTGCGGTCCAGGAAACACAACCCGAATGATCGCGGAAGAACTCCAGCCAGACAAAGTGGTCGGGGTTGATATATCTTCTTCTCATCTTTCACGAGCCAACAATCTCGACAACATTACTTTTATCCAGCATGATGTAACCCAAACACCTTTTCCAACAGGAGCCCCTGATCTCATTTACGCTCGTTATCTTTTGACTCATTTACCAGATGTAAGGAATGTAGTTGAAAATTGGGTAGAGGAATTACAAAGTGGAGGACAGATTCTTTTGGAAGAGAATCTTTGGATAGATTCGAACCATCCTGTCATTATTCAATACTTTAAAATCGTCGCAGATCTTATCAAACATAACGGTGGTGACTTATATTCAGGAAGGCAATTTTATGGGCTGAGTGAAATTCCCAATATAAAAATTACTTATCATGAAGTAGAGAAGGTGTCGCCGCCTGTTGATCTTGTAGCTCAGAGTTTCTGCCTGAATTTCCGTATATGGAAGCAGCATCCGTTTATTACTGAAAGGTATGAGCCCGGCTTTTTGAATGAAATGGCTGAACAGCTACAATCTCTTCAAAGGGAGCCAGGAGATACAATTATAGAGTGGGGAATGAGCCAACTTGCAATTGAAAAAGTTGAGGAATAAATCCCGCGTTTTATTATATTAAAGTATCATGGATATATTCAATGTAGGCTGGACGATCGCAGTTGATCAACTAGGGATGAATCGAAACGCGTGTCCCGAGGGGAATTGTACGTGCAAGTTCCTCCACATTACGATTATGCATCCGAACGCATCCCTTAGACACGGCCTTGCCAATTGAACTAGGATTGTTTGTTCCATGGATGCCATAATGCTGTTTGGATAGACTCATCCACATCGTGCCGAATGGACCACCTGGATTAGGTGCTTTGTTTACGATAATGTAATTGCCGACAGGAGTAGCACTGAGCATCTTCCCTACGGCAATCGGGTACTCTTTTTGCAAAACTCCATTGTTGAAGAGTCTGAGCTTGCGCTGGTTCAGTGAAATATCAATTTTATATGGAAGTTCGCTTGGATCAGGAAAACCAGGAATCCTAATCTTTTGACCGGGATAGATTAAATTCGGGTTTATTGTTGGGTTTGCCTGGATGATGGCCTGTAGAGGTGTTCGGTAATCTCGAGAAATTTGAGTAAGCGTTTCGCCTTTTTTGACCGTGTGGAGCATGGTGCCCACCTCCAATAGTCTGTAGTATTACATTGTATGTGAGCGAAAGATTTTCTTTCGTGCAGCCCCTTGGGGATTATTCATAAGATTGGAGGGGATCATGTGAATGAAGAAAAAGAGGACCAAAGAAGCATACTTCACAAGCAGCAAAAATACATTGGCTATCTAACCATCGTCTTTGCTTTTATATTGGCATTTAATAAATTGACAACAGATCAAATCGATCTATTTATGTTTACCCTCACTGGACTCACTTTTTTACTTTGGAGTTACTATTCATTTATGGCAAAAAAGCCGAACAGGGAGATGTGGCGTATATGGGAGCGGATGTGGGGCGAACGGAGAACTCTTTATCTGGCTGCTCATATGGCTTTTCCTATTATTCTTTTAACCATAGCTTTTCTCTTTACGGACCTGAATTGGTTTATTACTGTAATAGGCGCTATATTTTTTGTATTAACTATATATAAAACCGTTTATAAACAATGGGAAAAGAAAAAGCATTACCTTAAATTACATAACGGTAAACAGTAAGATTATTTTTATTCCCAACATCAATGAAATGAAAACATAAAAGACGTTTCCTATATTGGGAAACGTCTTTCTTTCTACTTCATCAGTACCTCAATATCTCCTACTCCTAGGTCCGCATCGATTTCTATAACCACCTCAGCCCCTTTTTCATAAGCCTCGTTTACATACGTATGATCGCCTTTGACAATCAAGTCCTTGACGTTTATATCTCCAACACCTTTGTCTGCGCTCAGTTTCACACCGACTTCCTTAGGAATATAAATCGTTGTATTGCCAACACCTGAGTCAATGCTTACATTGAAGCTTTCATCCCAAGCACCGGATAGATCGATTGTAACGTCACCCACCCCTGTGTTGATATCCAAATCTTCCAGTCTCATTCCAGAAAGGTTAAGTTCGGAATCAGATACACCTGTATCAACATCTAATTCAGTCGGGATATCCTCATTTAACAGAAGATCCCAACGGGTGTGATTTTCTTTTCCAAAGCCAAAATTAAATTTTTTCCGTTCTTGACTGATATGCAAATCGCCTTGGCTGCCATTAAAATTGTAATCTACTACAGGTTTTAGCTTGGTGTGATCGTAATTAAACTCCCCTTCGAACCAATTCTCTGCCCCTTTAGAAACATTCAATTGACCGACACCTAGTTCAATGTCAACAGATAAGGAATTGGCTTTGTCTCTTTCCACGACCTCTTTCTCGCTTTTTGTATCTCCCGCCTGGGCAAATTGACAGCCTGTCAAAAGCAGGGCGGCACTTACTCCAGCAATACCTAACTGAAAGATTTTCTTCATTGTTATCGCTCCCTTTTTTATCTACTTTCAGTATAGTTTTGAAAAGGCCATACAATAACGACCTCTGGTATAACTTTTATCTACGCCCTGAGGCTTATTTTATAGAATGAGTGATTAAACGAACCATACATTTTATGGTAAAATTTTCATAAGAGCAGAAATTTGTTACCTTGTCCCTGCTTTTGTTACCAATTACGTACTATAGGAGGGAAGAAAAGTAATCATGCTTTGGAAGTCAATCGTGGTACCGGTCTTTATCATTGGTGGTTTTAGTGCTTTATTAGGATGTTCGACTGTGCAAAGCAATGAGACAAAAGTTAACAATCCTGAAGCAAGTCAGACAGCAAATATACCGTCCACTGAAATTATTTGGAAAGAGAGTCCTTTGTTCGAGTCAGAAAACTTATCCTTCATAGGGGTAGAAAACCATCTAGGTTTTACTTATGATGAATCGGAACTCATGAGGTTTTATCCTGGTAAGGTCCAAAAGTATGCTTGGCATTTTTGGGGAAATGAAGAAGAGCTAAATGGGAAACTGATGATAAAAGCCATCCATAAAGAAACGAATAAAGAGGTTACTTTATTAAAAGATCTTGGTTTAATGGGACCGAATAGCGGAGCGGACCGCCACGTCCCTTCCAGTATGTCCCTTCCAGATAGCGGAATGTGGAAGTTAGATGTTTTTATTGGTGGTGATCTCTATGGCAGTGTGATCGTTAATGTATATGAACGTTAATCGGAGCAAGAAAAGAAGCTCAGTTTTTGTTGAACTGAGCTTCAATGATCTAAAATTCATAGCTTAGCAATCTTGCCATCATCGCTGCGAACTCTCCACGTTTAATGCTTTCCCTTGGTTTGAACGTACCATCCGGGTACCCATTGACAATCTCATTCGCTACTAAATTTTGAATATATGGATAGGACCACCGGGTTGGACTCACATCAGAGAATTGGACTTTACTTCTTCCTTCAAGAAAGTAAGCTTTCACTAATAAAGCAGCCATTTCTTCACGGCTCAGGTGAGCATTTGGCCTGAAGGTTCCATCTTTATATCCGGATAGGATGCCGGCTTTCTCCATAGCTCCAATGTATTCATAAGCCCAGTGACTTGGGGAAACATCATTGAAATCGGATTCTTGAGGATAAAGCTCAAGCTCCCTCGCAATTACAGCTGCGGCTTCTGCACGAGTAATTCGATTGTTCAAACCGAATGTCCCATCTGGATAACCGTTCATCAGGTCTTGTTCCACCATATAATTCACATAAGGCTCAGCCCAGGTACCTTTCACATCTGGGAAAGTCATCACTGGCTCTTCGCTAGTATAGTAAACATCAAAAAAATAAGGCTCTTCAGAATCAAAGTCATCTTCCGCATTAAAAACTACAACGTAATACGTTCCAGGGGTTACTCCTTCAATCGTCTCGAAAATGAGCTTTACTCCCTCGTCTATGTAGCCTTCCAGGTTAAGGATCTCCATAATTTCCCCATTGGGTTTAACCAGAAGGGCGACAGGGACAATGTGGTCAGCATATTCATTAGAAACTGTAACAATTTCGATGTCTCCTGAAGAAGGTAAATCCATCTGATAGAAGTCCAAATCTTCATAGGCGTCAAAAACCCCCATGCCCATGCTTCCGAAAGGCACCCAGTCTGCCCATTCCATAGAATCGTTAGGCTCATATTCTGGAAAAATATCAGGATAAATGGAAGAGGCTTTGTATTTTCCTTTTTCATTCGTGGGCTGTTTTTTCATGTTATTAAACTTTTCTTTTAACTCATCCGTTTTCTTTGAGGCTTCTGGGAGTGGCTTGAGTTTGGCGGGCAGTTCGACAGTACTTTTTAGCTCATCAGCTGTAGGTTCTTTTGATGCATTAACTGGTAGGGCAGGTAACAGAAGTCCGGTTAGTAACACTAGGGAAGTGAGTAGTGGAATAGAGCATATCTTCATCATTTTCCTCCTTGTCATCTAGTAAGAGTAAGATGAGTCTATCATAGAGAGGGAGGAAAACGATGTCGTTTCTACCAACATAACTATCACTTTCGTTCAACAATATAGGACAGGTACTGTAAACAGGTGGTTCACTTCCTGTTATTCCTCTTTTGTTCGACTGTTTTTCGTAAGTAATACTAGGGGTTTTAAGGGTTGTGACTAAAGATGTCTATTCGAACAGTAGTACGTGTCTTTATCTTGAAATTGAGTTTTCAGGTAAGGAAAGGATTGAGGAAATCTCAGTTCGAGATAATTTCTGTTTTTTTACCTGATGCTTGTTAATAATATAAATAATCGGATAAGGTAAAATGGGAAGGAGATCGTTTATGAAAATAAATATTAGAAATGAAAGTCCACAAGATTACAAAGTAGTTGAAGAAATTGCTAGGGAAGCATTTTGGAATTTATATTTTCCTGGATGTCATGAACATTTTGTTATACACAAAATGAGAGAACATGAAGATTTTATCAAAGAACTTTCATTTGTGATTGAAGTTGAGGATAATGTTGTAGGTGGTATATATTATACTCATTCGAAGGTAGTATCCGAGGATAATAAAGAATATAAAACAGTTAGTTTTGGACCAGTTTTTATATCTCCTGAATATCATAGGAAAGGACTCGGGAGAAAGTTAATAACTCATTCAATTCAAGTGGCAAAAGAAAAGGAATACCGTGCTATTATAACACTAGGATACCCGTATCATTATGAGCCATATGGATTTATAGGAGGTAAAAAATACAACATATCCATGCCTGATAAAAAATTCTATAAAGGGTTGTTGGTATTACCACTTTACGAAGGTGCGTTGGATGATATGTCTGGTTATGTGAGCTTTTCTGATGTGCTAGAAGTTGACGATGATGAAGTAAATGAGTTCGATAAATCGTTTCCTCCAAAAGAAAAGAAGTTTCAGGAGAGCCAAATTGAATTTGAAAAAGCAGCATCCATGCTTGATGAATAATAATAAGACTCAGATGATGAGGTCGCTGAAAAATAACCTGTGTTTATTATAGAGTTTAAATACAACTAAAGGCAGCGTCAGAGGAGGATTTTTCCATATATCTTGAATTCGAGTTTTTACATAAACGGGGGCGTTTCTCAAACAGATCGCTTCCTTTTTTATTTCTTGATGGAAGATCTTTTTGTTTTTTAAAAATATTCACCTCCTTCTCCTAAATTTATATATATTTTGGTATTGAGTCTTCCGGAATAGGGGACGGTTGTTTAAAAGAACGGTCACTTTTTCACCGAAGGATCAAAAGGGTTAAAATATTAAAAATTATATAGGAGGGGTTTCTTAAGTGGAAATAATTTTTGCTGGGTTGGGGATGCAGAATAAACCCTTTCAATTGATAAAGAATTTGTAAGTTTAATCAACTAGGTAAGCTATTGTTAGGTTGAAGGTGGAATTTTAAAAAAATAGTAGAAAGGGTATAGCTTGTTACAAAGTTTCTAACAAAGGGGAAGGGTTATGAAAATCTATACGATAGGGCATTCCGACCATGACAAGCACCAATTCCTGCAGATGCTTGAGGCTGCTGATATTGAATATGTAGCTGATGTCCGTGCTTTCCCAGCCAGTCGTAAATACCCGCAGTTTAACAAGGAAAGAATGGATGGTTGGCTTAGGGAAGCGGGTCTCGCGTACCGTCATTTTCCGTTGCTCGGTGGCAGGCGGAGCCGGTCAGGCGAGATTGGAGAGGGTCTAAATGACGGGTGGAACAATCGCTCGTTCCACAACTATGCGGATTATACTTTAACGGAAGTGTTTCAAAATGGGCTGGAGGATTTAAAAGCGGAGGCCAAAGAAAAGAATCTCGTCTATATGTGCTCCGAACGGCATCCGGCAAGGTGCCATCGCCTGTTGATCAGTAACTGGTTGCAGGCAAATGGCTGGGAGGTCCTTCATATAATCAACGACTCTAAAGGAAAAACGGAGCTAGTTGGTCATGAACTTGGCCGGTGGGGTTCGATGCCTATTGTGGAAGAGGATGGAACGGTGGTGTATCCGGTGATTAGGAAATAGTGTTAGTGTCTGAACCTCACTCTGCTAAAACTGGGGTTAGGTACTAGCATATATGGAAGAGAGAACTGAAGGATAGTTAATATGGTAACTGCGCTAAAAATCATAGGAATACCTCTTTATATTTTCGGGATGAGTTTATTGATAATGCCACTTTTTGATTTAGAGTTAGGTTTATCTGGGCAGGTAGTAATAGTCATTCCTCTTACATTAATAGCGTATTGGCAAGTTTTCTTTTCCAAGAAGAGTGAGGGATAGATTTTACCTTATTTACTGTTGAATCAGCAGGGAGGTATAACGATGACATGTCCGAGCTGGATAGTTGAGAAGGATAAGGTGGAAAGCTAGAATAATAGGTAGGAATGGAGGTTATAACATGAACGAAGAACAGATTTTCCAACAAATCAACCTGGTGAGAAAAGCGACATTAAAGGAGATGGACAGTGTCACAGAAGAACAGGCGGATAAACAGCCGGAAGGATTCAAAAACACGATCCGCTGGAACCTTGGCCATATTTACGTCGTGCAAAACTCATTGATTGCTAAGTTCGGTGGTAAACCGGTAGAAACGCCGTCCCATTACCTTGAACTTTTCGCACCAGGAACAAAACCAGCTGATTGGCAGGGCGATGTTCCGTCACTTGATGAGCTAAAGCAGAAGCTGGAGGATCAGCCGGCTAGACTGAAGGAGTCGCTCACCGGCCAGCTGGATGATGAAGCAGCAGAACCCTTCTTATCTATGCCAACAGTTGGAGAAATCCTTAATTTCACGTCTTATCATGAAGGGGTACATACCGGTACGATTAAAGCATTGAAAGCAAATACGGCAGAGTAATAGCGGGAAGCTGACTAAATGTGTTAGTCGGCTTTTTTTTATGCCTTTATTTACTATCAGAATACTATTGGACGTGAAGCCTACGCGTGGGAGGATATATCGATCATATTCTTCACTGTTTCACCACTGAATGAATTTTGAGGTTATCTCATGGTACTTTTACATGGAACGGTTTTTCTTTTAATTCATCTTATAACCAAAGTCTCTGATGAATCAGGACTTAAAAGTCGGTTTAATGCTATCTTCGAATGTACTTATAGATAGATGCAGTACGAAACTTTTAGCCTGATTTATTCCTAATCAAAATAGAACGGGACGAAAAGGAGTTACGATATGAACAATTTTCTAATGATTGGAATGGCAGTTGGAATTGTACTAGGATTATTTATCCTTTTTAACTGGTTGATGGGTTTCGGAAAGGATCGATTACGATAGATTTCGATGAAAGGTACTTTAATCATAAGGACTACGGTCTTTAAGAGTAAATTACAAGGTGAGGGAAGTTTATTACGAAGGCGATCGTTATTTCATTATTGATGGAAAGAGGTTTATGTTACTTGAGAGGAATATCACGATGGGAGGAGTTCCACTTCAACGGACGATCCTTAGGGACAGGTGGCTTGGCAAGAGGACTATCGAAAGCCGGCCTCCCCTCTTAGGGAATCATGGAGGCCGGCTTTTCTAAGTCATAATTTATGAACCAAGGGCTAGAAAAAAATGTTTATACAGGTATTTATATAGGAAGAAATGAATTAGCTTACTGGCATAGTGTTCCTGTGGCTGATTTGTTGAGCATTGGCTTTAATTATTGAATAAGGCTTTCCTAGTTTTTGGTCCTACAATACCATCAACGATTAATCCATTTGATTTTTGAAATTTTTTAACAGCATATAACGTTTGTTTCCCAAAAGATCCATCCACACTAATGTTTAGATTCCTCTGTAGAATTTTTACTGACTCTCCTTTACTGCCATATTTTAAGGTTTCATTGAAGGTTTCATAACCTGCGACTACTTTTTTGACTTTACCAACCCCATAATTTTGCGCTAACGTTGTGAAGGATGAAGAAGAACTTGTAATATAGACCGGAATATTCTTATCAGCCCGATCATACAGCCAGATTACATCTTTGTTATACATACGGATACATCCACTGGATGCGTAGGTTCCAATTGACGAAGGATTATTGGTTCCATGCACTCCATAAACGTTACCCGAGGTATGCCCCCAGTCTCCCGGAACTTTTATTCCTAGCCACCTTGCACCTAGTGGATTGCGAGGATCTCCACCCGGGATATTTTCTTTATACCATGGCCTGTTTTTAACCTTATTTACTAGAGAAAATTTCCCTTCCGGAGTTAAACTCTTCGTTCTTCCAGTTGCTACAGGAAACACTTTCTGGAGCGTACCATTTTCATAAAAAGCCAGTTTGTTGCTGCTTTTATTGATAATAATTGCTTCGTTCTGTGCTGCTTCTGTGGGTAACGCCATAAAACTAAAAATCAGTCCCAACATCCCTAAAGCGAAAACGATTTTTCTTAATAACATTCTCCATCCATCCTCCATCAGTTTCCTTAGTTTGCATGGAAATATTATACTGTTTATAAATGGAGAATAGTTGTCGAAAGACGCTGTCGAAATAAATAAATATTCAAGTGGATTTCACCCATCAATTTGTTAGCACTTAATTAAAAGACAAACCCCCTAAGGTCTGTAGGAAATCTTCGGAAATGTTCTGTTTGAAATGATATTACATAAATGGTGTCTCTTTAAGACACATGAAATGGATACTCAAGTTTAAAGGGTTTACGTTGATTATAAAGAATTAGTAGTGTACACCGTTAATGGCTTGGGTGAATTAAAGTGACGGACATGAGATCCCGAGAAAGGAGCAAGAAAATTCTTAGGAATCGAACTTAATGGTTACGGCTTATATGGTAACCAATTGACTAAGGACATAAGATCAGGGAGGAACGGATATGACAAAGGAAATTAAAAACAGTAAAATACAGGAGTTGTCACTAGAGCAACGAGAAGAATTACTTACAGTGTTAAAAGACCGGTTTGAGAAAAACATGAATCGCCATAAAGACCTTGTATGGGAGAAAGTCCAAGCAAAGCTAGAGGCTAATAAGGAAAAACTATGTTCCCTCAATGAAATGGAGAAAACCGGTGGTGAACCGGATGTCGTGAATTATGATAAAAAGAAGGATGAATATATCTTTTATGATTGCTCAGCGGAAAGTCCTAAAGGACGGAGAAGTGTATGCTACGATCGTGAGGCGTTAGAGTCACGGAAAAAACATAAACCCGAAAATAACGCAATTGATATGGCAGCTTTTATGGGGGTAGAACTTTTGACGGAAGAGCAATATCGAGAGCTACAAGATCTTGAAAATTTCGATAAGAAAACATCTAGTTGGGTTCAAACGCCAGCTGATATCCGAAAACTCGGAGGCGCACTTTTTTGTGATTATCGTTATGGTCACGTCTTCGTGTATCATAACGGAGCAGAATCTTACTATGCTGCAAGAGGATTTCGCTGCTCACTTAGAGTCTAACTGCCAGGGCTCTGGGTTAAGACCTTGTTTAAGTAAGAGTTTGGAGGCTGTCGAGACTCTCTCGACAGCCTAAGGGACTTTCTATCTAGGGAGTTCCTTTTTTGTGTTTAATTTTTGGTTATTTCCTTAAGGGTGGCGCTTTCTTGGTTGTTTTTCTTCTTTACGCGCATGTTGCTGTGCGTTTTTCTTGGAGAGTTTTTTATTTCCTTGAGCCAAATTGATCACTCCTCTCGCTCTTATTATTTCTAGAACTTGTTCATTTTATTGATTAAAATGAGCGCGTTTTTCTATATTAAAATAATAATTGATTCAACACGCTTAGGACGGTTCAAAGTTCTAAGTTATCTTCTATAGAATAGCAGCCCCTGTTTAGTAAAAGATAAAAAGTATACTATCACTCATGAAGGAGAATTTGCTATGGATTGGGATTTTATTTGGAAAGCCGCGCTAATTGTTGTGGTTGGTACTTTTTTATTACGGATTGCGGGAAGAAAAACAATTTCTCAAATGACCTTAGCTGAGACAGTTATTATGATTGCCATCGGTTCATTACTCATTCAGCCGGTAGCAGGAAAGAATATCTGGGTCACATTTATGGTAGGCGGAATCTTAATTTTGACTTTGCTAACGATGGAGTTTGTCCAGGTGAAATCAGATGGACTAGAAAAATTGATTACTGGTAAATCAAAAGTTGTCATTCAAAATGGAGAAATTCAAGAAAGGACGCTTTCGAAATTGAGAATGACAGTTGATCAGCTTGAGATGAATTTACGCCAGAGAAATGTTACGAATATAACTGATGTGGAATGGGCGACATTAGAGCCGAATGGTCAGGTAGGATTTACTTTAAAGAAAGATTCCCAACCTGTAACAAAGAAGGATTTGAATCAATTGATACAGGCGTTAGAAAGCAACGCCCAACAGCTGGCTCAACTGAAGCTTCAATTAGCTACAGAAGAAAATGTGCAAAAACAAAATATATTTACTGAGATCAATGATAAACAGGCAAAAGAGAATTTTCCTGACAAATTGCAATAAATTCAATGTAAATAAACGGAGAGAAGCCATGGTGGTTTCTCTCTTTTTTTGGAATTTAATGAAACATAAAGGAAATCAATAAGCTAATGACGAATGGATAATTGAAAAACATTAACTTGCTTTCTGAAAGGAGAAAGGAAAATGTCTGAACACGAAGCAGCCAGCGGTTTGAGCACAAACGTTGATGGGCGAGTGTTAGTCATGGAGCGGACCTTTCATGCTCCGCAAAGTCTTCTGTTTCAAGCCTATTCAGATTCAAAGCAATTATCAGACTGGTGGGGACCAAAAGGATGGGAAACGGAAAATCGTACATTCGAATTTAAGCCAGGTGGTACATGGCATTACTGCATGAGGTGTATGGATAAGAACCAGGGTGACTTCTACGGTCAGGAATCTTGGGGGAAAGCCACGTTTAATGAAATCGTTGAGCCTGAAAAAATTGTTTATACGGATGTATTTGCTGATGAAAAAGGAAACGCAGTTGAAGGCATGCCTGAGATGGAAATCACAATTGAATTCAAAGAAAATAAGGGGAACTCAAAGCTAGTGGTTATCTCGGAATTTGCAACTGAAGAGCAACTCAATGAGGTTCTGGGAATGGGCATGATCGAAGGTTTCAATTCCCAATTGGACCGACTCGATGATCACCTCGAAAAGCACCAGTAAAGGAGTTTCCAATGTGAAAAAAGTTACACCATTTTTAATGTTTCAAGAAGGAAACGCGGAAGAGGCTATGAAGTTCTATACCTCTGTTATTGAAGGTTCAGAAATTAAATCGGTGACTCGTTATGGAGCGGAAGGACCGGGAAAAGAAGGAACGGTCATGCAAGCAGTATTCACTTTGAGAGGTCAGGAAATTATGTGTATAGATAGCCCATCCCCTCATGATTTCGATTTTACTCCTTCCTTCTCGTTATTTATTACATGTGAATCAATGCAAGAACTCGAAAGGTACTATGAGAAGTTAGGTGAAAATGGAGAAGCATTAATGCCTCTCGATAATTATGGGTTCAGTCAGAAATTCGGGTGGGTAGTTGACCGGTATGGAGTTTCTTGGCAATTGAATTTCGAATAACGAATAAGGACGTGTCCAAAGGGGCACGTCCTTATTCGTGGTCCGTTTTGAGATAGGTAGTAGGGGGGATAGAGTAGTCATAAAGGGAGGTTTTTACGATATCTGCAAAGAAACGCTGGCTTTATGCTTTTCTTGTACCTTTGATAGGAATATTAGTCCTTTTCATCATCTCCAGGCTCAGTGTTGAAAGACTTTTTACTTCTTCAAATATGACTCTACTTATAGTAATCACTATTGTGCAATGGGTTACATTATTATTTTTTCCAAGCCTCTATGGTAAAGGAGAAAAACCTTCAGATATAGAAGGGTAAAAATAAGGTCTTAATGATAAAAGGGAGGTCTCTTCATGACACAACCGCTTTTGAAAGGAATGGAAGGAGCTCTTATTCCAGTTACAAACCCCGAGGATTCTGCGAATGGTATGAGGAGAAATTAGGTTGTCAGCCACTATATTATGAGAAAGATGCGATTACATGAAATTGGCTGTAGAATCTCAAACCGTAATTAGTCTTGTCCGAACTCCAAGTCATAAGCCGATGGTTTTCCCTGAAAATGGGTTTTGTGTTGGGAAGTACTACAATTTCATTCCTACAGATTTAGACTTACCGTATAAGAAATTAATTGAAGAAAGTGTAAAAGGGGATCCAATTGGTGGGGAAGGAAATACAAGGTATTTTACGTTCTACGACCCAGATGGAAATCCATTAGGCTGTTGTGAGTAGTTTTAAAAGAGTGAAAAGGAATCAGTTTAGTCCTGATTCCATAGTGGAATGGTTAGTTAAAAGCCAAGGAGGGATATAAAATGAGATTGATTCGATCTTTAATCCATACAATAGTTAATATACTTATGTTCATTCCACGAGCGATTGGAAGATTAATTAAACGTATCGTATAAACAGGAAAAAAGGCACTTTTTTGATCAAGTGCCTTTTTTCCTGTTTATTAGAAGTATGAATAACCTCAAAACAAAAAGCAAACGGGCAGTCACCCGCTTACTTACTTCAGTTCAACTTGCCAATTTTTACTCTTGTGTGTATTTGCATTTAGTTTTTTTGCTAAAAGATTTGCGGAAGAGAAATCATGAAAGGTTTTATTCAAATGACTGTTTGAGTCCTTTAAGGTTTCAGTTCCCCCATTAATTCTACGAGACAGAATATACATTAGGTCAACTCCTTAAAATCCCTAAACGATGCAGTCAAATTCAAAACTACTTTCTTATTGTCTCATACATCCCAGTAAATGTAAAAAACAATATTCCATAAGAGGTCTACCTTTTATATGAGTTAAATGTGTAGTTTAATTGATGATCCTGCTGAATACTACCCTTTATGGGTTCAATCCTACAACAACTCCTTCTGAAATATCCATATGTCAAGTAATAAACCTTTTATCACTTTTTTTCTTTCCAGAAAACGGTTCAGATGCGTTTCTGTATGTTAGAATATTTCGTAAATGATTATTGATGCTGAAGGAGGATTATTGGATGTCGCAAGTACACCCATATGACAAACAAATGAAACAACAAATAGTAGAGGATGCTTGTCATTCTTTACGTAAATATGACCGTGCCCACTGGGTGGCGGTAACGAAAGAAGCGTTCCGTCCGCTTCATTTGGTATTCCATTGGAAACAACATTTAGATGCGGGGATTACTATGGAGTACACGCTAGTCTATCATTCAGAGAAGGATCTCTACTTTTGGATTATCGAAGATGTGCTGAACAAAGAACTCTTTATGAAAAAAGTACAGCCTTCGGATGATTTTATTGAAGCAGTTGTAAATGGTTATGATAAACCCTTAACTTCTCCTTCTATCCATCACTACGTTGAACAGAAGCTTCCGATTCTTTCTGCAGCTTCTCTATCTGACATTGGCTTCGGTTACATGCCTGTAAATGAGTTGCAATCCATGATTTGGGAACATGTTGCCGTGAACATCCGCCGCTTTCAGCCTGGATTTTCGAGCGGCATTCGATTGGTAGAGGAACTGCCTGTTTTTGCTTAAAGGAAATAACGGCACAGGAGAAGAGGCCTCTTAAGAGGTCTCTTTTATATTGGAAGTTTGAGCATTATTTGTTTTGTATTCCCTTTTATTGGATATTTAATATGAAAAAGCTTATTCAATATATTAAGGGAGTGCAACGTTGATGAACACTTCTAGTAAGCGTACAAAACATTTATCAAAAAATTTGTGGTCAGGCTTTTTGTTTGGAATTGGGATGGCTGCTTTTGTTGATGAAACAGTATTTCACCAACTGTTACATTGGCACCATTTTTATGATAAGTCCACAACTACGGTCGGACTTGTATCTGACGGTTTTTTTCACGCTTTTAGCTGGTTTGCTACCATCGGCGGGTTATTTTTAGTTGCTGACCTTAGAAGGTGGAAAGCTTTTTGGTTCAAGAGATGGTGGGGAGGCGTACTCTTTGGGGCTGGACTTTTTCAATTTTATGATGGCATCGTTCAACACAAACTGATGCGTCTTCACCAGATCAGATACGATGTTTATATCTTGCCCTATGACATTATTTGGAACGCGCTAGCTTTGATAATGATTGTGATCGGAGTGTATTTGCTTATAAGGACAAATACAAAAAATGCATTAGGGGTCTATGAGTAAATGGAAGGGTTAACCCATGTGTGGATGTCCTATTTATTAGCTGCTCTATTTGTTGTTGCCCTTATTTGTTATCTGGTTTTAACTTGGATGAGTAAAAGGCGTTCGAGAGACTGGCCATTATACCGTACAGTTTTTTGGTCACTAGGTATCGTTTGTTGTCTATTCTCTGTCGTTGGGCCTATGGCAGGTCTAGCTCAACATGATTTCTATTATCATATGGTAACCCACTTGCTATTAGGCATGCTTGGGCCTCTACTATTAGTTTTGGGGGCACCTATGACGCTTGCGTTAAGAGCTCTATCAGTCAAAAAAGCACGTCTAATTACGCGGATGCTGAGAAGTGAACCAGTAAGTTTTCTCAGTCATCCCATTACGGCTTCGATTTTAAATATTGGTGGGTTATGGGTACTTTACACCACGGATTTATATGCGTTGATGCACCAACATCTTTGGCTTCATGTACTTGTCCAAGTGCACGTGTTCTTAGCTGGATATCTCTTCACTATTTCATTAATCTACATTGACCCAACACCGCATCGGTACAGTTTTTTTTACCGGACATTGGTGTTTATAGCTGCCCTGGCAGCACACGGAATTCTGTCTAAGTACATTTATGCGTTTCCCCCTAATGGAGTATCAAGAGCGGCTGCAGAAGCTGGTGGTAAATTGATGTATTATGGCGGGGACTTGATAGATATGGTCATTATTTTCGTTCTTTGTCTTCATTGGTATAGAGCGACTCGGCCGAGATCTATGGCGTAGTTTAAGTAGGGTTCATGTACAGCAATAGTGAATGATTCGAGTATTGGAGGAAGTAAAATTCATAGTGAAGGTCTTGCAATGCTTATCCAGTTTAAAGGGTAAGCTTCTTTTTTGGTTGTGGTACTTGCAGTGTTTTGAAATAATTGGCAGAGAATAAGGTACTTTTTTTGTATGTCGATTACAGTTGAAAATAATAGAATTTTTGCCAGGACTTGTTCAATATGACTATCCTAGAAAGGATGTCCTTATGAATGATAAACGATTTTCTTATTTAATTGGATTGATCACACTGGTATCCTGGGTACTTTATTTTTTGTATTATTCTTTTCTCTATAAAAGTGAGAAAATGATTGAAGGCATTATTTTTATTGTAATCATAGTAAGCCTACATATGATCATTACCAAAATCTATTTTCGGTGAGTCTGCCATCTGATTTCAATATAAGTCTCAATAACAGGAAAATGGAAAGAAATCGATTATACTAATTACTAACTGAAAAAAGGAATGAAGTTAATGACAATACTATCTTTCTTAGCCATTTTGGCCGTAGGAATCGGGGCTGGGTTTATAAACGTCATGGCTGGAGGTGGCTCGCTATTAACGATGCCCATGCTCATCATTTTTGGTCTGCCTTCTGCTGTAGCAAATGGAACGAACCGGATTGCTTTATTGGCTCAAAACCTTGTCGCCATTGCATCTTTTAGAAACAGCGGATATTTCGACTGGAAATTCAGTACGATGCTGGCGGTTCCTGCGTTACTCGGATCAATTGTAGGTGCTCGGTTTGCGATATCACTGCCTGATGAAGTTTTTAACAAAATTCTATCCATTGTGATGATTGTTGTTTTAGCGATTATCGTTTGGAAACCACACAAGAGGCTTTCCACTGAAGTCTCCCAGAACACATGGCCGAGAAGACTCGGTCTTATCGTGATCTTCTTTTTTGTCGGAATCTATGGCGGTTTTATCCAGGCAGGTGTCGGCTTTATTATCATTGCTGCGCTTACGCTTGTATCTGGTCTTTCTCTTGTTAAAATCAATAGTATAAAAGTTTTTATTGTGGCGATTTATACGGCTTCAGCATTAGCTGTTTTTATTATCAATGACCAGATTCATTGGGGATACGGTTTCACGCTCGCGGCTGGGATGAGTATAGGGGCGCTTCTCGGAAGTAAATTTGCCGTTAAGCACGGAGAGAAATGGGTACAGCGAATATTAATTGTGGCTGTAATCGCAATGGCCATAAAATTGCTGTTTACATAGAAGTAGTGTTGGAGGGAGGCCATGATGTGAAAATTAAAGGCATTACTTTAGTATTTTTAGGTGCGGCTAGTTTTGGTTTTACACCTATTTTTGTTAAAACAGGTTTTGCTTACGGTTACAGCCTGGGAGAAATCAATATTGCACAAATGCTTTGGGGGTTCATCTTGTTATGGACGTTGAGCCTGTTTAAAGGGTTAACGACAAGAGAAATGACAAAAGCTGATTTGTGGAAAGTCATAGCCACGGGAACGACGGTCGGCTTGACGAGTATTTTTTATTACGGGGCGATGCAATATTTGTCTGCTTCTTTAGCCATTATTCTTCTTTTTCAATTTGTTTGGATTGGTATGATCTATGAATGGGTGTTTAGTAAAAGTAAACCAACTAAAGTAAATCTCATCTCTTTAGTCATTACTTTGACAGGGGTTGTCTTTGCTTCGAATGTGGTCAACGGAAAAATCTTTGAATTACCACCTTTGGGACTTTTACTAGGATTATTATCAGGCTTTTCCTATGCCGGATTTATTTTTTTCAGTGGACAAGTTGCGACGAAATCTCATCCAATTCTTCGAAGTGCCCTCATGGTGACGGGATCAATGATTCTCGTCATAGTGGTTTTCTTCAAAGATATACCGACTTATCCGCTCCTTGATAGTGGGTTATGGGTCATCGGTGCAGGAGTGGCTTTAGTCGGTGCCATTATTCCTCCGCTTTTCTTTGCGGGAGGAGCTCCCCTTATATCTGGACGGCTTGCGAATGTATTGAGCTCTGTTGAACTTCCTGTAGCAATTATTTCAGCGATGATCATTCTTTCTGAGTCTGTCACATGGCTCCAATGGTTTGGGATTGTCCTCATTCTCTTAGCTATTGTAGTCAACGAAATGGGCGGTATGATGGTAAATGTCAAATCAAGAAAACGTGTTAGTTGAAAATATAAATGAGGGGCTTTCTTATGGATATTCAATTTTGCAAACTGACCCAACCGACAGAAACGATTATAGAAGCATTCCATCGTTGGGAAAACGATTCTGCCTTAATTTCTTTAACCCGACCTAACAAGAATCAAGAGGACCTGGAAGTTACCAAACCAGTAACTTTTGAGGACTTAGTGGAGCGTATTAAAAATCATCATATTTATCTTATCTACCTTGATGGAAAGTTGGTAGGTGAAATGAACTATATGATTGATCCGCCTCATCTCTTTAAAAAAGTACCACAAACGGCCTGGATTGGAATCACCATCGGAGAAGTTGAAGCCCGTGGTAAGGGGATTGGTCGTTTGTCGATCGAGCATTTAGAGAAACAGATCCAACGAAAAGGGTTAAGAAGAATTGAGCTTGGAGTCTTTGAATTCAATCATTTTGCCTATAAGCTATATGAAAAAATGGGATATAAGGAAATTGGTCGCATCATGGATTTCACGTTTTGGAAGGATCGATTATGGACTGACATTCGTATGGAAAAATACGTAATAAGTAATTAATATTGACGAAAGCAAGGTTTATATGAGGATGCTCCCCTTCGTAGGGGGGCATCCTCTTTTTATATTCATTCGTTTTTATAAATTTGTAAAGAAGGGTTGGCAAGGAACAATGAGTTCTGTAGAATTAAAAACGTACATTATCTTAATTTTAATACATAATGTTCGCATTTTAAAATAGTGGGAGGAATAGCAGCATGTGCTTAAAACAAAGAATTAGCAGTTTGATAGGGATCTTGATTTTAGTTTTCTTGCTCGCAGCGTGTGGAGAACAGCCTGAGGAAGCGGGAGCGGCTAACAAAGAAGAAGAAAAAGTAGTAGGAATCATAGGACCGATGAAAGTAGAGATTGACATCCTTCATTCTAATATGGAAGTGGAAGAGACAACTAAAAAAGGTCAGTTAACTTTTTATGAAGGAAATTTAGAAGGACAGCCCATTGTGCTTGTGAAATCTGGAATAGGGAAAGTGAACGCAGCTTCTGCAGCACAAATGCTCATCAGTGATTTTGGAGCTGATGTATTAATTAACTCTGGAGTCGCTGGAGGAATTTACCCTGAGCTGGGGCTTGGTGACATCGTCATATCTACAAAAACTGTTCATCATGATATGGATGAAACGGCTAAAGATTTCAAGCCTGGACAAATTCCATATATGGACACGAGATATTTTGAAGCAGATCAAAAGCTGATCCAGTTAGCGGAGAAAGGTACTAAAGGCCTCCCTGATTACGTCGATGTATTCAAAGCACCTATAGCGACAGGAGATCAATTCATTGCAAGTAAAGAAAAAACAGATTGGATTTATGATACGTTTGGTGCGTATGTCGTAGAGATGGAAGGAGCAGCTGTCGGACAGGTTGCCTACTTAAATGAAATTCCTTACGTAGTCATCCGCTCAGCTTCCGATGATGCGGGAGAAGAAGCTGCTGAAATTCAAGAAAACTTTGTAGAGGAAGCAGCGAAGAACTCCAGTCATGTAATTGAAGAGATGCTAAAAAACATGTAGTCATAAAAGAAAAAAGCCTGATCTCTCCATAAAGTGAGGTTCAGGCTTTTCTGAGTTCTTCTACTTTAGAGTAATAAAAGTCAGTAATAAATAAACATAATACATAGACGATAAAAGAGTAATAGATGTTCCATGGTTCACTGTATTCTACTTTACCGGTAAAAAGAGCCAATAGTTCCATGCCGTTAATTAAGAGGATAAACCCGCCATAAACCCACAACCTCCTGATTTGCTTAAAATATATGAAGTAAGCGAACCATGCGCAGATGATCGGATTATAGCCAATATCGATAAATAGTGACTCGAACAAGACGATGGTTGGTTCAGGATTTAAAGCCCATAAATCATTTTGCATACCGATTTGGTTTGATAGTACAGATAATAAGGCTGTAAAAGGAACCACGGTATAGATCAAAATGCGTGCTTTTCGATATAAGATAATTGCAGTTAACCATGGGAGAATGAACCCAACAGTAAAGTTGAAGATCATAGGAATCGCCGTCTTTCTAAAAAGTAATGGTCAAAATACTATTCATTTTATCTTCCTATTCGCACAGAATTTTATGAAGGAAATTTTTGTTAAACTATTTAATTATACTTGAACAGTTTTTTCTTTACTAGCTTTTACATGAAAACATACTCCTGTAAAATCGAAGTGTAAAAGGAAATTTTAATTCCTCTTAATTTTGGGAATAGAAAAGAGAAGCGTCCTTTTCTAGTGAGCAGAAGAACCTACAAAGGAGAGAATGATCAATGGGATCCAACCGTTTTCTTTCTGCAAATGCGCTTATGGAGAAAGACTATTTTGATGTGGAGCCGATCAGCAGACGTATTAAGGTGTATGAGCTGCCCGAAAATATGAATGAAGAACGTATGAAAGAGCTTGATACGGCAGCGGCTGAAATGAATTGTGATAAACTTATTTTTTATGTAAGAGCACAAACAGATGAGGAAGAGATTGTGCGAGAACTTTCAGCTAAATTGGAAGGTGAAATCAAAGGCTTCTTTCGAGGAGAAGACACAAAAATTTATGCTAAATATTTGGACCCTGATAGAAATCAGCCTGACTCTAAGAACGTCATCTCCCGAGTAAGAGAATTAGATCTTACCTCACATACAATTAAGGAAGGTCTTCAAGAGGGATACACAATGACGTGGGGAAAAGAAGACCAAGCTGAGGAGATGGCCAACTTTTATAAGTCGATTTTTTCAAAATATCCAACACCAATACATGAACCGGATTATATAGTGAAAATGCTAAACGACAATGTTCATTTCTCTCTTATTTATCACGATGGAAAGATTGTAAGCGCTTGCTCTGCTGATATATTCTCCGATTATGGAGCGGCGGAGTTTACTGATTGCGCTACCTTACCCGCATATAGAGGACAAGGCCTGCTTTCTCATCAATATCCTACCCTACAGGAAAAAATGAAAGACCTCGGGATTAAGACCATGTACTCTTATACGAGAGCTATTTCAATGGGGATGAATATCATTACGGCACAGCAAGGCTTTACTTACGGTGGATGTATGGTGCAAAACAGTATGATTGGAACTGGCTTAGAGGATATGAATATCTGGTATAAACAATTATAAAATGAACTCAGGACAGCGAAATTTAGCTGTCCTTTTTTTGTGTAAAAATGTATAAATATTTCCTTTTCAAAATTGTTTCTGTAAAGGATATTTTCAAAACTTGAGGAGATTCTAATTTAATGGTGCTGAATCATTTCAAGGATAGGTGAAAAGGAAATGCCAAGAACGAATACAGAAACAAATACTTTTAAATCGACGAACCAACAGGATCGTAAACGCATGAATGGTAGAGAAGTCGGGCCGTTAAGAATCACCCATGAGCGTCCCGAAATAGGAAAGAAAATCGCCTTAATCGGTTGGAGCATTCCATCCATTGAAGCGATACAGCAAATGGGGAAAGAATACATCATTGTAAGTCATGAAGATTTTAAACCGTATGCAGAGCAGCACCAGGTTCCATTTCTATCTTGGGATTTTGGAAAGCCGAAGCATTATCAGGAAGTTTATGAAAGGTCGAGGGATTTGTTCGATCAACTTAGAAGTTTGGATGTTGGGCTTGCAATCCCCATTTTTGAAGAAACGGTGGAGTGGTCAGGAGCACTGAACGCTCGGTTTAGAAATGATCCCAGCGTCTTTGAACACTCGATTCTTTTTAGAGATAAGGCTATGATGAAACGCCGTGCCCATTTAGGTGGATTGAAAGTTGGTGTGTTTGAAGAGGTTGAAAATAAAGAAGAAGTCCACCGATTTTTTAAGCGAGTAAACCAATCGTTGTTGAAAACTCACAAGGACCATGCCGATCCGATTCATTTTAAAGCGCTGAATAAAGCGGGAGCTGCCGGTCACCGGATGATTTTTTCTGAAGAGGATATTGATCAAAAACTAACAGATGACAACTTTCCGGGTCTCGTTGAAAGTCATCTTCCAGGAATTGAAGTTTCTTGTGAAGTTTTCATCCATCAAGGGGAAGTCCAATTTTTAAATATTACAGAGTACGTTCTACTTGGCTATTCAAGTATGGTTCCTCCATCTGCTGCGATCGAACAATATCGCGCTATTATCCTTAAGGAAGTCGAAAAACTGATTGAAGCGTTTGATATTCAATACGGGATGGTTCATCCAGAGTTTTTCATTACAGAAAAAGAAGAAGTTTACTTCGGAGAAATTGCTTATCGTATTCCTGGTGGTCATATCTTTGAACTGATCCAAAAAGTATATGGGTTCAATCCTTTTGGAGCCCATCTACTTTGTTGCGATCCGCATTCGACTAAAGATGAATTACGAACTCACATTCCTAAAGAATTGAAGGCGGATGGACATGCAGGCAGCTTTATGGTTTACCCGAAAAAGAAAAGTGTCAGCCGAGTGCATATTCCGTCTGATTTAGAGGGACATCCGAATTTTGATAAGCACACGCTTTATAAACCGACCGTCTCTAAAATTCAAGACACGGGAGAAGGGTACGGAAACCACTGGGGAACGGTGTTTTTCCACGGCGACGACAGTAATGAAATCTCAAGATTGTTAACGGATTATGTAGACCATGACTTTTATGTGTAGGAGGAACTGCAGGCTATGACATTAAATGTGGAAACAACGAAAGCACAATCATTCAAACAAGAATTAGAGGCATTGGAATCCGCTTATTCCTTCGCAAAATCGATGTACCATAGCAGTGTGCTGCAGGCAGCAGCCAATTTAATGGATGAAGAGGAAGGCTTTTCAGTTTTATATAATATGGCTGAACGGTATGATCAGGCCGGCATTTTTCAGGACAGTCCGTGGGAGGATCCATCTAAGCTGCAGCCGAACCTAGTGAAAGGTTCGCTGCAAGCTGGAGGGATGACCTCGATCTTAGAGATGCTGAGTGAACTGAGAATGGTCGCCATTGCAAAAGGTGAATATCAACGTGAAGGCGTTACAAAAGAACAAGCGCAAACCTTCTTACATGAAGTGATGGCATTGAACATAGATATTCTTTTTCCAGAGGAAACAGAAGCTGCTCGGATAGAAGGAAAAGGAAAAGATAAAGACCGAATGGAGCGTCTGTTTCAATTTCTATCAGAAAAATTATCGCTGGCTTCCATTTCCGGCGAGCTTGTTAAAGAGATCCGCGATTTGATTGCCCAACGACCGATTATGGTGAATCGAATTGTGAAGATGGTCAAACATGCAGAGCAATTGTTAGATGAGGAAATTGATGATGGGGATCGAAAGGCGATTCAATCCTATTTGAACGCGTTGAATGGAAAAACGAAGAAAAGTCAGAACAGTAATGTGAAAGAATATCGTAAAAAGGTGAAAGAGCTTAAAGAAGAAGAACTGAAAAAAGAAGCACAGGCGTTTGCAAAAACCATGTATGAAACAGGTCTTGTTGCCCCGAACCATGTTGTTCTAGTCCGCTACCTGAACAAGCACTACCCGCAGTTGCTGCCAGATGCTTTGAAAGTATCTAAAAAAGGAAAAGCGAATGTCGAAGAACACCTGGATTTTGTTCAGAATCTAATAAAAGTGGGGGTTCACATTCCTTTACGTCAGTCCTTATATGGTCTTTCCAAAATGCTGGACCGGGGTGTCCTTTCATCCTCTCCCGTCATTCCAGGAATACGGAGAATTATTGAGCTGGATCTTCAGCCTGATATACGCAGAGTCTTACTTAATGCGATAAATGGAAATGAAGGAATTACAGCAAACAGTATACTTGTAGCTGGAATAATTAGTGTGTTTGGTCAGCCCTTGGGTATCGGACAGGGAATGAATCCAACGTGTCAGACAGCGAGGGGAATCAGCCTCTGGTCCCTCCATGCCCCTGGACATTTACTTGACTTAATTGCCAGAGCGGCTAGAGACGGCGATATTGATGTTATGTTTGAAGGCATGACCATTCACTCGAAGGATTTGCGAGAAGGCTTAGTAGATGACTTACACGAAGAATTAGATCCAGTATCGTTAGTACTTGTGCCGCATCTGGATCGGATCTATTCCGAGTTGGTACGTCGTTCGAAATTCCGAGGTGATGATGTGCACAAATGGGTAAATCCAGCCTTCTACGGCAATTGGATTCCTAAAGGGTTCTGCAGTGTTATCGACCCAATGACTGGATCTGTCGCTGACTACCCAGGATTTGTACGTCTTTTCTATGCGACTCATCACCCGGATTATAACGAAGGATATGAACTCATTTATCCTAACCCGGTGGGTATCTTCATTACCAATTCCTTTGGAAAGTTTCTAGGACTACATGCAGTATCGATCCAGAGAATCGCTAAAGATCCAAAAGGCGAAATGAGAATTTACTTCTACAATCCCAATAATGATAGTGCTCAGGATTGGGGACAGGGAATACAGCCGAGCGTGAAAAACTTTGGTGAAATTCCTGGAGAATCCTCATTGCCTTTTCATCAATTTGTTGCGCGTCTTTATGCGTTTCACTACAATCAATATGAACAAGGTGACGCATTTGCAGTGGATGATGAAATTGTAAAAGAGGTAGAAACGTTAGCCAAGGAAAGTTGGGGAGACCAGTACACTTGGGTACAAATATAAACGATGAAAATCCTGCTATTTGTAGCAGGATTTTTGTTTATGTAGTTTTTATGTCATTGTTTTTAACTATCGAGTATAGAGCGGAGGAAAGTTTAGAAAAGGAACTTCGTATAGTTGCCTAAATTATTGAAACGTAGAAGAAGGTGATACGTATAAAAGTTAATGGACTAAATGGTAATGAAAAATGGAAGTAGTCTAGAAGGAATAATAAACTACCAAAGTTAATTTTTTACGAAGGAGAAAAGCCAATGTCACAGGCAATCATTTTTGATATGGATGGAACGTTATTTCAAACAGAGAAAATTTTAGCAATTTCTTTAGAGGATACATTTAATTATCTATCTTCTCTCAATCAGTGGGATAAAGAAACGCCGATTGAAAAATATCGAGAAATCATGGGGGTTCCCTTACCGGAAGTATGGGAAGCTTTGTTACCCGAGCATTCTATTGAAGTTAGGAAACAAGCCGACTCTTATTTTCTGCAAAGATTAATTGAGAATATAAGGGATGGTAAAGGCGAGTTATATCCGAATGTAAGGGAAGTATTAAGGTATATAAAAGAAAATAATTACTCTATTTACATAGCAAGCAATGGGTTAACGGAATACTTAAACGCAATTGTTCGTTATTATCATTTAGACCAATGGGTAGCGGAGACCTTTAGTATTGAACAGATCGATACATTGAACAAATCGGATTTAGTACGCACTATTTTAGAGAAATATGAACACAGTCATGGAGCAGTCGTGGGTGATCGGCTGTCTGATATTAATGCTGCCAAAGATAATGGCTTAGCTTCGATAGGATGTCGTTTTGATTTTGCAAAAGATGATGAACTTTTACAGGCTGATCAAGTGGTTCATGACCTAATCGAACTGAAAGCTGTATTTCCTATAGAGAAGTCCATTCAGTCTGAGCTGAGCCTTTTGTAAATAACCATATGTATGAATAAGTTGTTCGAGCAAATATGAAGATGGAAGACATGCAGAAAACAGCTGTCCACGTAGTGAATCTTCTTTTTCTATTCTTTTTATTGTTCTTTGGATTCATAGCTTATCTAGGGATGAACTTTGCTCCGTATCCCGGATGTCATATTGGTGAAAATATAGGATTTATTATGATCTATGTGTTTTGGGCTGTCGGTTATTAGTTGAAACAAAAGACCATTAGTCGGTTTGTTGTTTTTTTCGTGCTTGAATTTATCCTTATTTGTTTGTGGTTTTTGTACGCCATCTCTTATATTGACTCTATATTAGAAATATAATTTGCGTGCATAAAACAAAATATTTTAAAAGTCTAAACCATATTTGATGTTTCCATTAGTAACGTCTTAAAACCTTTAATATAGGACTTTGCTGGAAAAGAGACTATGGACTGGCATTCATTATTAAATATAATTTGAGGTGGATAGGGTTATCCTCCCTTAGATTTAAAAAAGGACCCTAACTAGGTCCTTTTCAATTTCTCTTACGTTTCTGCGTTTATTATTTGTTTTTATGCATAGGTGGTAAAATTAACCACCCTTTTTCTTTATTTAAACGAAGCGTTTTTGCCCCAGCTTGTGCCTTGTTCATGTGCATTTGTCCAAATAACATTGCAACATCTTCTCGTGTAGATTGCCCAATAGCTTGACTGCATGCTACAAGTCCTTGAGCGATATTCATTGAAATAGCTGCACTAATTTCCGGATCATTCATTCTAGCGCCAACTGGAATATCTTCGAGATCAGCTACAGAGCGTTCAGGTGGTGTAGGAGGAAGTACAATTCCATTTGCTTTAAGAATTTCCTCGATTTCTTTGGTTTCTTGTTTTATTCCTTGAACTAGTTCCTCCAGGAGTCTTTTTAATTCCCGGTCGCCTGCGTGATTGTAAAGTGTTTGATAAGTCGCAGATGTTCCTTTAATCGTTGTTAAATAACTCCACAGGCTAAATACTTCACCATAATGTAATGGTTCTTTCTGCTGAGTGCCACTCAAAATACCCATACTTCTCTCACTCCTTAGTAATTATACAAAGGTATTATCAGTTGGCTCTTTTACTTTTATTCACTTATTAAAAATTTTTAGGTGTATAATTTACACTTGAAGCAAGGAAAGCTCTTTTTCATTTTTGAGTAACTTAAATTTATAAAGGATTATTAATATATTCAGGAGAATAAAGAATACACATACTTGAAATTTACACACGAATTTATTAAAAAACTATATTCTTAGGAGGATATCATGAGCAGATTAATTCATTTTGAAATTCATGTAGAGGACATGGAACGGGCGAAGAAGTTTTATAGTGAGGTCTTTGGATGGACGTTTGAGGATTGGAGTGAGTATGCGGGCATGCCTTACTTTGGAGCTGTTACCGGCGATGAAAAAGAGCCGGGGATCAATGGAGCGTTGATGCAGCGGCAAAGTCCGCCTCCAGAAGAACATCAGCCCATGAATGGTTACGCTTGCACAATGGGAGTAGAAGATTTCGACTCTGTGGAAGCTATGATAACTAAAAATGGAGGTAAGGTCGCCATGCCTAAACATGCTCTTCCTGGAATGGCCTGGCAGGGATATTTCATCGATACGGAAGGAAATATATTTGGCGTCCATCAACCTGACGAAAATGCTAAATAGTACAATGAAGAAAGAACCCTTCAAAAAGAAAGGGTTCTTTCTTTGTAAAAAAACCAGATGTCTCTGTAAGTTTATGCCATCCCTACTCCTGGACGGATTGCTTTATTTGTTCACGAATCTTCTTACTTGCCATAACCATGTTGGCTAAAGCAGTTTCTGTTTCCTCAACGCCTCTCGTTTTTAGACCACAGTCTGGATTGATCCAGAACTGCCGTGGATCTAGAACCTGTAAGGCGCGCTGAATATTGGTTTTCATTTCTTCTACCTGAGGTATACGAGGACTATGAATGTCGTAAACCCCAAGCCCGATGCCCTTTTCATAAGAATGGGTCTCAAAGTCAGCAATAATCTCTCCATGACTGCGGGCAGCTTCGATGGATATCACGTCCGCATCCAGTTGATTGATGGTCTCCATAATTTCTCCAAACTCTGAGTAGCACATATGAGTGTGGATTTGCGTTTCATTTTTTACGGATGAGGTAGCTAGCTTAAAGGCATAGACAGCCTGTTCGAGATAGAGGTTTTGCTTCTCCGTTTTAAGAGGTAGCCCTTCTCTTAATGCTGGCTCGTCCACTTGGATCATACGAATTTCCTGCTCTTCAAGAGCTTTGATTTCCTTTTCCAAAGCTAAGGCAATTTGCTTGGCTACATTAAAACGTGTGATATCCTCACGTACAAACGACCAGTTCAAAATCGTAATAGGACCCGTCAACATTCCCTTCACCGGTTTATTGGTCAGAGACTGTGCATAACAGATTTCTTTTACAGTCATCGCTTCTTTCCAAGCCACATCTGTATAGATGATTGGCGGTTTTACGCAACGAGACCCATAGGACTGCACCCATCCAAATCGGGTGAACGCAAATCCTTCGAGTTTTTCACCAAAGAACTCGACCATGTCGTTGCGCTCAAACTCTCCATGAACAAGTACGTCCAGTCCCAATTCCTCCTGGCGGTTAATCCATTCAGATATATTGTTTTCTATAAACGTTTCATAATAGGAATCGGACCATTCCCCTTGGCGCCATTTTGATCGTGCCTGGCGTATTCCTTTGGTTTGCGGCAAACTGCCGATGGTTGTCGTTGGCAGCAGCGGAATCTTGAAAAACGCTTCCTGTAGTTTCTTGCGAGTTTGGTAGTCCCTATTTCGCTTTGTCATGTGAACGGTGCCCTCAGATAGTCGATCTGATGTATTTTGCTTTAAAGCCCATAGTTGGTTTCGTTTCTCTTTTTGGACAGCGAGTTCTTCTTCAATTAAATCTCTTCCATTGTTGATGCCTCTAGTTAAAAGGGTCACTTCTTCAAGTTTTTGATCGGCAAAAGCTAACCCGTTCTTTAACTCAGGATCTAGTTCTTGTTCAGTTTCTACAGTTACAGGGACGTGTAATAAACTACAAGAAGGTTGGACGATCAGGCTTTGAGTTTCAGAAAGAATTTCCTCAACTTGGGCAAGCTTCTCTTCCAAATCCGTTCTCCAAATATTTCTGCCATTGATCAGCCCGCCAGCAAGGGTTTTGTCTTTAGGAAAACCGTGCTTCTTTAATGCTTCTAAATTCGCTCCTTCGTCATGAACGAAATCCAGGCCAATCCCCGCGACTGGAAGGGATATGATCTCTTCATAATGATCAATAGCTTCAAAATAAGTTTGAAGCAGAATCTTAGCTCCCGGTAATTGCTGGTGGATTGAATGATACACCTCTTTAAAAAGTTGAAGGTCTTTCTTAGAGACTGATGTACATAGAATAGGTTCATCCACCTGAATCCAGTCCGCACCAGCACTTATTAGTTCCTGAAGCACTTGTATGTAGAG
The DNA here is from genome assembly GCF_050971765.1 of Halobacillus sp. A1-3. Taxonomy (NCBI): domain Bacteria; kingdom Bacillati; phylum Bacillota; class Bacilli; order Caryophanales; family Bacillaceae; genus Halobacillus; species Halobacillus sp. A1-3. The sequence goes on along the minus strand of NZ_JBPCEO010000002.1, from coordinate 304,359 downwards.
AGGGACAAGCTTCTCTAATAGAGGACCTGCATCAGCTTCCCTATACCCTTTTGCTAACTTGACAAAAGTAATCGGACCTAACAAGACCGGTTTAGTCGTCAGTCCAAGTTCTTCTTTCGCTTCTTTAAAGTATTGAAGCTGATAATTATGTGTAAGCTCGGGAGTTTGATCTAATTGGATCTCAGGGACGATATAATGGTAATTGGTATTGAACCATTTCGTCATTTCTGAAGCAACGGATTCATCGTTGCCGCGTGCGATATCGAAATAAGTAGTTATAGAATAATCCCTTTTTTTAAAACGTGAGGGAATCAGCCCAAACATAAATGCTGTGTCCAAAACATGGTCGTACAGACTGAAATCCCCAACCGGTATCAAGTCGATACCAAGATTATTCTGTTTTTGCAGATGAGTCAGGCGAATTTTTTTCATGTCTTTCAGCAGATCCTCTTCTGAGATTGAACCCTTCCAAAAACGTTCCAATGTCTTTTTCCATTCTCTATTTTCTCCGATTCTTGGATAACCAATGGCTGAACTTAGTACTTGAGTCATTTTGATTCCTCCCTTTAATTTTTGACAATAAAAAATCCCTCTATGTAGGAGAGAGATGGTTGAAAGTAGTTTGGGAAATAGCCGTTTATAACAAACGGATCCCATTCGTCTTAACACCTCCCTATTCCTCGTAGGTTTGAGTGTACAACCAACAGGCAGGTCTCCTGACTTATGTTCATCACAAACCTGCGTCTTCCCGTCTATTTATCTAAAAGACAGTGACTTGCAAGCAGGTTTGCTCCCATTTACAGTGGCGGGACCGTGCCGGAGTTTCACCGGACTTCCCTTTTAAGCTGAATAAGTCTATTCAGCACCTGAAGATCTACGGTATTCAGTTGTTGATCCATATGTAAGAAAAAAACCTCTCACGAAGGAGAGGTTTATACGTACAACCTCTCTTATCTTTCAAAGGCAAAGCTTTGCTGGAATTGGCACCTAAATCTGCAAAAATGCTGATTCGGCTGCCGGGCTTCGCTGGGCCAGTCCCTCCACCGCTCTAAATAAGAGATCGTATTCGTTTAATGGATTAAAAGAATACTAGCATGGAGGCAGGACACTGTCAAATTGAAGTAATGTCAGAAAAAGGTGTTTTTTATGACAGATTATGGTACGCTATCATTGGTTGTTAACCATTCGACAAAATTGGTTAACCGATACGTTCTTAGAAAGGGGATTTGTTTATGTGGAGAGTTTTAGCGATTAAAGCGATTAATGGTTATGAGATTACGAATGATGAAGCTTTAGACGTTCTAAACTGCCCGGAAGATGAGCTGCTCAGTTTGCTGCACAGTGCCTATCATGTCAGAAAGAAGTTTTACGGGAACAAAGTGAAGCTGAACATGATCATCAATACAAAATCAGGTTTTTGTCCAGAGAACTGCGGGTACTGTGCGCAGTCCAGAGATTCAAAAGCTCCCATCGAAAAATATCGAATGATGGACAAAGATACGATTGTTCGAGGAGCAGAAAAAGCTCACCAAATGAAGTCTGGTACATATTGCATCGTTGCAAGCGGAAGAGGGCCTTCCACACGTGAGATAGATATTGTAACCTCGGCGGTCAAAGAGATCAAAGCGAAGTATGATATAAAGGTTTGTGCATGCTTGGGACTACTAAAACCAGAACAAGCTGAGCAGTTGAAAGAGGCTGGCGTCGATCGTTACAACCACAATATTAACACCTCAGAAAATCACCACGATCAAATCACCACGAGTCACACCTACGACGATCGTGTCGTAACGGTTAACTATGCGAAACAATCAGGACTTTCCCCATGCTCCGGTGTCATAGTCGGAATGAAAGAATCGAAACAGGATATCGTTGATATGGCGCGCGCCTTGAATCTCATGGATGCGGATTCCATTCCAGTTAATTTCCTTCATGCCATCGATGGAACAGCGCTTGAAGGGACTGACGAATTGACGCCGTCCTATTGTTTAAAGATTTTATGCCTTTTCCGTTTTATCAACCCTACAAAAGAAATCCGCGTTTCCGGGGGGCGCGAGGTGAATTTACTCAGCCTACAGCCGCTAAGTTTATATCCAGCGAACTCCATTTTTGTTGGAGATTATCTAACTACAGAGGGGCAAGAAAGTACGGAAGACCACAAAATGATCGAAGATTTAGGGTTTGAAGTGGATGTAGTAACCAAGGAAAAAGTTTTAAGTTAAAAGAAACTGCCTCAATAGGGCAGTTTTTCTTTATTTCATATAAAATTCAATTCTTATTGAAAGGAAGTTTCTGTATGCACGACTTAAAGGAACAATTGCAAATAGTAGAAGAAAAGTATTTGAGCCTAGAAATAAGAACATCCTCTATAGAACTAGATAAGATATAAGCCGATGAGTTCTGGGATTTACTAAGAAAGAATGTTTAGAAAGCGGAGTAGTTTTATCGGAGATGACCTTACATAATTATCATATTCAATCGCTTGGAACTGATGTCTTGTTAGCTACTTATTTCATAGAGGACAAAACTTGAGCCCTAAATCCCCTCCGCAGCTCGATATGGAAATGGATTGATGGATGATGGCAATTATATTTTCATCAAGAGACAATAACGAATTTAAAATCTACAAATTTTTATCAATGAATATCCCTATGCACCAGTTATAAACTTGTTTTTAATGAATTTTTTACATATAGGACCTAAGTCTCTACAGAAAGTCAGAAGGTGGATCTGCCTCATTTTGCTTCCAATTTCCTATTGATAAAAATGGAAAATAAAATTACTCTTTAATGGAAAATAATCCTAATATATAGGAGGTTTTCTCATGGGTCATCTTCAAAGTGGGCAGCATATTCAAAAAAGATGCACAAATTGTTTTCATGATAAGATGGAAATCATTAAAGTAAGTGAAAGAGATTTCAATGAAAAAGTAGTTTATATGCTTTGGATTCAATGTCCGGAGTGTGGAACGAACGACAGTGAACTTGTCCCAGAAAATCTCTCATTTTCGTAATGAACACATCATAATACTTAATTCTAGGCATCTTGGTTTAAAACGCCAAGATGCTATTTTTATCCCCTTAAGGTGTGAAATATTACCAATCCTTTAAAAATAAACATAGACAACTATAGTATTAAAACCTATAATCCATAAAGTTTTAATCAACATGTGCTATAAAAATAAAAAAGGTAATAATTTACTATTTTTATAAAATTATCTAGAGTGAATATGGTGGTAGAATTCCAATTATCCCCGCCATTATAAAGCTCCCGATTATTTTACAGGAAAATAGGTATAGGTAATTGAGTTTAGTTAAAGTTACAAAAAATTTACTAGAGTTACAGAAAGAATACGTAAAGAAAGTGAATCAAATAAGTAAGTTTAACCCATGGTTATATGGAGGAATCTTGTAAGTGTAGCAGATATCTTACTAAGGAGGTTTCATTAAAATGGCAAAAAGCAAACAGTTTAAAACAGGTGAAAAGGCTCCAGAAAGCGGTAAGTACAAAGTGGACAGTCTTGTGAACGGTAAAGCTAGTAAAGATAAACAAACAATTGAGTTGAATGAAGGCGACCAATTCCCACCTTCTCCATCAGATAATGACGCAGCTTATTGGGTTAAGTCTTCTTAATCTAGACTAGGTTGGGATGAAAACATTCTAATTAAGCCGAACAATGTGTGTGCATTGTTCGGCTTTTCCTTTGTTCAGAATTCCCGCTTGGTTAATATCCATAGCTTTCGCGAGCAAGTTCTCAGCCTCCTCCGAAAGCAAAGAGCGCTTAATTCCAAGGTGCATTAAAAAGTTTTGATCATACACAGTTGTAGTGGAAAAAGTATTATAAGGTTTAAGCTTCTATTTAGGTAACGATACTTTATTATCAATAATGATTTTTTCAGGCCATAAGGAAGTTGATCCATTAACATATAGCTCACTTGTATAAACAGCAAATCTCCACTTATCATTAGCGGGTACTGTTTCGATATGTTGAACATGTGAGAAATGCTCGTAAAGTTTGTTTTCTAACTCGATCTTTAAATACGCTTTTGCTCCGAGCAAAAATGCAACTATGATGATACCACTGCTTAGAATCATTGTTGCTTGTTTGAACGTTGTAAAAAAAGGAGCAATAATACGGAAAGCGATGATTGTACATAAAATTAGAATAAGCCAGAAGTCGTTACTGATGATGGAAAAGGAGAAGTTTTTTTCTACGAACGGATAGAGCACGTGCACACCATTTCCAATATAATCGATTCCAATTCCGCCTATGGCTAAAACAGTTGTCATCCCTATCCATAGCTTGAGAAAGGGCAGATTGATTATGTTTTTAACCGCAAAAGCCAGCCCCGCTCCTATGAAAGGAACAAAAAATATGGAATGTAGCGATACAATCCCAAATAATTTAGGGATATCAGGAGTTAATACAAACAACCCGCCAATAAGAAAGATAAATAAACGTTTTCTAAGAGAGTAATTTCGATTTTCAAATATTATATTCATAATGATACTCCCTGTAAGGACGTGTAATAGTGTTGATGGAATGTGTGTGACAAAACTTTGAAGCATTTTTAGACCTTCTTTCTATAATAAAAGCTGTGTTGAGACATGTATTCACCATACGTTGCTGAATTAAACGAAAAAGGTATAGAAGAGAGGGAATCCCTGTGAGAATCATATTAGAGACTCTATCGGAGTCAGATGCGAAAGCTCTCTATAAATTTGAGATGGAGAACCGAGCGTTTTTTGAAAAATGGGTGCCAATTAGAGGAGAGGAGTATTATAAGTGGGAGGTTTATAAGACCATTCATCAATCCCTGTTAGAAGAACAATTTCAAGGGAAGTCTTATTTTTATTTAATTAAAGGTGAAGACGAGGTGATTCTAGGGAGAGTCAATTTGATTGATGTGGAAGCGTCCAGCAAGACTGGACATTTGGGATATCGTATTGGAGAAGCTTATAGTGGGAAAGGGCTGGTGAGTAAGGCATTGGGTTTACTTTTAGAAAAGGTGAGAGAATTAGGCGTCAATCACATAGAGGCTAAAACCACCACTTCGAATATCGCTTCTAGAAGGATTCTAGAGAAAAATGGTTTTACACAGACGGCGACTAAGGAAAGAAACTTTGAAATGAATGGGGAAAGTATAGCATTTGTATATTACTCCTGGAATTCGACTAACAACAGATAATCATTGAAAAAAGCCTTAACGACCCCATAGTTGTCAGGCTTTTCCTGATGTATCAAAAAACTCTCCTCGGATGGCGGCTATGTAGCGCTGCGCTGAGAGTTGAACCGCATTGTTTGCATCCTTCGATACTTTCTTATGAAATGCGTTATAAAGTTCATCGAAAGTTAATGGTTGAACTTTCTCAGCTATTTCCTGAACCTTTTCGGGGGGCAGAGGAATCAAGTTCGGGTAGCTGTACATGAAGCTGACCCAATCTGTATCAGCAACAACCTGAATGATATCCCAACTCAGCATCACACACTCGTCAACCTTTGCCGGATAAGTTGAACAGATCATTTTTTCCCTTCCCCTTTAACCTATTTCTTTCCATTATACGACTGATGGAGCAGGAAAGTAGTGTAAAATGAGAACAACAACTCTTATATTCAAACGATTTGCTCCGACTTTAACCACATGAAATATCCATAGACGCTGCAGTATCCAATGGTATATTCGATACTAGTATAAATAATATTCCATCCTTTATCGTAGTCCACAAGCCCTAAAAGTAAGGTGGTTCCTTCAAAGGAGGTGGTACCAATGATAAAAACGGGTATCCATAAAAGAGGACGGTGCATTGTTTGAATGAGGTGTACGAACAGGGAAGAAAGAGCTGGAACGACTCCTACAATCATAGGTAAAGAAGCAAGATGTGTTTCTGTTTCAAAAGGATAAACATCAGCAAAACCGTAAGCAATGGTCCACGTGTTCATAATACAAGCAATCATTGAAGCGAAAGGAGAGATAAGGAGCACAATTTTAAGGTCAATTTTCAGCAAAAAAATTACGATAAACCATGGGAAAATACAAAAGGCAAAGAAATTCACAATCATGTTGACCATACTCCTTTATATGAGTAAATACGTTACATAGTATAACCAATGGCGTATTGTGATATGTTTTGACGATGAGGAGGGGTTATAATGAGGCCGGAACTTTCTTAACAAAACCTACGAATCGTCTGAAGGGAGTAGGTAGAATTTTATAACGAATGGACGGAAAGTGGAGGTTTATTCTAAAGGATGCGTAGAATTTTGAACAAGGTAAAGATAAAGTTGAATAAAGTGGACATGTTGTTATACGGTTTTGGCTTCAGGTTTAGAAGACTTTTATAGGAGGAGATGTATGAAGGAAACAAACTTTTCTGAAATAGCTGCCAGATATGATCAGAATGAATTTAGAAGTGAAGAAATTCTTCGTGATAAAAGATTAAAAGCGTACATAGAAACTCACAGCCGATCGAGTTATGAAATTCTTGATCTATCCTGTGGAACAGGGCTTTATCTTGCTCATCAAATGAAGGAGTTCAAGGATAGCTATATCAACTGGCACGGTTTAGATGCATCAGAACAAATGCTTGAGAAAGCGTTAACTAGACTTAAAAACGTACCTTTAGTCCACGGAGTTGCAGAGAATTTGCCTTATCGATCTGCATCTTTTGATTATATTGCCAATAATTTTGCCTTTCATCATTATCTTCATAAGCACCAAGCGCTTGATGAGATTCACAGAATATTGAAGCCAGGTGGAGTTTATTACATGCACAATATTTCTGTTGACCGTATGCCACTGTGGTGGCTGTATCACTATTTTCCTTCAGCTCAAATAGAAGATCAAAAAAGGTTTTGGGACAAAGAAATGATTTATGATCAACTTAAAGCTCGCGGCTTTAAGGTTGATTTGCAGATCGACTATCAGTTGAGTGAAGTCAAAATAGCAGACTACTTAAATCATGCTGAGAATCGAGATATATCCGCATTAACTTTAATCAGCGAAGATGAATACCAAAAAGGCCTGGAAAGAATGAGGTTCGATGTGCAGGGGGACCCTGAATCAACAGTTGTTAATGATTTTGCAGAGCTATTTTGCGTAGCTGAAAAAATCTAGTCATACTTGAAGGTGGTATTCTGTTGCATAATTAGAATGTCCTTATCTTTATTAGGGGATAGGTCAAAAGTTCAGTTGACACTTGTTCAACTTTTTCCCTATAATCAAACATATATGATAATGAGAATCATTATCATTATCGTTGATAAGGAGGGTAAGTCGTGCAACAACCAATTAATTTCACTGAACTGGCGTTAAAGGATGGAGAGAATATAGAGGATTTTTCATTCCGTCCATTGGACTACGAAAAAGATGTAGAGCTGCTTTATGAATGGATGCATCAAAAACATATCGCACCGTTTTGGAAGCTTAATCTGCCGATGGCTGAGTTCAAATCATGGGTACATAAATCAGTAGAAGCAGAACATAAGGATTGTTACATTGGTTCATATGAAGGGAACCCTGTTTGCTATCTGATTGCTTATTCTGTTAAAGAGGATCCAATTAAAGACTATTATGATTACCAAGATCAAGACTTGGGCATGCATCTTTTGATTGGACCTCGATCCTATTTAAACAAAAAGGATGGACTTTCTATTATCCGAGCCATGATTATTTTCCTACTGAAACGCTATCAGACTGAAAGGATCGTAGGTGAACCGGATATACGAAATAGGATCGTCATTCCAATCTTGAAGGAAATAGGGGGAGAAGTCTTAGGACGCATCGAACTCCCTAACAAAAAGGCCACTCTGATCGTAGGAGAGAAAAGTGATGTGGAAGAAAGACTTAGAGATAAGGGCATTGAGGTAGAGGTCCATACCTCAATAGAGCCATTGGGAAGTGAGTTGTTGTAATGGAAGGAACTATGAATGTTGACCCTCAAGTAATCCGTCTAATTAAAATAATCAGAGATAAGATGATAGAACTTGAGCATCCTCCTTTAAATCAATTAACTCCAGAGCAATCAAGAGACTACTACAAAATAGCCAGAGGATATTTTCCAGAAGTGCCTGTAGCTGGTGTAAGGGTGGAAGAGACATCTTTCCATGCCGAAGTTGGGCATGAGATTCCATTAAGGATCTATGCCCCTAAAGGAAAAGGGCCGTTTCCGGTACTCGTCTACTTTCATGGGGGAGGCTGGGTGTTTGGTGACTTAGACAGTGCAGACAACGTTTGCCGTTATTTCTCTTGTCATGCTCAAGTAATTGTCGTATCTGTTGGTTACCGATTGGCTCCTGAAAATAAATACCCCGCAGCTTTTTACGATGCCATTGACTCGATAAGGTGGGTATTCCATCAAATAAAAAATTGGAAAGGTGATACCAGCAATTTAGCCGTAGGCGGTGAAAGCTCTGGAGGGAATTTAGCAGCCGCAGTAGCTATCTATTTCAGAGACCACGAGCAGATCGATCTCTCCCATCAGTTCCTCATTACCCCTGTGTTGGATTACAACTTTGATACGTTATCATACCAAGCGAATTACAAATATAATCTCACGAATGAAAAAATGAAATGGTTCTTTGAGCATTATTTAAATCATTCAACAGAAGGGGAAGATATGTTTGTCTCTCCCTTAAGGAATCCCGATATGAAGGAGCTCCCTCAGACCTTATTGGTAACTGCCGAATTTGACCCTCTCAGGGAGGAAGGCTTCTCGTATAAAAAACGTCTAGAGGAGTGTGGGGTGTCTGTAGACCTCTTGCATTATGACTACATGGTCCACAGTTTTATCAATATGATCGGCACAGTTGATCGAGCAAAACAAGCTCTTGATGAAATAACGAGGAAGTTAAAAGAAATGCTGAGTGATTAACAACGTCCACCTTCGAAAAAAGAAGGTGGATTTTTGTTATGTCCGGAAAGAAGAATTTTTAATGTTGCTTCATTTTAAATAGTAAAAACATGTTACGATCAATAATAACAAAGAAAATCAAAACTATGGCAAAATAGAGAGTAAGTAACCTGTTATTTTAATCGAATGTTCAATTGTAATGAAGGGGGATCTATAATCTTGAACACAAAATACTTAGATGTACTGGCACAAAAATATGATTGTGAAGAAAAAGTAGTCACTGAAATTATTAATCTAGAAGCTATTCTTAATCTGCCGAAAGGTACAGAGCATTTTGTCAGTGATTTACATGGGGAGTATCAAGCCTTTCAGCATGTGTTAAGAAATGGTTCAGGAAGAGTGAAAGAGAAGATTAGAGACATATTTAACGGTGTCATCTATGAACAAGAAATTAATGAATTGGCGACATTAGTCTATTATCCTGAAGAAAAGTTACCGTTAATAAAAAATAATTTTGATAACGAACAAGAATTGAATCACTGGTACAAACTTACAATTGAACGTATGATTAAGCTCATTTCTTATGCCTCCTCTAAATACACCCGTTCGAAATTACGCAAAGCACTACCTGATCAATTTGATTACATTATAGAAGAGCTCTTATACAAAACAGAAGAATCCGCAAATAAGGAACAGTATTATACAAAAATTGTCCAGCAAATTATTTCTCTAGGACAAGCGGATAAATTGATTACAGGGCTGGCTTACAGCACTCAGCGTTTGGTTGTCGATCATCTTCACGTAGTGGGAGACATTTATGATCGTGGCCCTGAACCTGATAAAATTATGGAAGCCCTCATACATTATCACTCCGTTGATATTCAATGGGGCAATCATGATGCCTTATGGATTGGCGCGTTTGCAGGTTCAAAGGTTTGTCTCGCAAATATCATTCGTATCTGTGCACGCTATGATAATTTGGATATTATTGAAGATGTTTATGGCATTAATCTTAGACCGCTTCTCAACCTTGCGGAGAAATACTATGAGGACAATCCGGCCTTCAGACCAAAAATACATTCCGATAAACATACCACCGACCATGAAAAGTTACAAATTACGAAAATACATCAAGCGATTTCTATGATTCAATTTAAACTTGAATCCCCAATTATCAAGAGACGCCCAAACTTTAACATGTCAGAAAGACTTTTACTAGAGAAAGTGGATTATGATAAAAACGAAATTACAATTCACGGGAATACCTATCCCCTCGAGAATACGTGTTTTGCAACGGTTAACCCTGAACAGCCTGATCAATTACTAGAAGAAGAGAAGCAAGTGATCGATAAGCTGTTATTCTCAATCCAGCATTCTGAAAAGTTGGCACGACATATGAAGTTTCTCATGAAAAAGGGCAGTCTTTATTTGAAATATAACGGAAACTTATTGATTCATGGATGCATCCCTTTGGATGAAAATGAAAACATGGAAAAAATGGAGATTGAGGGTAAGAATTATGGCGGCCGTGATTTGCTTGATATTTTCGAGCATTATTTACGACATGCCTTTGCTCACCCCGAAGAGACGGATGACCTTGCCACAGACATGGTCTGGTATTTATGGACGGGCGAATATTCATCACTTTTTGGGAAAAGAGCGATGACCACCTTTGAGCGCTATTTTATTGAGGACAAGGAAACCCATAGAGAGAAAAAGAATCCCTATTACTATCTGCGTGAAAATGAGGAAACCTGTCGTAAAATCCTTAAAGAATTTGATTTGAATCCGGATCAAGGCCATATCATAAATGGGCATACACCGGTTAAAGAAATTGAAGGAGAGAACCCAATTAAAGCCAATGGAAAAATGATTGTCATTGATGGAGGTTTTTCAAAAGCTTACCAATCAAAAACAGGTATTGCGGGTTACACATTGTTATATAATTCTTATGGCATGCAGCTGGTTGCTCATAAACATTTTAACTCGAGAGAAGAGGTTCTTAGTAATGGAACAGACGTTTTGTCAGTAAAAAGATTAGTGGATAAGGAACTTGAAAGGAAAAAGGTTCGGGAAACGAATGTAGGCGAGGAATTATTACAAGAGCTTTCTATTTTAAACAGTCTAAAGGAATATCGATATATGAAATGAGTCTGTAATTGATCTCTCGCCACTTAAAAAAGCAGTTGTTTGAAATTACTTAAGAAGCTGTAGAAGGTCTGCTTAAAATCTTATTTGCAACTTATTGATGACTTCTATCTTCTCCAATAGGCTAGTTAGTGTTTAGTTAGTTCTTTTTTAGGTAACTAAAAACTTGAAGTCAAAGTAAATTACAAACAGGAGGCTAACTAGTGTCAAGTCTAAAAGATCAAGTCGTAATAATTACGGGAGCTTCTAGTGGGATTGGTGAAGAAACAGCGAAGGAATTATCTTCTAAGGGAGCAAAACTTGTATTGGCAGCAAGGCGGGAAGACCGTTTAAAAGAAATTGCTAACCAGGTGATTCAAAACGGAGGGCAAGCTATTTTTAAATCTACAGATGTGACCTCGTATGAAGAAATGGAAGAACTTGCTTCGTTTGCCCAAGAAGAATTTGGTCAAATTGATGCCATTGTAAACAACGCAGGGCTAATGCCACTGTCTTACTTGAATAAACAAAAAGTTAAAGAATGGGATCAAATGATTGATGTGAACATTAAAGGCGTACTTTATGGAATATCCGCCGTCCTTCCTCACATGCGTGAAAGGAAAAAAGGACACATCATTAATATTTCATCTGTAGCCGGACATGTCGTCTTTCCGGGAAGTGCGGTGTACAGTGGAACAAAATTTGCAGTCAGAGCCATCACTGATGGGCTGAGAATGGAAGAGTCAGCAGATAGTAAGATTAGAGCAACCATCATTTCTCCTGGAGCCGTCTCCACCGAGCTTACATCCACCATCACAGATGAGGATATTAAAGGTGGCGTTGAAGAACTTTATGAACAGGCTATTACACCAGATAGTATTGCGAGAACCATACGCTATGCTCTAGAGGAGCCGTCTGAAATTGCGATCAACGAAATTGTAGTAAGACCAACAAATCAGACAATGTAAAATTCAAAGACGCGCAGTCCATTCGTGGGTTGCGCTTTTTTTGTGATAAGAAGGTCTGCGGAAAATGAGAATGGTTATTATAGTGATAGGGATGCTTAAATTGTAAGGAAAGAGAAGGAGATGTAACGTTCTGTATAGAAATTATATAAAAATTCTTTGTTACTTTTACTTCTATCCTTTAACCTCTTCAATGACAAACCTTTAATTATTTTGTAGCTAACATACGTGTCTAAACTAACTATGGAGGGAGTATAAGATGGAATTCACTTTTCATGATTCAGATAAGCTAAAAGATTTTTTTGAAAATAATAAGCTTGTATTTGAAGGTATTTTGTTATCGGAAGCTGTCTATGTGAAAGATAAAATAGATGAAATTTTACATATTGGAAATATCGATCTTGTTAATAATGCCAAAAAATTAGTCGTTTACATTATTGATAAGGAAGATGAAGAGCTGAAGCACTTTGCAAAAATGGAAGGGATTGCTTGGGCGCAGCATTCGATAGAAATTTCATTTAAATTAGAATGGGTTCAGGCGATTCGAAGAACAATTTGGATATTTATAGAAGAATACAATGACCTCACAAATAGCATGGATATTGATGAGTTTTTTCATTTGGAAAAAGAAATCAATAATCGAGTAGATGAATTCTTAAATACTTTTTTCATTAATTATTCCACCTATAAAGATTCATTGATAAGAGCGCAAAAAGAGTTGGTTGAGAATTTGTCTGTCCCAATTATTCCTATTGATTCCGCCATTTGTATTCTGCCTTTGATTGGTGATCTCGATCTTAATCGGGTTGAAATTATTAATAAAAAAGTTTTAGAAGAGATCTCAAATTTGGGAATTCAACACTTAATTATGGATTTATCTGGCGTGGCCACCATGAAAGGTGAAACGATTGCTGAATTAAAGAAGGTTATTGATGGAATTTCTATGATGGGTTGTGACACGGTCATTACCGGACTAAGGAAAGAAATTGTAAGGGAAATGACGAAAACAGGAATACTATTTAATCGACAAACGAAAACGCTGGGGACCTTACAGCATGCACTTGATGAATACTTTTTTCATTGATTGGTTATTGAGTCGAATATGTGATAAACCAGAGGCAGAATTATGAACAGACTCAATGGAAATGTCGTTTTGCTATTTAATAAATCATTGAAGAGGATAGAAAAAAGGCCTGAGTATAAACTGCTCAGGCCTTTTTTTTATAGTCTCCACTCGTTGGATTGCCACAATTTAAACAGCAAATCTTCTGACTCTCCGGTATTACCATTAATGATAAAGGTTGTTGTAAGAAAGTTAGTATCAACGGCCACTTCCCACAACGGCAAATACACCAATTCTGTTTCCTTTATCTCATATCTTGGTTTCTTTAATATATAATTTCTGTTGATCTGTTTATCTTGGACATCTATTACATATCTTTTTAGTAAATCTTGCTTTGTAATATCTGCTCTTTTTAATTTTGATTCAGATACCTCCTTTGATGTGATTGGCGGGATACTTGGAAACAATCCACGGTATCCTGACACCGCATCGATAAAAGCCATATTCGGTTTTATTTTAGGAGGGAAAGGCTTTCTGTCTGCAATGACAAGCATTTTCACCACCCACATCGGATGGTACATTTTCTCTTTTTTTATGATTCCCTGTCGGAGGATTTCTTCATTTAACTGTCGATTCCATTTTAATGAAGGCTTTAAATTTTTATACATGTGCCCCGGCAGGTCTTTTTCCATTATACTTTCTTCTCCAAGAATACTAACATTCATGAGGTCACCTACTTATGCATTTATGTCCATATGATAACGGTCTACTTCCAATTGTTTAGCCTCAGACGGTGGTGCAGTCATTAAACTAACAACAATCGTTAATATCGCAGAAACAGGAGCAGATACCAGGTGCTCGGAAACTAATGCGAAAGGAAGCAATGCCATTATGATAAAAGTAACCGTTCCTCCTACCATACCTGCTAAAGCTCCTGCAGTATTTGTCCGTTTCCACCATAAACCTAGAACCAGGGGGAAGCCAAAGGCAGATAGCATCGCTCCGCTTACCCAGCCAACCATTACGGCGATCAATTGAGGAGGATCGATAGCAAAGATGATACCTACGATGCTGGCGAGGATCATCACAATGAGACCGAGGCGAGTGACCGCTTTTTCTGAAGCTTTTTTATTTATATGTTCCTTATAAATATCGTGAGCAATTCCAGCCGCTACGGCTAAAAGCATTGCATCTGCAGAAGACATGATGGCTGCCAGTAATCCTGCTAACATTACTCCGGCTAATAAAGCAGGCATGTAATGTTCAATGACTGAAATGAAAATCATATCCTGGTTTTCTAAAGTGTCTGCGATTCCGAGGCTTGCTCCAGCCGATGCAATGACGAACCCAAAGATAAAGACGGTTACATAAAGAAAACAAGCTCCCAATGCAGAGCGTCGTGCTGTCTTCGCATCACGAGCGGCAAAATTTCTCATGACTGCCGAAGGGGAAACAACGCCAAACCACAGAAACGCAATAAACAATCCGAAATAGGACATCCATGGCTGCGTAATGGAACCGAATTGAGGATCGACAGCCAGGGCATCTTGGATTAATGTGCCGACACCACCATGGTCCATCAATATAATGATAGCTAAAATGAACATTCCAATAACCATAACCGCGCCCTGGATTAAGTCTGTATATGTAATGGCCCACATACCGCCTAAAGCAGCATACAAAGTAAAACCAAGCCCCAAAATAATGACCGCTGTTACATAATCAATGCCTAGTACATAAGAACCGATAAGCCCAGAGGCTGTCAATTGTGGAATCATGTAAAATGTCATACTAAGTACGACTATAATCGCAGCTACAATTTGGACTGACTTGCCATACCGATGATTGAAAAATTCAGGCAGCGTCTTTACTCCTGTTCTTCTAATTTGTCCAGAGATTAAAAACATAGCAAATGAGGGGATAGCTACTGCACCAAACCCATAGGCTAGCAGAAATGGCACCCCAAGAGCGACTCCGGAACCAACGGCTCCCATCAAAGAACTCGAGCTTGCAACGGCAGCGAAAAAGGCAAATGAACCTACAAAGCTGTTGATTTTACCACCGGCTGTCCAATAGTCTCCTTCTGATGAGTGAGCCCGTTTGGCAAACCAAATCCCTATAACCGTCATAATAATTAAGTAGATTGCTAAGATAGTTGCTTCCATTATCTGCATCGACTCTCACTCCTTTATTTGATTTTTCTTCTCTCTGATTCATTTATCCATTCAGCTTCTCTTTTTTCTAATTTTTCCATCCATACAACGTATGCGACAGTCAAAGCTAACCAAATAAAAAAGCAAACAAACATTGCCCATCCAGCTAAGGATATACCCGCTAAATAAGTGTCTGTCGGCCACCAGATCCAAAAAATTACAGATATCAATGATAAAAGAATGACCATGACAATACCAGGATCTTTCCATTTCTTTCTTGTTAGTTTCCTCATCTATATCCCTCCTCTCTTACTTATAAAGCTTTTCATATATGGATTGGACAACGACTAAGTCAAAAATAGCAGCACCTACAGATTTATAAACAATGGTCTTATCCTGTAAATTTTGAGGTTGATGATTATTTTGAATGATTTTTTCGAGATCCCAAGAGTCCTCTAAGTCCGAACGTAATTCCTTCGCCCGAATCATATCACCTGATTCA
Organism: Halobacillus sp. A1-3; assembly: GCF_050971765.1. NCBI lineage: Bacteria > Bacillati > Bacillota > Bacilli > Caryophanales > Bacillaceae > Halobacillus > Halobacillus sp. A1-3. Next base: position 288,699 of record NZ_JBPCEO010000002.1, on the reverse strand, counting down.
CGAAAAGCCGAAGCTGCATCTACATACACTTCATCCGCCGTATTTAATACTTGATCGGACATTTCCTGCATAGTAGGACGGAACGATCCAATTCCAACAACCTGTTTCCCCTTCCATTCAGACTCATTTAATTCTGGTAAAACTGGTGTAGTAGAGGTGGTCGTCGTAACAATAATATCTGATTGTCTAACTAAATCTGTTATAGAAGAAACGGTAAAGGTGACATCAGGGAAAGCTTTCTCTGCTTTTGATTTAAAGTGAATAGCTTTTTCTTCTGTTCGATTATAAATATGTACATTCTTAATATTTCTCGCTACAAGTGCAGACTCCAAATGGCTCCAGCCTTGAGTCCCAGTGCCTATGATTCCTACGGTTTCAGCATCTGGTCTTGCAAGATACTTCATTCCAAGCCCGCCTAAGGCTCCAGTACGTAAGGAGGTAATGGCAATCGCATCACATATAAATAAAGGTTCCATCGTTTTTCGATCATATAGAATCATTAATCCGTGGATGGCGTCTTTACCAATGTTCGAGTTTTCGGGGGCGACACCAACTAACTTTGTCGCATAATAATCTTCATAGAATGCTGGCATAAGTAGAGCTGTATTATCCCCATCTTCTATATGCATTCGATCAGGTGAAACGTAGTCCTCTTCTTTGCTCAAGAAAAAGTTCTCAATGCTTGCCATCGTTTCTTTCATAGAGTATTTTTTTATGATTTCTTCTGCTTGAATAACTTTCATCTATTTCCCTCCTTTTTGGTGTATCACATATGTTACCAAATTTTTCAGAAAAGTGAAAACATTGTAGTATTATGGTATGAAGAAAATTACGCGTTAAAAGAACTATTCTATTATTTTGCGTGTTAGCGAATTCATTAATGAAGTTCGAGGTCAAAGGGGAGTACTGTAAGTGAAATAAAGAAAGACCAAATCGTCATAGATTTGGTCTTTCGGGCCTAATGGGTACCTGGATTTGTCTGAAAAACAGGTGATTGAGTTTTGCTTCTACCACTCCAAAAATAGCCGAGAACAGCCCCAACAAAGGCTGGAAGAATCCACCCAAGTCCAATATCATAGAGTGGCAGGTAGGAGTAATAAAATCCGCTAACTTTCTCAATTAAATGAATAGCAGCCCCAGGCACCGTGCCGACTAAAGCATTGTAGCCATCAATGGAGCTTACGAAAAATGTCAAAATCATAGAACCAGTATAAACACTTCGCTTATGCTTAAATAAACTAGAGGAGAGTCCTAATAAAATCAAGACGATCGCGAGTGGATATAGGAACATCAGCACAGGGACCGCGTATTGAATGATATTCGTTAGTCCAAAGTTAGCGACCATAAATGACGTTAGCGTTAAAATAAGAACGAACGTCTTGTAACTGATCTTAGGATAAATGGTATGGAAAAATTCACTGCAAGCAATGATTAGTCCTATGCTCGTTTTTAAACACGCAAGAACGATAATGATGGCTAGTAAGATCGAACCGTACGCTCCGAAATAATGTTGGGAAACAGCTGCAAAAGTAAGCCCTCCATTTTCTAGAGTACCGACAGCTGATATGCTAGATGCTCCCATATACGTAATTAAACCATAAATCAGCGTCATGAGACCCATGGCGAACAAGCCTGATTTCCAGGTTGTCTGTGCGATGGCCTTCTTATCTGTAATTCCCATTCTCTTAATAGCATGGATAACGACAATCCCGAAGGCCAGAGCACCGAGTGCATCCATTGTGTTATACCCTTCTTTAAATCCAGTCATAAACGGCAGCGTACCATACTTGCCTGTAGGCTCTCCGAAGCTACCCATCGGCTTAACAATGGCCGTTATAATTAAAATAGATAAAAACAGTAAAAAGGCCGGTGTTAAGTATTTTCCAATGATATCCATTACTTTCGCAGAGTTCAATGAAAAATAAAAGACGAGAGCAAAGAACAGAAAGCTGAACAAAGCAAGCCAGAGACCGCTGTGATCAGACTGAATGAACGGTTCAAAGCCAACTACAAACGGTACAGTGGCCGTCCGGGGAATAGCGAAAAAAGGTCCAATGGTTAAATAAAGAATAATAGCAAAAGTTGTACCGAACAGTGGGTGGACCCGGCTTGCTAAATCGTGTAATCCCTGGCTCCCAGACAGCCCAATCGCCAATATCCCCATAAGAGGGAGACCGATGGCAGTTACAAGAAATCCAATCAGCGCAGGCCAAAAGGAAGTCCCCGCAAGCTGTCCTAGCTGGATCGGAAAGATTAAATTACCAGCTCCAAAATACAGCCCGAAGAGCATTGTCCCGATGGCTGCGTAAGTAGAGAATGATGTTTTTTGTTGCATATACATGTTCCTTTCCTGGTGAGTAAGGGGCTCTATGAAGCAATAAAAATAATCCTATCAAGAATCTTTTAAAGGGACAATAGTCTTTTCTGGTATTTGTCGATAATATTTGATTTTTGTCTAATGCAAACGTTTTATTTAGCTAACTTACATAAAAAGGGACTGGTAATTGCATAGAAATGTAATGAAACAGAGAATTTTGAGAGTGTTAAATAGGTTCAAAGTATTTAATCAAGATTCGTGAAGGGCAGTGGTAAATTTGTATATAAATAAGGAATGAATGTGGGTGTTAATGAATGGAAATAGGGGCTTTAATCATTGTTATTATTCTTTCTCTATGGTCTATTACTAAAACGATAGAGAAGGTATCTAATAAAATTATAGAAAAGCAAGAACAGCAGAACGAACTTCTTAAGGAAATAAAACGTGAATTAGAGAATAAAAAGTAAATGCTTGATTTACTCCACTTACTTGGCCGAGCCATTACTTTTCATACAAGGAACATCATAACGGGAGGCACAATCAACAGAAAAAGAACTTACTCCTTTTCCAACATTTGAAGTGGGATTTGTTCGAGTGTATCAAGAAGTAGAAGCGAATAAATATAGAAAATACATCGACATCCCATTGAATGGAGCTTAATTAGAGACTTTTTCTTTGTAAATGAATAAATTCAACCTTTTCCACTCACCTTAAGGAAAAGGAGGAAGAGATTATGCCTAAAGATGCTCAAAACTCACACTCTGAAGTTTCCCCACATCCTGATGGAAAAAGGGAAGGAATTATAAATGAACCTACGGGATTACAGACAGGTGTTACTACAGATTCAAAAAAGTCCTGGAACGGAAAAGAGAAAGAATTAAACCTGCAACCTGATGAGAAAATGAGAGAGTTTAAGGAAAGTATGGAAAATTTGATAGATAAGGACAAGCACTAGGCCCCGATCAACCTCGGGGTTTTTTATTTGGAGATTTATAACTGGAGTAAGTGCTTGAGTCTGTTTGTTTGTTTTGAAATAATTGGAAGTAACAAAAAGGAATAAGGTTAAAGGGAGAGGTAAATGCAAAAGTGGATGGGATCCTCAGCCTGTTCTACTCATCCCTAATATTAGGTGATAGCCACAGCAGCATATTTAATCTAAGGAGTGGATAGGATGGATAAAAAGATACGAATGTGGATCACTATCTTTTCCATTAGTCTTCTAGCCTTGCTAGGAATCTATTATTTTGCTTTCGATTTTCAGTATTTGGATTACAGTGTTACTGAAGAGGGCCAATTTGTCTTACATGAGGGTTTAAACGAGCCAGGCGCTATAGTTAATTCTGATGTAAGTGATAAACAGGATAGCTTATCTATTTTAGGTTCTTATATGGACCAATTTAATAAATGGGTTCTTGTCTTTATTTGTGTCATTCCGTTCTTTATGGCTACTTATGCTGTTTTATTTAATGATCAACTCATGAAAGATGCTCTGAAAAAGAAGAAGTACTTATCCATAACGGTGATTGCAAATGTGACTGTCTTAAGTATATTTGTCTACCAGTGGATTCGATCTATTGAATTAGTTAACGATGCGTATCACAATGTTATGTTCTAAAAATGTTATTTTCTAAATAGGAAGTGGAACGTATGGAAAAGAAAAAGCAATCACCGTTTTATTAGTTAGGAGCAGCTGAACCGACATAATATTTGCATCAAGAAATCACACCCCTTATTTCTTCAGCAATTAAATTCCATGCTTCTTCAGCTTTCTCTTTAGGCCCCAAATGAGTAAACGCATGGTAGCAGTTTTTAAATTTTACTTCCCTAACACGATTACCTGCTTTTTTTAAATTTTCAGCGTAGACTTCGGCTTCTGGAGTAAACGCATCGTATTCTGGGATTACAAAAAGTGTAGGGGCAAGTTCGTCTAATTCCTCAGCTAGAACGGGCGAAGCTTGCGGGTGTCGTGCTTGACCTTCTTCAGGGACGTAACAACGATTGAGAAAGTTGGCTACTTGTGGATGTTTGGCCCGCCTTGGATCAGGTTCCGGCTTCTCACTATGAGGGGTGACGAAATCAAGCATCGGATAAGCAAGGACCTGAAGGATGGGCTGAGATTGCCTTCGTTCTTTTAACAGTAAACAGAGAGCTGTCGCAATATTCCCACCAGAACTTTGGCCGCCCACCATCAACTTTTCTGGATCAATATTCAGTTCATTCGCCCGTTCTTTGATCCACTGAAAAATTTCGTAAACCTGTTCAATCGGTTTAGGAAAAGGATATTCGGGTGCTTTGGCGTAATCAATATTAATAACAACAGAGCCTGTATCATTTGCAAGCTTTCTACAATAGGGATCGTCCATTTCTTTGGAATTCATAATGAAAGCCCCGCCATGAAGGTTGAGGTAAGCAGGGAGGCTGTGTTCCTCCCTGCCTAGCGGATAATAGCAGGTGATGTATGTAGGCTTTACACTTGTTTCTATTAACAGCTCTTTCTTGGATTTTACAGGTAGGATCGGGACCATAGGTCTTTTTTCAGCTTGGTTAGGCCATACTCGTAATAGCTTTGCGATTAGAGGTGTAATCATAAAATACTCCTTTTTTATTCGTTGTACCCTTGCAAAAGATCGATATTCATCTTTTGGTTATTAACAGTTTCTATGCTTGACTAACAACAAAACGGAAAGGGTACATTTATGTAAGCTTAACCACAAACTATTGAAAAGCATGAGGTGATTGCAATGTGGTTTATGATAATAGCTGTCACGGCAACTCTTCTGCTTTTTTGGCACAGGGTTTCTTTTCCAGTAGGTAAACAAAAAAGTTCCGCATCCTATACCATTATTATTCCTGCGCGTAATGAAGAAAAAAACTTGAAGCGTTTATTACCTTCCATTTTAGCAGTCGAAAGTAAACATAGAGAAATTATTGTAGTCGATGATGACTCTGATGATCGAACAAGTGAGACGGCGGCTCTGTATGGAGTTAAAGTAATTAAGAACCCTCCATTACCAAATGGATGGATGGGAAAATCATGGGCTTGTTATAATGGCGCAAAAGCAGCTACAGGAAAATCACTGTTTTTCCTTGATGCAGACACATGGTTTTCGCCAGAGGGTTCAGAGAAAATCATGAATTATTACGAAACGAAAGGGTCAAATTCTTTGATAACGGTTCATCCATATCATTGCATGGGCTCATTTTTAGAAAAACTATCAGCTGTATTTCATTTGGTTGTCTTTGCATCTTCAGGTATCACAAGCATTTTCAAAAAAATGGGAGGCGCGCAAGGCGGATTTGGTCCCTGCCTAATTATTGATGCAGATACGTATTGGAATCTAGGCGGGCATCATGCGATTCGTTCTGAAATTGTTGAGCATCTTGCTTTTGCAAGACAAGCGGAATCAAAAGGAATAAAAACCTATGCATTCAGCGGGAAAAATGTCGTGAATATGAGAATGTATGAGGCCAGCTTTAGAGCCGTCGCTCAAGGGTGGTCAAAAAGCTTTGCGTCAGGAGCCTCAACAGCTTCACCCATCATGTCCTTCGCAAGTATCATATGGATCACATCTGTCGTTTCATACCTTGTAAATCTATTTGAAACAGGCTGGTGGACAGTAGTCGGTTATGGTCTTCTCGCTGTACTTTTGTATAGAATCTTGCAAGATGTCGGGAATTTTCGTTGGTATGATGGATTTCTATTCCCGGTGTATTTCATCTTTTTTGTCTTACTTTTCGCATTCTCTTTTGTAAAAACCTATATCTTCAAGCAGTCTACCTGGAAGGGACGCCAAATTGTAGGTAAAGAGAAAAGAGACTCACCTTAATGATTCTCGTGAATGCTATTGCCTGGCTTGTTATCCATTTAAGTGTAAGTGTAATCGTTTCGCAATTTCCATCTTCTCTTGTTATGAGCTTTTCCAAGTTATATAAACTGAGGGAATGGGAAAGACATGGGGCTATTTACGAACGTATGAAAATTAAGCAGTGGAAGAACAGGCTGCCTGAAGCGAAAAAATGGGTTAATCATGGGAAAGGGAAAACAGGGATCCGCTTGAGAAATGAAGCTGATTACAATGAGTTTGTTCTCGCAACCAATCGGTCTGAACTCTCTCATTGGCTGCAAATACTGCCCGCACCCTTATTTTTTCTATTCAATACCCAATTAGCAGGCTGGATCATCATGGTTTATGCTATCTTATTTAATCTTCCTTTCATCATGGTCCAAAGGTACAACCGTGCCCGTGTTGAAAAGATACGGATATTTTTTCATCAGACTCAAGAATAATAAACTTACTTACCCTTTATAATTTTTGAAAATTATCCTAATGGGTGTACCCTTAGTAGTAAGACATTTAACCTGGGTAACGAGGGGGAGATTCATGGTGAGCGGCGGCTGGTTATTGCTTGGAATGTTTGCCCTTTTAGGACTGCCTCTTTTGATTGGTTGGCTGCGTGACGTTCTTGGCGTGAACACCAACCGTTTCTACGGTGATGAATTGAATAAAACTCGCCGAAGTAAGAGGGAAAAGGCTTTTGATAAAGCTGCCCCTTATTATGACAGTGGTAACCATTGGGGCAGTGATGATGGTTCCTCGGTTGATGATTAATGAAGAGATTCAAGAGGTGCTTATCTCGTGTTGAGAAAGCACTTTTTTATCGTTAGTTGGAATTTGCATACATAGGAGGTAGATGTGAAGCTGGATAAACTGTTTGAAAAGATGAAGGATGGCAGTCGAAAGCTACAAGACGCTTATTCTGCAATCAATGAGCTTGGTGATTCGAAGATTTGAAGTGCTATAATCCGACTCTATCTGGAACAATGCCTATTGGAATCAATGTGACAGGTTCAGACCTTGATATTATTATGGAGATCTATGACTTGAATTGTTTTGAGAAGGAGCTTTGCTCTCTTTATCAAAATGAAAGAGACTTCTTAATTAAGAGAACTAAAATTAGAGGAAAAAATGTTGTGAAAGCCAACTTTCTCTATGGTGGATTTGAGTTCGAAGTGTTTGGTCAAGACGAAGCGGTGGATAAGCAATATGCTTATATACATATGAAGACCGAACATGAGCTGCTTCAAAGGTATCCGCAGTTAACTGAGCAAGTCAAATCGCTTAAGGATCTTGGAATAAAAACAGAACCAGCCTTTTGTCAACTATTGAACATTGAGGGAGATCCATATGAAGCGCTTATTTATTATGGAAAAAAGCAAGGACTAATTTTATAAATGATATAGGGGTGAAAGGAATGTTTAAGGAAAGAAAAATTAGGATTCTAATCTATGTCATGCTTTTTTTCATTGTCGTACTTGGACTAGGATCCTACCAATACTATCAGGAAGTTAAAGAAGAAAGTCGTGAATTCGATATCTTTATAAACCACTTTTACTTTTCCATAGATGACAGTTTAACTAAGATTAATAACATCCTTGAGGATAAACCAGAAAAGGGAGAGCTCAAAGAAGCTCTAAGGTTTTTAGAACAGGATTTAATTAGAACTCATACCATTATTCAAGGTGGCAGGAACTTCTTAGATTATGATATTCCTAACACTTACTTTTTCTATGAGACTACATATTTATTAAGTGGCTATACAACCAATGGTACATCGTACGCTGCCCCAATGAATCAAGACGGAAAACTGGATGAAAAAGAAACACAAGTACTAGAAACGTATCGCGACCATTTAACCGATGCCAAAGAAGCGATGTATTCACAAGAGACAATGCAAGAAAACCCTCAACTATCGATTGATGATGTCAATGAAATTATATCTACTTATTTAAGCCAAAGCTCAGAAGATATTTACAGGGAATCTATTAGGTAGTATATAAAAAAATTGTTGTCTGATACTCCTCTGGTTGATACTTCGTGGGTTGGTCGATATGGACCTTACAGCACATCTTAATAGATAAATATGAAATATCACCTAAACTAAAAGCAGTCTTTTTGGTGTAAGTGATATTCTCTTACTTTTTTATTAATATACAAAAATAAGTATAGCTAAAAATTGATGGATAAGAGGATTGTGGAATTTTGTAGAAAAATTAATAAAAGTGAAACCAAATGAAAGTTTCTCCCGTCCAATGTTTAACGATAATGATTAAGGATTAAGCTCGGATAATTCTCTAACCCATTAAACATAAACGCTTCATCTATTGAAAACTACATGATTTACGAGCATTACTACAGTCTAACGCTGTTTACTTTTGTTATACTTTCTACTAATAAGGAAAATTTTGTCTTAAACATAGGGGGGGGAGCCTTACATTGAAATTATTAAAATCACTAGTTGTTTTTCTAGCATTTATTACACTCGTCAGTTGTTCCCAGCAGCCGAAACCTGAGGATACTTTCAAACAATATATGAAAGCATGGGAAAACCAAGAGTATGAAAAGATGTACAGCCTCATCAGTGAAGGGTCGAAAGAATCAATAACAGAAAAAGAGTTCTCGGATAGGTACGCTACCATATATGAAGGAATTAATATGGAAGAGTTGGCCTTTTCTTATGAGCTGCCTGAAGAGGAACAGGATTACGATAAAGAAGAAAAGCCGACATTTAATTATCAGGTTAGTATGAATTCTCTGGGTGGAAAAATAAAATTCTCTCATAAGGCAGAACTGGTTTATCAGGAAGGAGAGGAAGAGGATCAGTGGCTTCTTAATTGGAATCCTTCTATGATTTTTGCTGGAATGAATGAAGGAGATAAAGTGAGGGCAAGGGTTCTTTCTCCTGAACGTGGAGAGATTTTTGATCAGAACGGAAAAAAACTTGCCGTAAACGGTACGGTTAAAGAAGTTGGTCTCGTACCAGAACGAATGCCAGAGACCGAGGAGAAAAAGGAAGAAGCGAAAGAGGAACTAGCAGAAATATTGGATATTAGTGTTGATGGCATTAACCAGAATCTTGAGCAAAAATGGGTCAAACCAAACTCGTTTGTGCCGGTAGCTTCCATTGCAAATAATGAGGAAGAACAAATAGCTTCCATTGAAGAAATACAAGGAACACTAATTAAGGATAAGTCAGCACGTGTCTATCCTCTAGGAGAAGCCGCTGCCCATTTAACGGGCTTTGTTAGGAAGATTACTGGTGAACAGCTTGAAGATAGAAAAGACGAAGGGTATACACCTACGAGTAAAATTGGGCAAGCTGGACTTGAGGCTGTCTTAGAGAAAGAGTTGCGAGGCACAAAAGGAGGCCGTGTATACATCGAGGATACAGAGGGGAATGAAAAAGAGGTACTAGCTGAACAAGAACCAGAGGATGGAAAAGATTTTAATTTAACGATCCGTTCTGACTTGCAAAAGAGGGTGTATAACCAGTTAAAAGGCTACTCTGGGGCTTCAGCGGCGATTAATCCTAAAACTGGGGAAGTCTATGCGCTTGTCAGCTCACCCGCTTATGATCCGAATGAGTTTGTCCTTGGACTAAGCGGCGAACGCTATACGGAATTACGGGAAAGCCCAGGACGCCCGCTTATTAACAAGTTTACAAAAACGTATGCGCCAGGATCAACGTTCAAACCGATCACCGCAGCGATTGGACTTGAAACAGGTGCCATTAACCCTAATGAAGAAATGTCTATTCCGAATAAGACTTATACGCAAGAAGGCTGGGGCGGTTACGCTGTCACAAGAGTCGATGGAGCTAACGTTGATAAACAAGTGACATTACGTGATGCGCTCGTTCGATCCGACAATATATACTTTGCCCGCTCCATTCTTGAAATTGGTGGCGAAACCTTTTTACAAGAAGCGAAAGACTTCGGGTTTGGCGAGGAAATTCCATTCCCTTATCCAATCAGTTCCTCCCAACTTTTAAATGAAGAAACCTTCGGAAAAGAAACCCTTTTAGCAGATACAGGTTACGGACAGGGACAAGTGGAAATGAGCATGCTTCATTTAGCGATGACCTATACTCCTTTTGTAACAGACGGTACATTATTGAAACCAGTTTTAATGAAAGAAGATGAAACAGAACAAGTCTGGCATGAAAATGTTATGAGTCAAGAAACGGCTTTGACAGTGCGTGAAAGTTTACAAGCTGTAGTTGAGACATCAGAAGGCACTGGTTATGAGCCGCAGATCTCTGGTATCAAGCTTGCTGGTAAAACCGGAACGGCTGAACTAAAACAGTCACTTGAAGTTAAAAATGGACAGGAAAACGGCTGGTTCGTTGCCTGGAATACAGATTCTTCCGATTTACTCGTCTCGATGATGATTGAAGATGTGGAAGGCGGCAGCCATTACGTCGTTCCAAAAGTTAAAAAAGTTTTTGAAGAAAGCAAGCAATAAATAGGAGGCTGGAATTTAGGGAATTCTCTAAGTTTCGGCTTTTTTATTTGAGAGGAGGGTTGTTTGTGCTTACGAAGAAAAGACTGATCATTGCACTTAAGATTGTACTCTTTGGATGCACCTTCAGCTATTTTCAAAATAATGCATTGGTAACCACCAAAATGAATGTAAAATCAGACAATCTGCCAAAAGGGTTTGTTGGGTTTACTATCGTGCATTTGTCAGGCCTACATAACAAGGACTACAGGGAAAAGCGGCTTTTAGAAAAGATACAAAAGTAAAATCCAGATGCGATCGTATTTACGGGGGGCTTAATCGACAAGGATACGTCAAACATGAAGCCGAGCTTGCAACTCATGGAGCAGCTTCATGAAACAGCTACAACTTTTTATGCCAAAGGAAATCATGAATCCGGTTCAAAGAAATTTCCTGTTCTGGAAAAAATTGATATATTATGGTCCAAGTGTTAAGGGAGGAGAGTAAAGAAATGAAAAGGAATGGTGATGTGATTACCATAGCCGGGATCGATGACCCGCTCTTCAACAATCAAACAGAAGGAACATTCGAAGAGTATTTAAGAAATTTAACCACTAATGGAGCGACTTCAGAGTTTACTATTCTATTATCGCATCGCCCGGAAAAATTCCCTTTGTATCAAGAGTTCAACATTGACCTGATATTGAGCGGTCATGCGCACGGTGGACAGTTTACAATCCCATTTGATGGTGGGCTGGTAGCTCCAAACCAGGGCTTCTTTCCTGAATATACAGCAGGTAAACATAAAGAAAATGGATTAGTCATGGTTTTAAGCCGTGGATTAGGGAATAGTATCATTCCCCAGAGGATTTTTAACCGTCCAGAGGTGGTGACAGTCACATTAATAAAAAAACTCTTAAAAATTTTAATAAATAAACATGGGGGGAGTATACAAACTTGAATTATTGAATGATAGAATATTCTTAATTAAAGATATAATTAAGGGGTTCAAAAGGTGAGGTGGATGGAAAATTGAAAATAGTGAATTGAACGCTGAGATTGAGATGCTCCGCAGCCGCATGTATGAAGAGTATGAAAAGGGAAGCAGCTATGACCAACTCGTCCATATATCTCAAAAGCTAGATCTCTTACTTAACCAACTGAATAAAGATGAAGCAAAGGTATAATTGGTTCAAAAAAAGCCCTCAACATTTGTTGGGGGCTTACCGTCTATGTATCATTCACTTGTAGTGAATGGTTGATTGAGGGTTTAACTTTCGTAGACGGTACTATTATTTTACCATCATTTTTCTACTATAACAATTCATAAATTCCATAGAAAGATATTCTCTCATACGCATTAGCAAGAAATATTTAATTAGAAATACTCATTAATAAATCATATGAGCTCATATATCGATCATTTTGAATCACTTATCAATATTCTTACCGATTCGGATTAGAGTAAAGAATCACTCATAGTTTTCAATAAGTAACCCGTTCTCGTTATGAGAACGGGATGATTATCGGTATTAATTGGTTCGATCAGACAGTTTCACTAGTACATGAGCCATATGTTCACGTTCTTCTTTATTCGCTACGTTCCACAATTCGTTAAGAACTTTTTCTTCACGGTTGCGTGGCTCTTCATGTTTGGAAAGGTAGTCTCCAACTCGTTTTGCACCTTTGGTAAGGCCCTCTGAATCTAAGCCGAGCTTCTCACCTTTGTGTACCTGATCTCCTAAATAGTCTTTAAACGATTCGAAATTCTTCATAATGTCATCTTTTTTATCTTCACTCATTTTCGCTGCTGCTTGTTTTGGATCTTTTCCAGCCATTTGTAAGAATCCTCCTTTAAGTTATTTTACAATACCATTCCCGTGAAAAGATTCCTAAAACATGCATCTGTAATTGAATGTGCTAATCAAGACAAGGGTAAGGAATAAAATATTTTTTACAAATAGACTGAAGTGAGAAGTTATTGTTTTCACTTAACAATTAGCAGGTGTAGGGAGACCCATTAATATTAAAAAGGAGAGCTGTTCGTGATTGGCTGGATGATTATCGCTTGTGAAATAGGATTTTGGTTTTTTTTTGTTGCCGGTTTATTCTCACGCTATGTATTGAAGAAGAACCGGCTTGGTATGATTTTTCTTATCTGTACACCAATTATCGATGTCCTCCTTCTAATTGCGACCTTTATTGATTTGAAAAATGAAGCTGTTGCTACAACTGTACACGGAATTGCAGCTATTTATATCGGAGTAAGTGTAGCTTATGGACATCAGATGGTTAGATGGGCAGACCGACAATTTTTTTATCGATTTGCGCAGGTAGACAAACCATTTAAGCTGAAAAAATATGGAACGGAAAAGGCTAGAGCTGAACGCGAAGGGTGGTACCGGCACGTTCTGGCCTGGGTGATTGGAGCCTCACTGATGGGAGGCATTGTTCTATACATTCATGATACTGAGCAAACAAACTCATTTTTGGAGACAATGAGAGCATGGTCGATCGTTTTAGTGATCGATTTTTTTATCAGCTTTAGCTATACGGTTTTTCCAAGAAAAGAAACTACATAATTCTACCGAAGGACGGCAAACGCTCTTTTTTCGCTGATAACTGTACTCAGTTCATCATCAGAAAACCACACCTAAAAAAATTGTGAGAATAGACCGTATTAAAGCTGCTGAAATTCAGCAGCTTCTTCTATCCATATCGGTTGTTCTAGAAACCAAAAAAGATTACTATAAAAAGATATCTAAAAAAGGAGGTGTGTACTAGTGAAACAAACTTACTTACAATCCTATTATCTGAGGCGCTTGTTAGCGTCTGATCCTGGTCGGAAGCGTTTGAATCAGGCAGGAAAAGCAACCATTAGTTTAATTTCAGCCGTGTTCGCGAGTACACTCCTCCTTAATATGCTCGACCATCCTCCTTTACTTCCATCTATCATTGCTGGTGTTTGCGGCTTAATGGGGATCATGATTGTGCTAGATGACACCAAAGAGAAGAAGCAGGTAACCACATTACTGCTCCCTTTATCAGCAGCAGTAGGTGTAACCGTGGGGTCTTTACTTGCCGACCATGTGATTCTAGTTTCAGCCTGGATGGTAACCATCATCTTTTGTGGCTTTTACTTTTCCAGGTTTGGAAGTCGATACTTTTCCTTAGGCATGATCGGTTTTTTTACCTCATATTTCTCATCGTTCCTGAAACTTTCACCAGATCAGTTTCCTTGGTTTTACCTAACGATACTTATAGGCGTCAGTTTTGCTTATTTCTATAATTTTGTTTTATTCAAGGATTCGGTTCAGCTTCTTAAACGAAGTATGAATTCTTTTCACCGTCAGGCAAACCTTACTTTTCAACTGCTGATAGAAATTATTCAGGATACAATGACGAGTGATTCCAGGAGAAGGAAACTGGATTACAATGTGAGGAAATTACGTGAATACGCAAACAACGTTTCTACAGATCTGAACGCTCAGGATATCCGTGAACTTTGGCCAGGTCTTGGAACAGAGCAGCTTAGGCTGTACGTGTTTGATACAGCCATGTTTGTTATGACGATGTCTGAGAGTTTACAAAAGCTTAAAAATGATGATGCTTTGGAAATGAAGGAACTGCGTACGCTTCTTGTTAAAGTGATCTATACGTTGCAGCAAGCAGAAGTTCTTAATCATACCTATAGTAAACAGAACTTAGTCGAAGCAGAAAACGTGATAAAGTCTTTGAGAGAAATGATCGATAATTTGTTTAAAGAGCGTTCGTCACAGCCAGAAGGTTGGCTTTATTTAGTGCGGAGAATCGAGGCAATTGCAACCCATGTAACGGAAGGCGCCCTCGAAATTAAGGGGTCTATCAATAAGGTGCCAAGTACTATGGAAAGAATAGACGACGCCAATGTGGAAGAGGAAGAAAAGGAAGAAGAAAAAGGAATGAAGCCTACAACAAAGAAGGCTATTCAATCGGTCATTGCGGGAACGATCGCTGTCATTGTTGGTTACGCAATTTCTCCAATCCAACCCTATTGGGTGCTATTGACTACGTTTATCGTCCAGTTAGGGACTGAAACCGTAGGACGTACTTACCTTAAAGGATTAGAGCGATCGATTGGAACGGTCATCGGAGCTGTCTTAGGTTTCGGACTAGCCAAATTGGTGTCAGGTCATCCTCAACTAGAAGTCATTTTGCTGTTTTCATTCATATTCTTGGCCTTTTATCTATTACCTGTTTCCTACACAATTATGAGTCTTTTAATAACGATGCTGATTGCGTTTATGTACGATCTTATGCTTGGCGGAATCACATTTGAACTGTTAGGTGCACGCGTCATAGATACGATCGCCGGTGCAGCCATCGCTCTAGGTGTAGCCGCAGTGATTTATCCCACAAAAACGATGGACAAAGTGTCACAGACGTTTGCAGATTATTTGGAGGAATTAGAATCCTATGTAACGGATTATGTACGAAGCTTCAGGGAGCCTTCCGATATCAAAACTATGGCTGATCATGCATTCCAATTGGATGCTAAAATTCAGGAGATTGAGGATGAATCCAAACCCCTATTACAGGGACCAGGAGTTCGTAAATATTCGGGTCTGCCGAGATGGATCACTGTTTTTACAGCGATAAATTATTATGCAAAGCACCTTGTGGCATCGGCCTATCAAAAGAATTTCACCTATCCTGATGAAGTAAGTGAGGTTTTTCAAAGGGTGGAAGAAAAGTTTAGTCACAATATTCACGTCCTCACAACTATGATTGAAAAAGAAGAAGTAGTCGGAGAGCTTTACGATTTACATCCTGAGCGGGAGCAAATCGAACGACACGCTCCAGGCCATAATGATGGCCAGGGAGACCTTGTCCATCACTTGTACTACGTATGGAAAATTAATCAGTCCCTCATTGTTTTAGGCAAACGCATGGGTTTATACGACAGAAATTAAGGAAAAAAGGAAATGGAAACTTTTCAGTAGAGGAGGATGCTCTATCATTGTATCTGGAAAGATTCACTACAAACATCACCAAATTGATTTTGAAGTAAGGTATGAGCATGAAGATATAATTGAAGGATTAATCAATAGCGAGGAAGCGAAACGGGGGTTGATCAGAGCGATTAACCGAAAATTCCGTGTCTTGTATCCTCCCTCAAGTGAGATTGCCCCCGTACATGTTCGACGCTTTTAAACGATCTTAGTAGAACCGTGACATTAGAAGTCTCGATTTTTTTAATCAGAAGCCTTTATATTCATTTGGTATAATAATAGATAGCAAATATTGGAGGGATCAAAATGGAATTGAAGCAAGGTCAAGTCTTCGTATGGTCAAGAACCTTCAGTAAAGAGGAAGTCTTTCAATTTGCTGAACTCACAGGAGATCAAGGAGTTCATCATATGGAGCGCAACAAAGATGGGAAAGTGATGGTGCAAGGGTTGCTTACGGCAAGTCTCGGCACGAAAATTGGTGGAGACCTCAACTATATCGCCAAAACTATGGATAGTGTCTATTTAAGACCTGTCTTTTCTGGCGATACAATCGAATGCGAATTAACCCTTACGAAAGTAAAGCAAAAGGATGACTACAAAGAAGTAGAATTTGAATCTGTTTACCGAAACCAGGAAAGTAAGGAAGTTCTAAAAGGATACAGTAAGGGAATTATCCGAGAGTAATAGATTCTTTATAAAGAATGCTCACAGGTTTAAGGTTGTACCTCTTTCAAAAGATGATTTTACCCCCCTGGATGTTATTAAAAACACTAGGGGGGGTGTCCTCCATTTAATACGCTGCGAAGCTCTTCTGAATTAAAAAAATTAATACTACTAACCTTCTGTTCTTCATTAGTTTGTGCGTGACCTTTAAGCTTCACCTTTTTACTTTCATTACTTTTGTTATTCGTAAAGGACACTTACACAGTGAATTTGTAATAATTTTCTCTTTCTACAATGGTTATATCAATAGGTATTAACTTATAGTCAGATTAGGCTATGTGTAAGAATTGCGTGGCCATAGTAGTGTTGACCATTCCCTCATAAAAATCTTCACTTCCATAAGGTTTATATTCTTCCTGAAATTTAACCAACTGTTGTAATAATTTTTTCTTTTCTTTTCTCCTTCTTTGAAGTGCATAAACTGTTCCTGCTCCTCATTTGGACCAGTAAATAACTTCTGTAAAACAGCTCAAATATTTTGTTCACTATCGCTTATTTTTGAATTCTCTTCTTCATCTCTAAAGGACGAGCAGCCTACAGATAATAGTAGAATCCCTACCAATATTACATACGTAAAGTCTTTTTTTAAATTTCCATAAACTAATACATTCCCCACATATTTTGTTTAATTACTACATACGAAAGAGAATTTTATTTGTTTCATAATATATCGTACAAGGGTTTAAGGAATTGGTAAGAATAGAAGTATTGAAAGGACGACAAACCTTTTATTATAACTGGCTAGATCAGAAAAGCGTTGACAGAATCCTAGCACTTGGGTATGATATGAACTGTTAGTGATAATGAGAATCTTTATCAATTGATTTTAGGGTATAAAGACGGATGATTAAGATTCTACATAGAATTTGAGAAGAAGAAAGGATGAACGAATGTGAAAAAGTTTTGGCTTTTTGCACTTATTTTAATGCTAACCGTTCTTGCAGCTTGCGGCGGTGGAGAAGATACAGAAGAATCAGGAGGATCAGAGTCTGAAGGTGAACAGTCCGAAGAAAAGTCTGACGAATCCCGCTCTGTAACGATCGAAGATGCTATGGGTGAGAAGACGATTGAAGGAACACCTAAGAAAGTAGTTGTTTTGGAATGGACGTATGCTGAAGATCTTCAAGCACTAGGAATGGAGCCGGTTGGTGTCGCTGGTCTAGATTCATATGGAGACTGGGTTGACGTAGGCATTCCGTTTAGCGATTCTGTTAAGGATGTAGGAACACGTGCGGAACCGAATCTTGAAGCAATTTCCCGACTTGATCCAGATTTGATCATTGGAGTTAAATTCCGTCATGAAGGAATTGCGGATAAGCTTGAGTCAATCGCACCTACGGTTATGTTCTCCCCATATTCTGAAGAAGCGGCCCAAGACCAATATAAGAATATGATTGATGAATTCAATACAATTGCAAAAGTCGTTGATAAAGAAGATAAAGCAGATGAAGTATTGAACAACATGGAAAAAACATTCAAAGAGCAGCAAGAACGTCTTAAAGAAGCAGGTAAAGATGGTATGGACTATGTGATCACTCAGGCGTTCACTTCCCAAAATACACCAACGCTTCGCTTGTTTACAGATAACTCGATTGTTGCTAAAGTCATGAATAAGATGGGTATGAATAATGCCTATGAATCAGACAAGCTGGAAATATACGGCTATACATCTACAACGGTAGAGACGTTGCAAAATTATCAGGACGCAAACTTCTTCTATATCGTTCAAGAAGAAGATAATATCTTCACGAATCAGCTGAAAGGCAACCCGGCTTGGGAAAAACTTAAGTTTGTGAAAGAAAATCGTACGTACAAAATGCCTGGAGATACTTGGACATTTGGCGGACCGCTCTCTGCTGAAGTTCTTGCTAAGCAGGTCGTGGATGCAGCTGTAAAAGAGAAATAAAGTGAGTGGATAACATGAACGCTACGTTCAGAAACACAATGATCGCGGTTCTCACCTTTGGAGGTGGGACCGCATTGTTGTGTCTTTTAACTTTTATACATATTAATCAGGGGAATGTGGAAATCCCATTGGGCACCGTCGTAGAGGCATTAATGAATCCTCAGGATACCATTCAGCATCATACGGTGAGAGTCTTGCGTCTTCCTCGAGCCGTGATGGGAATTATCGCTGGCGGAGCACTTGCTGCTTCGGGGGTTATTTTACAGACAGTCACAAAAAACCCATTGTCTTCTGCAAGTACATTGGGAATTCATTCAGGCACGTATTTCGCCGTCGTAGTAACCACGATTTTCTTCCCGTTTGCGATGTTCGCAAATGGAATAGCTACGGCGTTTATCGGCGGAATTACGACGTTTGCCATTGTTTATCTCCTTTCAGGTGCAGGTAATGCAACACCTGTACGAATGGTTTTAGCCGGAATGATTGTCACCTTCCTCTTTTCTTCGCTAACTTCTGTTCTGCAGATTTTTTATGAGAATGAAACCCAGGGGCTGTTCTTGTGGGGTTCAGGGACACTCGTTCAAAACAACTGGGACGGTGTGCAATTCTCGCTTCCGCTTGTGGCGCTTGGGTTAGTGATCGCCTTCGGGTTTGCGAGTAAGCTGGATACGCTGACGCTAGGGGATGATGTTGCGACTGCTCTGGGTCAAAATGTCCGAACCGTCAAATTCATTTCGATTCTTGCAGCGGTCCTTCTTACAAGTGTGACCGTGAGTATCGTCGGGCCGATTGGATTTGTCGGACTTGTGGCCCCACACCTTATCAAGTTGATTGGATACCGCTCGCATATTCCTTTATTGATAGGATCAGCTTTATGGGGCGGAAATGTTCTGCTTGGGGCGGATGTGTTGGCCCGGATTATCGACCCGTCGTTTTCGGAGCTGCCGGTCGGAGCCATTACAGCATTAATTGGTTCCCCTTGGCTAATCTGGCTTGTGCTAAGAATGAAACAGGAGGGGAACAATCAAGAGACAGGCTCGGTTATGGCGGGAAAAGCTTCAGCGAATCTTTCGCTTTGGAAAGTGACGCCAGTATTAGGGCTTGTAATTCTGCTCACTTTATTTGTCAGTATGGCGTCAGGGAATTACGGATTTGAACCACTCGTTGCTTATGACGCCTTATTTGGGCAGTCGAACGAATTCATTAAAAACTTCATCCTGAATTTAAGGCTGCCCCGTGCCCTGGTTGCTTTATTCAGTGGAGCAATTCTTGCTGTCAGCGGACTGATCTTTCAAGGAGTACTGCGAAACCCGCTGGCTGATCCTTCCGTGATCGGAATTACATCAGGTGCCGGTGTCGGTGCTTTAATGACGATGTTTGTATTCAGTGTTTCCGCCTTCTGGATACCTGTAGGAGCAATGGTTGGTGCGCTTATCTTCTTCTTAATTGTGATGGCTTTAGGTGCAAAAGCAGAGTTCCAGCCAACCGTACTAGCGCTATTGGGAATTGGTATTTCCGCTTTTGGCTCAGCGATTATTCAAATTCTTGTTGTTCAATCTGATTTAGGTGTCGCTTCTGCCTTAACATGGCTGTCAGGAACGACTTATGCAAAAGGCTGGGCTGAGCTATTGCAGTATCTGATCTGGCCCATCATTTTGTTCATTCCGCTTTTAGTATTCTACATCAAAACGCTTGATGTCTTGTCGCTAGGGGATGATACAGCGAAAGGGCTTGGACTCCGTGTCCGTTCGGTTCGTTTTCAAATGGCCTTAATCGCAACTTTACTTGCAGCATGCAGTGTTGCCGCTGTCGGTTCCATCGGCTTTGTCGGTTTAATCGCTCCGCACGTCGCGAGGTTATTAGTCGGAAGTGCCAATCAGAGGCTTCTGCCTGTAACGATGCTTCTGGGGGGCTTTCTACTGATCATTGCAGACTTGTTCAGCCGTACGCTATTGGCACCGAATGAAATTCCATCAGGTATTCTCGTTGCGTTAATTGGTGCGCCGTACTTTTTATGGCTAATGAAGAAAAGAGCGGCTTAGCTTTGGAATAAATCATTGAGGACCAAATCAAATGGATTTGGTCCTTTTTTGGATTAATATAATGGTAGTAGTCTTACTGTGATAGGATAAAAGTAATACAAAGATCGTAGGTGGGAGTGTTTCATTTGCATAAAGTGACTAGATGGATGTTAGCGATCACTTCTCTTTTCTTATTAACTGGCTGTATCAACAATGCTTCGTCTGTAATCCAAAGTGAGAACGTCTTGCCAAAAGATTTCCACAAAATTTCTTTCTCTCCAGAAAGAGGCTACTCTGAATTTCTAGTCATGAAAGCAACGGATCAAACTACTTTTAAAGAACTATGGGATTTTTACAACTTTAGTGGCGAAGTGTCGAACCCAGAGTTTGATGAAAATGGTGTTCTGTTCATTGGTACTTATGAGAATACCTGTGAGTCTGTGGTAAGCAGTACGAAAAGTATCGAGGGTAATCTTACGATTGATATCGATTCAGAGATGGGATCCTGCGGTGAGGATATCGCAATACCGAGGTCATTTATTGTGGAATGGGACAAAGATGATTTAAATAAGCTTAACCACGTGGTGTTTCCAGAAGGTCATGAAGAAATTAAGGTTCCTTTTAAAAAACTAGATGAAATAGAGAAAGAGTTATCAAAAAAAACTGAATAAATGAATCCTTTGCATACCTATACTAGATTGTCTCTTTTTTCATATATCAAGGAAAGAGGGGATTGTGAGAATTGCTGCAAGACCAGTAAAAAAACCAGTCCACATATAAGCACCTTGAACGATAGGTTGCTTATTTATTTATCGCCTTTTCTTAACCATTAAAAAAGATAAGTTAGTTATAGTTTGAGTGCTATATTTCATATTTTGTAGGGAACATAGAAGTAATACACTTATTGAGCACGTTGAAGGAGGAATCTAATGAAACATGCTTTGATTATAGGGGGGACCGGCATGCTTTCTGACTGCTGTGTGCAACTAGCGAAACAAGGTTACCAGCTTTCTATCGTTGCGAGAAATGAGGAGAAGATGGACAGGATTAAGAAGAAAATTGATCCAGTCAGTAAAATGACTAAGTTGCTGGTCGATTACACAGAAGAGGACAAGCTGCAAACCGCTATTCGGAAGGCTATCCAAATTCATGGTCCCGTATCACTCGTTGTCAGCTGGATTCACTCTACGGCTCCAAAAGCAGCCCAAGTTCTCATAGATGAAGTAGCTCTATCAGAAAAGCCTTTTCGATTCTTTCACATTCTTGGGAGTTCATCTGATCCGATTGCCTACAAAGAGTCACTTTCATTACCTTCACAGGGACATTATCGCACTGTATTGTTAGGTTTCGTTAAGGAAAAAGGAGGCTCGCGCTGGCTTACTCATAGTGAAATATCTAATGGTGTCGCAGAAGCGATCGAACAGGATGAACCATTTTGCACAGTGGGAGAGGTTGAACCATGGGAGGAGAGACCTGGATTTTAGTAATCAAACGAAGTTATGACTATTCATCGATTAAAATTGTAGAAATTGCTCGAAAAACTTCTGTTAATAAATCCATCTATTAATCTATAAATATCTCTTAGGAATCAATCTGACGTTCTCTATTACCCCCTCTTTTCATAGGATATATGGAAAGGGGGTGTTAACATGCCAACAATCCAAACCAAAGGACTCATTTACACGGTTAGGCCAGGAGACACACTTTATTCGATTGCTGCAACATACGGGAGCACGATCGCTGCAATTGAGAGAGCAAACTATTTGTTTCCCCCTGTGACCGATAGAGGGTTGATCTTCCCGGATGATGTACTAATTATTCCTACTTCCATTTCTAATCCAATTGTCAGTCATATTGTTACAAATGGAGACACACTTACAGCTATTGCTCAAACCTTTGATACTCACGTAGACCTGCTTGCAGGTGTAAACAAGCTGGCTAACCCGAATCTGATTTTCGTTGGGCAGCGTTTACTTGTTCCTGCATTCACCTATGAGATCGTCAGCGGCGATACCCTTTTTACTATCGCAAGCACGTATGGGGTTACCGTTTCAGACTTGGAAGAAACTAATGCAGATCGTCCTGGCTTCCAAAGAGATGTGATCTGGCCGGAATATCAGTTAATTATTCCGATTCCAACTTCAAGAAATATCTTTGTGACTAGACCTTTACCAGGTTCTACTATAGCAAGTGGTCAACAATTAGAGGGGTATGCCAGAGCTTTTGAAGCTGTTATCAATTATCAACTGAGAGACGATAACGGTGTTGTCGTAACCAAAGAGCGTTATGCAATGGCTGATGAAGGAGGTCCTGCGTACGGATTTTTCAGTACAACCATACCGTTTGATCGACAGCCGACGTCTAACACAGGAGAACTATGGGTGTACACGATAAGCGCTAAGGATGGAAGTATCCAGGACCTTATAAAGATTAGAGTATATTTTTGATAAGAAACTTTGTCTCGCTTATTTTGTTTTTCCGGTAATTTAATGTCGTAATAGATCATATAGAAAACACACGTTCTACTAAAATAGACAATCCTCTCCGTTGAAAATGAATGGACAAAAATTATAATAAAATTATACAAAAGATAGATTTGGACACTAATCAGTGGAGGGATAGGAAGAAAATGTACAAGCTCGTCAGGAAAAACAGTGGGAAAACAGAAGTGTTGAAGGATACTCTGATTCAAAAAGATAAAGTCTTTACTGAACTTGATGAAGCAAAAACATTAGCAGAAAAACTAAACTCCATCTTAAGAGATCAGCGGCTATGGGACGTGCAAAAATTTTAGGAGGCAGCGGCCTCTATTTTTTTTGCCTATTTATCCGTTTTATTTAATTTTTTCAATTCGATATAATTACCAATTGCCCCAATAGTGCCTCCAACGAAAAAAATAATAGGGATGTATGTATTGGTAGTTACTGGTACATCGGCGATCCATTCATAGAGGCCAACCATACATAATAGCAGACTGCTGAACAGTCCAATTTTGACTCGAAATTCTTTATTCATCGTATTCCTCCTAAAAATATGTGGATTGTGGTATTGAACCCACATGTTCTTTGTTTTCATTTATCCTTATTATCCCTTTCTCCTTTTCCTCTCCCTGTTCATTTTCCTTGTTCTCTTCTTGAAATTCATGAACCGATTGACCTGTCATGTAGTCAAAAGGCGTGTAGACGTCACTGAGAATACTTTTTCTAATCCACTTTAAATAGGACAATAAGGATGAGAGTGATAAAAAGCAAGGTAAATAATAAAGTGGAAAAGACAAATGGTCCTAAATGTTCAGCCCCTCCCAAAAAAAGATATCCATCTATTTTACATAGAATCATTCAACAAATTAATAGTATCATACACACTATGTAGTTTATCCTCCAAAAATGAAATAGAATCGATCAACTCTTCCGAACTATCACTGAAACTTATTCGTATGCTATGATAATACAAATGAAAACCGTAGGGGGCGTCGTTAGTGAAGGTTGAATTTATTAAATGTCATGGATCTGGGAATGATTTCATCATGATTGACGAGATGAACCAATCGTATGACTTCAGTGAAAGTGAACGTAAGGAATTGTCCATATTATTGTGTGATCGTCACGAAGGTATCGGATCAGATGGTATCCTTTTTGTAATGCCATCTGAAAAGGCCGAAGCGAGAATGCGTATGTTTAATTCAGATGGAACGGAAGCGGAAATGTGCGGCAATGGTTTGCGTTGTGTCGCACGCTATGTCATTGAAAAAACTGGAAAATCTGAAGTAGCCATTGAGACCGAAAAGGCGGTCTTAGCTTCTTCAAAAGTAGCAGAAATTTATCCAGGAATCGATACGTTCTCTGTCGCTATTGAGCCTGTTTCCTTCGAAGTGGCTTCGCTGCCAATGAGCGTCAGCAATGAACAACTGGTCGACAAGCAGATTCCAGAGCTCTCTGATAAGCGGACGTTTACAGCCTTAAGTGTACCAAATCCTCACGTTATCTCGATTATGAATGAGGTCGAACAGGATGAGTTATTGGAGGTTGGCAAAAAAGCGAACCATCTTCCAGAAGTTTTTCCTAATGGTGTGAATGTCAGCTTTGTGAAAATATTAGAGAAAAATAAAATATTCGTTCAAACCTATGAACGCGGTGTAGGATTAACGAACGCCTGCGGGACAGCGATGTCTGCATCTTCGCTCGTATCCACTATTTTAGGTCAGAATGAGATCGATACACCTATTGTAGTCATCAATAAAGGTGGTCTTGTGAACTGTGTTGTAGAAAAATCAGAAGAACGTTACTCGATCCAGCTGAGAGGGAATGGGACATATGTATATCAATCAGCCGTCGATGTTGATCTTGGTAATAAGGAGTTCCATGTTCATGAAAAGGTCTTTTTCAACGAAGAAAATCAGAAATATCAAGAGCTGGAAACCTACGCACAATCACAAATTGGAGGTGGATTTTCATGAATAAAGTATTTGAAGTGAAAACAAACCAGCATGACCAAATGATTGATGTCACATCTCAAGTAGAAGAATGGATCAAAGATGAAGGAATTAAGGACGGGCTAGTTGTTGTTTCATCCATGCATACGACCGCAGGACTAACAGTAAATGAAAATGCCGATCCTGATGTGAAAACAGATATGCTTAGACGGTTCTCGGAAGTCTATCCATGGGAGCATCAGGAAGACCGGCATATGGAAGGAAATACGGCAGCTCACATGAAGACTAGCACCGTCGGTCACGCTCAAACATTAATCATTGAAGATGGTAGTCTTGTACTTGGAACATGGCAAGGGCTATACTTCTGTGAGTTTGATGGTCCGCGTAATCGAAAATTTAAAGCGAAAATTATAGAAGGTTAGCTGGAAAAGAGCGGGCGTTGTCCCGTTCTTTTTTCTGATATAAATAAATAGATTTCCTTGATGAAACCAAAGGTAACATATTTCAACAAATACGAAAAAATCAGAAAAAAGTGAATTCCCGAACATTAATCATAACCATTGACCCACACATATTCCGTTGGTATGATTCTCCCTATGACAAAATAGATACAGTACCTTGTATAAGTTCAGGAATATGGCCTGAACGTTTCTACCAGCTACCGGAAATAGCTAGTCTACAGGGAGGAATAAACGATTATTCTCTTTCCCTATGTAAAAGCACCGGTAGTCTGCCGGTGCTTTTTTGTATTCAATAGGAGGGAACATCATGAGGAATTTCTTCAAGTTCAAAGAAAGAGAAACGAACTATCAAAAAGAAATGTTGGCAGGAATCACCACGTTTCTTTCTATGGCCTATATACTTGTCGTAAACCCGATCATTTTAAGTCAGGCAGGTATGGATAAAGGGGCGCTCTTCACAGCGACAGCATTATCCGCAATTGTCGGTTCGCTTTTGATTGGACTGCTTGCAAATTTTCCTGTTGGGATTGCTCCAAGTATGGGACTCAATTCATTCTTCACTTTTTCTGTAGTCATTGGAATGGGGATAGAATGGCAAGTCGCTTTAACTGGAGTTTTTATCGCGGGAATTATCTTTATGATTTTAAGTCTTCTTAAAATAAGAGAGAAGATTATTAATGTTATACCGAAAGATCTAAAACATGCCATTGCAGGCGGAATTGGCTTTTTTATTGCATTCATAGGTTTAAAAAATGCTGGTATTGTTGTAGGAAGTGAGGAAACGTTCGTATCCATTGGTAAGTTAACATCGCCGACTACTGCCCTCGCTGCGTTTGGCTTCATTATTACCCTTATGATGCTTGTGCGCGGTATTCGCGGTGGAATATTCTACGGCATTGTCCTTACAAGTATTATTGGCATGATCGTCGGGTTAGTAGAAGTTCCTAATGCAGTGGTAGGAGAAGTTCCTAGTCTTGAGCCAACATTTGGTGTCGTATTTCAACACCTGGGAGATGTGATGACACCAGAAGTCCTTGCTGTTATTTTTACATTTTTATTTGTGGCTTTTTTCGATACGGCAGGTGCCCTCATTGCAGTGGCAAGTCAGGCGGGTATTATGAAAGAAAACAAAATACCAAACGCGGGGCGAGCTCTTTTAGCTGACTCTACTTCTGGAGTCATGGGAGCGATTTTCGGAACGTCGACCACAGCTTCTTTTGTTGAATCATCAGCAGGGGTTGCTGTTGGCGGTCGGACTGGTTTTACAAGTGTAGTAATCTCTGTTTGTTTCTTTATCGCCTTATTTTTCTCACCAGTACTTGGCGTTATTACCCCTGAGGTAACAGCGCCTGCTCTTATCATTGTCGGTGCACTAATGGCAACAGAAGTTAGAGAAATAGACTGGAGCCGATTTGAAATTGTAGTTCCGGCATTTGTCACCATTATCATGATGCCGCTCACATTTAGTGTTGCAACTGGAATTGCTTTAGGGTTTATCCTTTATCCATTTGCGATGATTGCAAAAAGGGAATGGAAACAGGTTCACCCAATCATGTACTCTCTTGGCTGTTTATTTATTATGTATTTTGTATTTCTATAATATAATTCGCTTGTCGTGTAATTCTATAGACGTCGCAAGGGTGGTCCGTTACGGTTGAAAGTAACGGACCATTTTTATATATGGAGGGCAGGGGCTAAAATATGGTCAAACAATCATGTATCTTGAAACTGAGTCTTAAAGTAAAGGGTAGTTTAGTTGAATAAAGGTAGAGTAACTATGGATATAAATTAAAACCAGACAGAAAAGTCTATTTCTGTCTGGTTTCAGTATTAGAATGAGTATTCGTCTCCATCATCTGGAACCAAAACATTAGAGGAGATACCTTTTTCATTAGAAAAGGTCTTTAATTCTTCTCTTGATAATGGCCAGTGATTAACAGCTTCCATATGAACAGCAATAATTTTTGCGTTAGGAGCATTCTTATACACTTCATAGACATCATCTTTTCCCATGACCAAAGAACCTCCTTCAAAGAATTGATTATCTCCAGCATTTACCACAATAATTTCTGGTTTATGTGTCTCGATTACAGTTTGAACTTCCTCATACCAAACCGTATCTCCAGCAACATATAAGGTTTTCTCCGAGGAATGTTTGAAGACGACACCACATACAAGGCCAGTAAGTTTTAAGATTTCGCCTCTTCCATGTTCGCCTTTGGTTTTTATCAATTGAATACCTTCGAACATAGTATCTTCTTGTAAAACCTCTACATTTTTGAAGCCATCGTTTCGAATTTCTATCGCATCTTCTTCATTCTGGGAGAATATTTTAATTTCTTTTGGTAATGCTTCTTTAGCAGCAGCACCCCAGTGATCGGGATGCAGGTGAGTGACATCACCGCATCAATATCTTGAATAATGCTTTCGATGGATGTTGGTAAGCTTACCAAAGGATTGTTCTGATCCTGTCGTGGTGCGTTGGGGAAAGTCGGGTATGTTCCTTTCTAAGCAAGCATTGGATCGATTAAAAACTTTTTCCCAGAGTATTCAACACCTATTGTCGCATTTCGAATTTGGTGTATATTCATATCTAATTTCTCCTTTTCTTTCTAAATTACTAGGTTCAATGTATATTCTATAATATGACCTATAAATGGATATATAAAATTAATAAAGTCTTTTGGACGTTTTACTTTATTTTTGAAAGGAGTTAAATACATGTTAGATAGAACGGATTTTTCTTATCTTAGATGAACTTTCCAAGAACAGTCGCATTACAATGAAGGATTTAGGGGAGAAAGTCCACTTAACAGGACCAGCTGCATCAGCAAGGGTGATTAAATTGGAAGAGAGTGGAGTTATTGAGGATTATACGATTAATATTAATCAAGCAAAAATGGGGTATCCTGTTCACACAATAATTCATATCTATACCAAGAATCCAAATCACCATCCTTATCTCTCATATATAAAAAACAAGATCGTTACGTCGTAAACAATTACAAAGTTAGTGGAGAAAGTTGTTATCTCCTCGAATGCAGATTTCCATCCAGCGAGGTATTAGATGAATTTTTGACCGACATAAGTAATTATGTGAGCTATAAATTATCGATAGTTATTAATTATTAAATGAAAAAACCGTGTGAAAATGTTCTTAAACTAACGGATGGGGGGCAATTGTTCAATAAAGATGAAGATTAAGATTCTCTACTAAAGAAAAAGGAGCAGTTTACTTTAATAAATGGAGATGGTAGACAGATTGAAATGTCTATGCAAACAACAGAAAACAAATGAATTAAAAGTAGAGGGCGATGTGGGTGCAGATCCTATATGGTGTAATCGCTGTAATTGTAACCTTGACATAGAAGACACTCCAATTGAACTCGACTTGAAGTTGGAGTTAATGAAATGGATTGGGAAGTATGGTGAATGGATTGATTGGGATAATGGTGGAATAGTTCCTAATGGTGTTAAACTAGAAGAAGAGCATAATAAAGAAGGATTGAAACTAACAGAAAAAGTACAGAAAGAACTTGAAGGAAAATATAACGTTTTATTTTCACCTTCGACATTTGCAAAGGAATATCGATAGAATGCAGTCAATTGTTTAACGGGTGCTAAAGTTAAAGTCCCCCAAGATATATCTCAAAATCGAGTCTACATAAATGGGGGGCGATTGTTCAATAGTACCTTAGCTCTTTATTACATAAGCACAAGGAATATCAGGGCATTAAGCTATTTAACTAACAAAGCAGGTTCCTTTAAGAGATAAGGTGTATTTAAACTCCGGTCACTACACACCAAATTGTTTTAAATGGTGGTCAAAATGCTTGTAGATTCCTTTTCCCCATTGCTCAGAAGTAAGTTTTCCGAAAAAAGGATGTGGATGATCTGTACAAGCCTCTGGTCCATTCTTTTGAAATATTATTATTTTTTGTTTCAGTTTTTCTCTTTCTATATCAAAATCTCTTTTACTTGTAATTAAAATGGTTGGAATAGTCGACATATTGTGGTCTAAAGGTTTGTCATTATAAAAAATGGGTTTTGCAAATCTACCTACTAATAACCCTAACCAACCTCTTGGGGGTAAAGAGTATCCCATTGCGATATCTTGGAAGGCTGAGCAATGAGCTAACATTTGAGAGACATCCATCTTTCCCCATTTTGGTTGTGAATCTTCATTTAAGTTTCCGATACGATTTAATATCTCATCTGTATACGTGATCTCAAAAATACTATTCATTAGTATACTCCTTTAGTTTTTTATTTTAACCAAAAAATGCCCTTGATTATTTAATATATAATTCAACGTCAACGTTATTTAACCCTTTTAACTATACGGGTGCTTTAGTTTAAAATCTGCTTCAAGATATCTCGGAATTAAGTCTTTCATATAAGGGGGCGACAGCTGCATAGTGACTATCGCTTATTGTGCTAACAGAGTAGTTAAGTTAATGATTACGGTCTGATTACCTTTCAACAATCAGTTCAGTTTATTGGTGATGTAGAAATTAATGTTTATGTAAATTAAATGTAAGTATTGGCAGTATATTGATTGGAATGTTGGCAAATGTATGTGGGTAAAGTTCATCTATTTTTTGAGGGAAAAGGTGATATTTATGAAAACAACCCAGTCAAAAGACGGCACAACCTTGGCGTACGATGTTTACGGAGATGGTCCAGCACTCATTTACATAACGGGGGCAAGCTGCCATCGCTCATTTAAGCCCATAGTGCGAGATGCCAAAATATTTGCCACTCAATTCACTGTTTACAATTATGACCGTCGTGGACGAGGTGATAGTGGTAACACACTGCCTTATACTATAGAACGTGAAATCGAAGATATTGAAGCTATGATTGATGCGGCAGGCGGCAAGGCGTATTTGTATGGCCATTCTTCTGGTGCTGTAATCGCACTTGAGGCAGCACTTCGACTTGGCAACAAAGTGCAAAAAGTAACTATGTATGATGCGCCATATGTACGTGATGAGAAAGAAAAAGCCGAATACAAACAATTAAGCCAAAAAATACACAAACTTCTCGATAACGAGAAAAATGCAGAAGCAATGCTTACTTTTTTAAAGGGGATTGGGATGCCAAAAGTATTTGTTTTATTGTTGCCATTATTTCCTGGCTGGAGAACTACGAAAGCTCTAGCTCCAACCCTTGCTTATGATATTACTCTAACTCAGGATATGCCACCCGTGGAACGAGCTACTCAAATTTCCATACCTACACAAATAGTCGTAGGCGAAAAAAGCCCGCCCTCAATAAATGAGGTGGGTCTCCAACTAACAAAGGCAATTCCAAACGCAAAGTTTGTACAACTTGCAAAGCAAGATCATATGGTTAACGGAAAAAAACTGCTGCCAATACTTTCGAGCTTTCTCAAGGAATAATGTCTTAGCAACTAAATTATAAAACAATATATTGAAAAGAGTGGCTGAACTTTTTGGTCTAGACTATCTAGGATTCGTT
Organism: Halobacillus sp. A1-3; assembly: GCF_050971765.1. NCBI lineage: Bacteria > Bacillati > Bacillota > Bacilli > Caryophanales > Bacillaceae > Halobacillus > Halobacillus sp. A1-3. The sequence continues at coordinate 258,085 of NZ_JBPCEO010000002.1, read as the reverse complement.
AAATTCCAAAACAATACTTCAGCTTTCTATAATGAGAAGGCGTTTTCTTTGCCAATCAGATTTTGGAGCAAAAATTTAATGGAGTGGAGTTTATATTAAGGTGTAAAAGGCTATCGGGGCGTTAGGTTATGTTCTGCTCCAAGTTATCTCGAAATCAAGTCTTTAAGTAATGTGGGGTGATTATTCAATAAGAATAGTCGCCTTTTCTTTACTAAAGAATTAGGAGAAATAGTTAAGAGTCAACTTCAGAAAATTAACGTATGAAACTAAACTGATCGATTTCGTATGTATATTAGGAAAGGAGCTGGCTTATTTTGAATAATTCTAACTTGGCCGAGCTTATTTCAAATAGTGAGTTTGAAGAAGCTAGGGTTATTAAACACGAAATGGACATGGATGAATTTGAAAATGAAATAATGGAAATAGCGTTTGAAGAAAAAGATATTAGTGTTTATACATTCATCTATTACCTTTTAAGCTGGGAAGAAGATAGTAGGGTTACATCGAATAGCTTGTAACCTCATGGGTCATGTTTTTAAAGACTACAAAGGTGCATACAAATCAGGGTTATTCCATACGAGAAGGGCCATAGAACTTTCTCCTAATAATCTATTTTATAAAGAGATGCTATTATTCTTTGATTCAATTCCAAATAATCTAATTTCAATTCGGCTGAGAGAAGTAGGTGAATTCATTTTAAGCAGAGATCCAAATAATGAGACTGTAAAAGCATTCCAAAACTTTAAAAAGTGTAATAGTTTGTCTTAAAAGCGAGTCTTCAAGTATAGGGCTACTTTAATATACTTCTTCAACAAAAAAGCTTCAATATACACCATTTTATACGTTGGTGATACATTGAAGCTCTTTTCACATGTAGTTAATTGTTATAGTAATTAGAGATTGAGTCGGAAAAATTATATTTCAATAGATTACCATGTTTGTTGCTCTAATACAAAATGAAGTGAATAGAATAATATTCAGTGTAAAAGAAAAGCGTATGAAATCAAGATTTAAAATCTGGTTTCATACGCTTTTTTCACTTTAGTTAGAAATGTGAAACAGTACTTTTATACTTGTATCCGAGCTTCTTTTTAATATTATTGAACAGCAGCTTGCACGTCGATAACTCCATTTCCATAATAGAAGGAATCACCAAGAGAAACAGCTGTGTCATTTAATGTTTGTCTGACCTGATCATTAGACAATCCAGGATCATCTGCTAATAGTAAAGCAGCTGCACCTGCGACATGTGGACTTGCCATGGAAGTACCATTAAAGCGCTGATAATCATTACCTGGAACAGAACTTAAAATATCTACACCAGGAGCCATCACTTCTAGTTCAGTCCCAACACTGGAAAATGAGGCTCTATTATTAGCATCGTCTACGGCACCAACAGCCATGGCAGCGTCATATTTAGCAGGATAACCGATTGTGTTTTTCTTCCCTTTAGACCCTTCATTTCCAGCAGCAGCTACTACTAATAAGCCTTGAGCATCAGCATTGTTTACCGCTTGTTCTAGAGTGGCCGAACCACGGCTTCCTCCAAGACTCATGTTAATAATGTCCATGTCATTGCTAATGGCCCACTCAATGCCTTGAGCAATTCCACTGTATGAACCGCTGCCTTCACTACTTAATACTTTAACGGCGTAGAGCTCAGTAGATGGTGCTACACCCAGCACACCTAATGTATTATCTACACCTGCAACTGTTCCTGCTACGTGGGTACCATGACCATTCCCATCCACTAAGGGGTTAGGTTCACCGCTAACAAAGCTCTCTCCGCCAGCGACGTTTAAATCTTCATGTGCTCCATCAATACCAGAGTCCAGGACTGCTACCTTTACACCATTCCCAGTCGTTCCTTGAGCTTGGACATCATCTGCATTAATGTGGGAGATTCCATAGGGCGTCGTCTGACTAGTCGCCTGTGCGGTATGATCTTTTTCTACATAGGCCACATTAGGATTGTTGGATAATGCTTTTACTGCTTGTTCCGGCAGCTTAGCATGTACGACATTCATATATTTATATTCATGGAGTACTTTCCCTCCCACGCCTTTTACGGCATTTTGGTTCACTTTTGATTTAAAGCCAATTAAGTATTCTTCTACCTCTGCCTTTTGCTCCGCTGCTTTTTGAACTGAAGCTTGGGCTATGTTATTGAATGAAAAGACTAAAGCAAACACTAACATAATACCGGCTACTTTCCAGATGTGTTTATGCATTCAATTCCTCCTTTAATTTTTATTCAGAATTAGATTTAAATTCTGAATAGTATTAATATTATGATAACACGAGTGATAGGACTGGTGTGTGGGAAATGTGTATGTAAAAACACCCTCTTAAAGGGGGATTGAAGTATCAACTTGGGAAAGTTTAATAATGAGATTGATCATACAGCCTCATTTATAGATGATGTATCCAGCAATTATTAATTAGGTTGCTTGTATGACCCATAGAGCGGTTAATTTGAGTTGGATAAGTTTTCTAAAGAATGTGATAAGGAAAAATGCAAAACTCACAACCTCTTATCGCCTCAACTCTTGTAATACAAGTCTTTAACAATAGGGGGCGTATCTTTAACAAGGGTTGCGCCTCTTTATTTCTATTTATAGTCGGGGTGCGAAAATCTAAATGATGAAGTTTTCTCGTTATCATCAGTGGTAGATAATATGCAGCCTATAGGTTCTATAGACATACGGGATGATAAACACATTATTAATGCCAATGAAGAAACTGAAACTAGCAAGCAGAATAAAATAGATGAATTTGAATCAATAATTGCGGATATTAAATAAAAAAGTAAAAAAACCCAAATAAGCAAATTTAATAAGGAATATGTTAATGAGGATAAATTGTTTACCATTGCTGTGGCTAATAAAATGAATAGAAAGAATGTATTATTTATTGTTTTAACAAGTGATGGTAAAGGTCTAGTAATCAGCTATGAGGACGGTGGCTCAACAGCCGAGATGTACGAAATTCAAAAATGGGAAACCAATCTTATATGAAGAAGTTCACGATTTTTATAAGTCTATTTATAAAGAAATAACTATTGAGCCAAATTGAATTTAGATACTTTGAAAACAAGCCTTCTAATATAGAGGGAGTTTGAATGGATTACATCGTCTTTTTTAAAAAAATTGTTTAATAGTATTGGATGGTTGGCGGGGAAGCTTCATTCATGAAACATTATAATCGATTTAAAAATTATTGCGCTTGCCCCCAATATACTAAAGCATTAGTTAGCGGGGGTCCGAGACCGATATAAGGCGCCGATTTTAGTACGTTTTTATTGAGGGTGAGGAGGCTTCTTCACGCTAAGTACGATAACCGTAAACAGGATGAGCACCATTCCAAGTAGTTGAATGGTGCTCAAATGATCCCCGATAAGCAAAAAGCCAAATAAGGAAGCTGTTACCGGCTCAACCATAGCGACCATTGAATCAGTAGTAGGGGCAGTCCACTGAATCACATAAATTATAAACGAAATTCCAGCCCCCAGGATCCCCAATAACAAAAACCAGCCTATGTCGTTTGACATCACCACTTTAGCGACTTCACTCATGTCAGCGATAAGTAAAAGGATAAGACAAAATGAAAAGAATGCGATGGTTAAGGTAGTCTGTGTCTTTCCGATGGACGAGGCGTTCTTAAATCCGAATATAAATAATGCATAGGAGAGGCCTGCAGCAAGTCCGGATGCCACCCCTATGTAACCCACTGATAAGGAATCGGTATTGTAGGCATCTGTAAGCATGATAATCCCCATAAGTACACCCAATATGCAGCCCCATTTAAACCAAGTCGAACGTTCTATTCGTAATAAAAATGAAATGACGAGGACGAATACCGGTGCTGTGTACATTAAAGTAGCGGCAACAGCCACGCTTGAGGCTTGGATGGTGAGAAAATAAAAGGTGAAATTCCCAGCAACACCAACCCCAGCCAATATGGACCACATGTATAAACGAGTAGAGGAGGTCCAATTTTGTTTAAAGCGAAAAAGAAACCATGCAAAAAAACAAACAAAGCCAACAGCCCCCCATAAAGAGAAATCACAATAGGATTCCAGTCCTTGCTCATTAAAATATCTGCAATCCCTCCGCTAACGCCCCAGAATATAGCCGCAAGAATAACTAAGCTTACACCAACGGATCTCATCATTTGTATGCCTCTTAAAAAATGGTGATGGTACAAGTTTTAATTATTCAATTAGAAATCTAAAATGGGTTTAATAATAATGGGAGCCAAACCATTTTCTATACGTTCCTAATCAATCGTATGTTTTTTAGAAGGCAAAAATGGTAATTCCTTTACTCTAATCAAACATAATCTTCACATCTAATTTAATATGTCTTATAGGGAACTTTACGGAACACATTGGTTAATTTCGTTTGCTTGATCTTATGTAGAAGGTAATTTATGTTTATTGTTGAATTTAAAAGTATCTGGTATCACACGGAGGTTGTTATGTCTGATTTCAAGCTAACTGTGGAGATTCGAAAGCCTTCATATGCACAGAACAAAACGGTAAGGAATTCAATACCTGGTACTCTATGGAACTGCATTCGTAACCATGTTCATAAGAATGGTGATTTTACATGCCAGATATGCGGTTATCGTGGTGAAGAAAAACTACAAGCTCATGAAGTATGGGGCTATGACGAGGAGAAATTTTTATTAATCCTAAAAGACGTACAGTCTTTGTGTAAGTCCTGTCACGATTTAAAGCATATACACCATGTGACTCGCAGAATAGAAGATAGTAACATGAGAGGTTTTGTAAGGCAGAACCTAAGAAAACATTTTATGAAAGTCAATAAGTGTACAGAAAAAGATTTCAGAAAGCATTATCGAGATCAGTTAGCAAAGAATGATACGAGTCCAGTTAACAGATCACTAGAAGACTTAATAGAAATAAGGAAACTAAGAGAAAGAGAAGAGTTTCTAAAGGAACAGAATTGGCAGTTTGTGATAGCAAATAATGTTCCATTCGCAAAAGAGATAAAATCAAAACTTAATGAGAAAGGTCTACTTTATAAGGCGGAAAATAATGGTTTATAACCACTTAGCGCACTCTTTTACAAAAAAATTGCAGTTCACATCAACCGTATTCCTGCATCCTGACGAAGGGGGTGCCTTGATTCAAGAATTTATATTTTATTTACCAATCTATGTGTAAAATTTAGTTAACAATTAGGTAACCAGAGATTGTTCAATTAATGGTTATATATATATTGGAAGTAGGTTGATCAAGAGAAGAGGGATTACATGGTAGAAATCCTGCAAGTTCAAATGAAGTCTTTTAAAGTAAAAAGAAAAGTGAGGGTTTATCTCCCTAATAATTATAATCCGAGTGATGAAAAACGTTACCCTGTCATATATATGCACGATGGTCAGAATGTGTTTAGGGATGCTGATGCAATTGGCGGTGTTTCATTATCTCTTGAAGATTACTTAGACAAAAATAAATTAAATAGTATTGTGGTGGGTATCGATCAAAATCCGGAAGAGAGAATTAATGAATACTGTCCCTGGATAAATGGGAAGTACAGCGAGCAAGTTCTAGGATATAAATGCAAACTAGGAGGTAAAGGAGGTCAATATATCGACTTTATAGCTAAAGAACTTAAGCCTTTTATTGATACGGAGTATAGAACTATAAAAGAAAAAACTTCAATGGCTGGTATATCATTAGGAGGGCTGATTTCTGTTTATGCAGCATGTAAATATCCACATATTTTTAAAAATGTAGTTGCTTTCTCTTCTGCTTTTTGGCGTAACCAAGAACAAATAGTAGAGCTTATCAGAGAATCTGACCTTTCATCTCTTCACAGGCTTTACTTAGACTGGGGAGACAAAGAAGCAGAAGATGAGGAGATAAACAGAAAATTTATAGCTTCGAACGAAGAAGTTGCTAGGCTATTAAGAGAAAAGACACCTAACTTTAACTATTCGGTAATAGTTGATGGTGAACATAATTATACTTCCTTTAAAAGCAGGGTTCCGAGAATATTTACTTGTATTTAATAAATTCATTTTGTAAGAAAAAGTATTGAGTTTTCAATAAACAAAGCACTACTGCAGTAGTTGGGAATGTTCATACAAATAGTTATAGAACATGAGGGTCTCCTCATGTTCTATGTTTTTATACAGGTTGTACAAATCTGTTACAAGGTGTGCCCGTGACCGTCTTTAATTATTCGGACTGCTTGACACTCAAGATGGTGATTGTGACTAATATAAGGACCATTCCAATAACTTGGACGAAAGTCAAACTGTCATTAAGCAGCAACACACCGAATAAGGAAGCTGTAACTGGCTCTACCATAGCGATCATAGAAGCAGTCGAGGGAGCAGTCCAATTGATTCCAATTACATAGAGGACGAAAGATATTCCTGCGCCGACAAGTCCTAGAAGAATAAACCACCAGATATCACTGGAAGTCAGAACAGAAATGGCTTCTTGAGAGTCCATAAATAGTGAAAGGATTAAGCAAAATGCAAAAAAAGCAATGGTTAATGTAGTTTGCGGCTTGGTGAGTGCGGAAGACTTTTTAAAACTAAAGATAAACAACGCATAAGAAAGACCTGCACCAAGTCCTGTGGCAATACCTAGTAAAGTGACAGAGGAAGAGCCAGATTTATAAGCACCTGTAAGCAAAATTATTCCGATAAGCACTAAAATAATGGATCCCCATTTTGTCCATGTTGAACGTTCTATCCTTAGTAAAAAAGAAACTAACAGTACAAACACTGGTGCTGTGTACATTAAAGTGGCTGCAATGGCGATACTTGATGCTTCAATACTTAGAAAATAAAAGGTGAAGTTTCCTGCAACACCGATTCCGGCAAGCGTGGACCATAAATAAACAGAGGAAGCTCTTGGCCAATTTTGCTTTGTGCGAAGAAGAAACCAGAATAAAACACATATTAGTCCTACGGCTCCACGGTAAAAAGATATAACTATAGGATCCCATCCTTTATTCATCAATATATTAGCTATCCCGCCGGTAATCCCCCAAAGAATTGCCGCCAGCATAACCAGAAGTATTCCACCATATTTCATAATATCCTTCCTTCTACGAGAGTTTTTTAAAAGGCTGATTCTTAGGGGTATACCATTTGAAGGGGACATTCAAACATCATCCTATCGTTTTACAAAAGAATCAGGGGTGAAGGGAATCGCTGAAATAGTCTAGTAATTGAACAAACAAAAATATATTGAATAGAGAGCCATTGTTTAAAGAAAAGCTCTTAGTCCTTTAGTCTTGAAAAGTGTTCATACAGGTGGAATGCCATAATAATCCATTTTAGTTCATGTCAAGTTATTCACTGTGTAACCCTTTAATTTAATGTGTATGGCTCATAGAAAATTGTTAAAGGTTAATGTATATTCAAGTAAAGTGAAAAAGGAGTAGAAAGAAACTAAAAAAAGAGGTGTTCTTTGATGACTAATAGTCCAATGAATCCTAAGGTAGATGAGTTTTTAAGTAATTCTAAGCAATGGCAGAAAGAATTCGGCAAGTTGAGAAATATCGCTCTTGAGTGTGAACTGACTGAAGAATTGAAGTGGGGAAAACCTTGTTATACCTTTCAAAATAAAAATGTTGTTTTAATCCATGGATTTAAAGACTATTGCGCGTTTCTCTTCCATAAAGGGGCCTTGTTAAAGGATAGCCATGGCCTTCTAGTTCAACAAACGGAAAATGTACAGGCGGCGCGCCAGATACGATTTAAAAGTATTAAAGAAATAGAAGAAATGGAATTCATTTTGAAAGACTATATTGATGAAGCCATTGAAGTTGAAAAAGCTGGATTAGAAGTAGAGTATAAAAAAGAAATAGACATTCCGGAAGAACTTCAAAATAAATTTAATGAAATCTCTGAATTGAAAACGGCTTTTGAATCACTGACGCCTGGACGGCAAAGAGCTTACTGTCTTTATTTTTCTAAAGCTAAACAATCGAAAACTCGAGAGGCAAGGGTAGAAAAATATATATCGCAAATCCTCGATGGAAAGGGATTAAATGATTAGTATATTAGGACAAATATAAGGAAAAGAATTTTATAATGAATTGGTTTCAGAGACTATGACTTTACATTTAAAAGAAAAGCTCAGAGTCCTATAAGATACTCTGAGCTTATTTGTATTGATTTTGAAAAGGTATGCTTGTAAAGTTATACAGTTTATTATTGGGCTTGGGATGAAGGTGGATTGGTTTCCTTTTTGTCGACAACAGCTGATCCGACAATGTCACCAAGGACGTTGGAAGCTGTCCCAGCCATGCCGATTAATACATCGACTCCGGCAATAAGGGCAACGATTTCAAGTGGCAGGTTAAACATAGTAAGAACTGCTGCCAATGTGACAAGGCCTGCAGCTGGAATACCCGCTGTCCCAATCGATAGCAATGTACCAATAACCACAATGGTAATAAAGTCCATGATGGACAAATTTAATCCTGTTACATTTGCTGCGAATACGATGGACACGCCCATGCGTAGGGCTCCCCCGTCTGAATTGAACACAGCTCCAATAGGAAGCGAGAAGTTGACAGTCCGTTCGGAAATGCCCGCTTTTTTAGCAGATTCTATGGCTACCGGCAGAGAAGCGATACTGCTTGATGTAAAAAACGCGGTAAAATATGCATCCTTTGTTTTAGCAAAAAAATCTTTAATATTTACGTGTGCGTATCTCAGGAAGGATGTATAAACCAATAACCACAACAATAGGACACCCAGATAAAAGACTCCGGTGAATGCTAACAGGGATTTAAAGGTTTGCCAGCCCTGGCTGCCAAAGGTGGAAGCCCCTATGGCAAAGATTCCGATCGGGGCATATAAGAGAATACCCTGTAATAATAGGAAGAACAAGTCATTCGCTGAGGAAAACAGATTGTGCAGCCTTTCCCCAGAACGCTGCAACTCTTGTGTATCTGAATATCGCATTTTGGCCATTGTTAGTCCTATGATGACGGAGAGGAACAGGATGCCCATTAGCTCCCCTGAAGTAAAGGCTTGGAACAAGTTGTCTGGAACAATGTTTAATAAGACATCAGTAAAGCCTGGCGTTTCTGGTTTTTCCACTTGAGCTTTCGGGAGGCTGAGCCCTGCCCCTGGAGTGATCCATAATGCAAGGCCAACCCCAATTAATACAGCTGCAGCTGTTGTAAGTCCGTAATAAACAAGCAGCTTTCCACCGAGTCTTCCTAGGTATTTAGGGTTCATTTGATTAATAGCCAGGACCACAGTAAGGAATATGACAGGTACTGCCACTAGGTTTAATAAGTTAATTAAGATCGTGCCAAGTGGTTTAACGACTTCCATCTCGGGTCCAATAAGAATTCCTGACCCAATACCGAGTAAAAAGCCAATGGTCATTTTTAAAAGAAAAGAAGATTTTTTGTATAAATGCCAGATTTTTTTCATAATTTCACCTCTATGTAAACAATGTTACTAGTATACCAGTAAATGTCGCTCTCATTAAGAGATTTCATTGAGGCGAAAGTAGTTTTATGGTGTGATTGGTTGAGCGAGGAGTAAAGCTGAGGGTTAAGTTAATAAAACGTACACGAACGAATAGACATAAGAATATGGTTGAGATCAGGCAACTTCCTAACCGTGGAAGTTGCCTCTTTTTGCACAACTTATATCTGCCTTGCCGATGCCATTAGGAAACTAAACTTTTGAGTCCGTTTAAAGGATTGTTATGTACCACAAACTACGACTATGGACCTGTTTTGTAAGGAAAACATGGAAATAATTATAATTTTCTGTCACTTCTGCTAATGTTAGTAGTATCCATAATTTTCAAGGAGGAAGATACATAACTATGTTCTCGTTTAAAAGTAAGCAAATGGCTGTCCTGTTTTTTGTTGCAATCTTGATGCTCGCCCCTTATCAAACGTATGAAGACACAGAAGTGAATGCAGAAAATGATGCCCTTGGTGAAGAAATCAATGAGATTTTAGCGGATGAGAAGCTTGACGGTGCTCTTGCTGGAGTGAGTATCCGTTTAGCTGAAACTGGCGAAGTGATCTATGAACATGATGCTGATCTTCGTCTAAAACCCGCTTCGAACATGAAGCTGCTAACGGGAGCTGCAGCCCTTGAAACCCTTGGACCGGAATATACTTTTACGACAGAGGTACTAGCAGAGGGTGAGATAAAAGGAAATAAACTTCACGGAGACTTATACTTAAAAGGAAAAGGCGATCCAACATTAATGGAAAAGGATTTTGACGCTATGGCTCAATCCTTAAGAGAGGCAGGAATGAGGGAGGTTAAAGGAAATCTCGTAGCTGATGATACATGGTATGACGATATTCGTTTATCAGAAGACATTTCCTGGAACGATGAAACCAATTATACGGGTTCTCAAATATCAGCACTTACCGCATCCCCGAACGAAGATTATGATGCAGGTACTGTCATTGTTGCGGCCTACCCTTCACATGCAGTGGGAGAACCAGCTGAAATAAAGGTAACGCCTGAAAATGATCATGTGGAAATCGTCAATCGAGCAAAAACAGTGTCCTCTGATCAGTCCAAGGATATTTCCATTGAACGAGAACACGGGACAAATCAAATTGTTGTAGAGGGTACCATCCCAGTGAATGGAAGTCGTTCTCGGTCCTGGGTTGCTGTTTCTGAACCGACTGGTCTTGCGCTCGATCTTTTTAGTAAAGCATTAAAACAAGAAGGAATTAAAGTAAAAGGGAAAGAGGTTGTAGACGGAAAAACCCCTGAGTCTGCTGAAATAATCGTTTCGAAGGAGTCCATCCCTTTGGAAGAACTATTTATACCGTTTATGAAAATCAGTAACAACGGTCATGCTGAAGTGTTAATCAAAGAAATGGGGAAAATGGTCCATGATGAAGGCAGTTGGGATAAAGGTTTGAAGGTCGTAGAAGATTTCTTGAATACAAATGGAGTGAATGCAGATACGATGAGGCTTCGTGACGGGTCGGGTATGTCTCATGTCAATATGGTGCCTGCCAATGAGATTTCAAACCTTTTGTATCAAGTAAAAGAAAAAGATTGGTTCCCGGCCTATTTGAAGTCGCTTCCTGTAGCAGGCAATAGTGAACGTTTTGTAGGTGGTACGCTTCGTTATCGTATGGATGAGACAGCAGCAGAAGATAATGTGCGTGCTAAAACGGGCTCGTTAACAGGTGTGACGTCGCTTTCTGGATATGTTACGTCTGCAGATGGTGAAGAATTGATCTTCTCAGTTGTGTTAAACAATTATCTTGAATCGGTCCAGGTAATTGAAGACCAAATTGCTGTAACTTTGGCGGAATATGAGCTGAACCCATAAGAATAAGAAGAAGCGGGCTTTCTCGATAGGGAAAGCTCGTTTTTTGTTTCAGGCTGGTCATCATCTTTGCAGAGTCCTTATTGGAGAAAATTGAGAGAGCCGCCTTTCATTACTCCAAGGGTGTGATATAAATCATAGTCAAAAATTTTTTCTGCATAGATAATGACAGCAAATCGACAATTCGAAAGGTTGTGAGTGGATGTCAGGACCAGCATTGAGAAAAGTGGATAGTCATTCCGCTATCCACGAAGCGGCTCTATTAGAAGCAGAAGAATTGACTGAGTTGGTAGAAGAACTAATGGAAAAGAGAGAGATGAATAAAGCGAAAGAAGTGAGTTTCATTTTAGTAGAACACTGGGAATCCCGGACCCTTCAGCATGCCAAGTCTGAAGAGGAAGGCTTGTACAGAGAAGTAGAGGAAGAAAAACCTCATAAATTCTAAAGTTAATGAAGCTTTGCGAGTCAATTCTTTTTCTAAATAACTTTTTTTGACGACTAGGACTTCACTTTCTTCTAGTGCCAGGGCACTCAGCATATATTTGGATTTGTCGGCAAATAAAATCAATTCCCCAATCAGATCATTCTTTTTTGAAATCCGCATCGTCAATTCTTTTCCATCCATCGTAAGTTTACTGATTTGAAAAAGGCCTGACTGGATAAGGTAAAGTTCGCATGCGTCTTCACCTTCTTGAAATAGGTAGGTACCTTTAGGAATCTTTTTACACGTACTTGAGGATTTCAACAAAAACGTCAAATCATTAGACATCAATTCTATATCACGTTTGTAATCTAAACCCGTGTTCATACTCTCCTCCTTATGAACTCATTTATTTGATCTATCTGTTAAGCAAAAGTTCAAAGGTGTATTAGGTATATACCTTTACCGTATCACCATGTTATCCTTATTAGCAACACGGAATAGGAAAAATTTATGAAAAAATGTCCAGTTGTGGATAGGTGAGCATGAATTATTCAGATCTGTCCCAGTTTTAATTTCACTTAGCTTAATGGGACTCAACTCTGTAGGATAAGAAAAAGCCCGTTTTTTGTAAGTAATAACTATAAAAATCTTGAGTATACTCATACGTTTTGAAATAATTGGAAATAAGAAGGGGTATTCACTTCTCATGCATGAAATTCTGTAATAGTTATGATCAAGTAGTTGCGATTGAAGGGAATGGGTGGCGCCCTATGAATGATAAATATTTTTGGTTCTGGATTGTTATTATCGGTATTCTTTCATTTTTTACTGGTGAAATGGTTACATTCATGATGCTTCTCTTATTATTACTTACCTTAATGGAAATTAAGTCTGTATTAAAAAGGTTTTATGAGGACTGGAAGAGAAAGAATTAACTTCTTACATTTTATCATTCAATTATCATTCGATTAAAAGAGAGGGGACCGGTCATGGCAAATATATTCAGAATCATTTTTGCGCTTATAACACTTTCTTTAGCCGCTTATGTGTTTTTAACAGGGAACAGCCATTTAACACCATTCATGTTAACTTTTTTAGGCCTTATGTTATTAGCTTCAGGAGCTCATGAACTTGGAAAAGGCAGGAATGCGAACGCAGTTGCCTCCTTTGTTACTTCTGCCTTCGTTCTCACAATTGTCATTCTCACCATTTAATGAGCATTGAAACTAAATTTACTCTAAAAGATTATTATATTTCTCTTTCTGATTTACTTGGAAAACTACTTTTATAAATAGAAGGAATCGGCTTGAACAATAAACATAATGGAAGGATATATAAGATGACTCCAAAACTGATCCAGTTAGAAGCAAAGAAACTAATCGGTAAATCGAAGCAAATGTCTTTAAACGAGGATCGTACCGTTGAGCTTTGGAGAAGCTTTATGCCTAAACACAAAACGATCAAGGATCGAATTGATGATAATCTTTATAATATGAAAGTTTTCGATGAGAAATTTGATCCTGCTCGTTTTACACCAGACACTCCGTTTCAAAAGTGGGCAGTAGTTGAAGTGCGAGAGTTTGATGAAAAACAAGATGAACTCGAGCCGATAATTCTCAATGGAGGTCTTTACGTTATGTTTTATCACCATGGGCCTGCGAGTGAATTTCATAAGACATTACAATCGTTTTACGAGGAATGGCTGCCATCATCCAACTATCTTGTAGACAACAGGGAGCATTTTGAACGTTTCACAAAAGAATACAATCCTATGGACTCTAATGCAGTAGAAGAAGTTTGGATACCGGTCAAGAATAAATAAGCACACCTTTCGACACGAAAAGGTGTGCTATCTTATTATTTAGAAGCTTTATGTGTGAACTTAGTTGAACATTATTGAATAACTAATTCAACCGCTATCCCTTTTTTAATAGCGATTCCACTGAAGAACATCATCTAAAGGCAAACGAGTTTTTTCAAATCCTGCTTTTTTCCCTTTACCAAGCGAGATCAGCATAACGGGTTCGTAGTCATCTGGAACATCGAAGGCTTTCACAAATTCTGCTTCATCAAACCCACCCATTGGAACAGTATCATACCCTTTCGCTTTAGCCGCAAGCATAAGCTGCATGGATACAAGCCCGCCGTCAATCATGGCAATACGAGTTAATTTCTCCTCAGAAAAGTTGCCGTAATTCTCCAAAATGCTGTTTACATACATTTCTTTAATATCTTCAGGCATGTTGCCTTTTTCAGCGATTTGGCTGTAGATTTGATCCGCATTTTTATAAGCTTTTTTATCACCTAGCACAGCCACTACAACAGAAGCTTCTGTGATTTGCTGCTGCCCATTGGCAATAGGGGAAAGTTTTTCCTTCTCCGATTGATCTTCAATGACAAGAAATCTCCATGGCTGCAAGTTAGAGGAGGATGGAGCGAGAATAGCTGTTTCTAACAATTCACGAATCTCGCTTTCTTCTATTTTATAGTCTGCATCATATTGACGAACAGAGCGGCGCTCCTTAGCTACAGTTAGAAAATCAGTGTTCTCTAGCACTTTAGGTGCTTCGCTGGTTATATCTAGATCTTTCACTTTATTTAAATACTCGTCCTTACTCATCGTTTTCTGAGTCATAAAGCAGCTCTCCTTTGTAAACTGTAATTAATACAGGAAAAGTATAATTCTCTAACTGTTCTTTTGTCAAATACAGTTACTTACTAAAAAAACGAAACCATAAACGGTTTCGTTTTACTTTTTCATGAGATCAGCTATGGTTTTTTGTTCTAACCCTTCAAGAATCCAGGTTTCCATTTCGTCGCGTAGTTCACAAAGGGCATCCCTAGTAGAAGGAGTAAAGCATTCTTTACTTTCAACGCTTAAAAATTCTCTCGGAAATGTCTCTACCTTCATCGCTTCATAAACTTCTGAAAGAGTGATTTTTTCTGGTGCTTTAACCAGCGAATACCCACCGTCTCGGCCTTCTTTTGCCTGAATTAAGCCAGCCTTAACTAAATGAGTTAAGATTTTTCTTAAAAATACTGATTTGGATTCAAGCTTTTCTGCTAATTTACCACTTGGGCAGAGGCCTTCGTTACTGGCTAAAACAATCAATGCTTTTAACGCCATGCCGAACCATCTAGTATTAGAAACTTTTTCTGCCATATGTTTCACCTCTTCGTTCTACTCTATTTTGATTCATAGTAGGAATAAAGTCAAAACACTAACGGAGAGAAGGGATAATAACAAGGTAACGAAACCGGTTTACTAAAAATATGCGTAAATCTGTCTAATTTTCTGAAAAAGTTCTTGAAAACGGATTCAATTCTCGATATAATCAACTCAACGCAATAAATCAATTGATTTTTTTTAGACGTTTACGAAACCGGTTTCGTAAACAAGAAACATTTGGGATAGGGACGAAAAGTCTATTTGGAGGGGTTAAACAAATGAATTTAAAAAAAGGTTTGCTGGCTGTCCTGTTACTTAGTATAAGCGCATTTCTATTTGCTTGTAGCGGAGGCGAAGACTCTGCATCAGGTGAAGGTCAAGGGGACAAGGAAATTACGTTAGACTTTTGGGTATTTGGCGCAACCAACTATGAAGCATTGGCTAAAGAATATGAAAAAGAAAATCCTAACGTGAAAATCAATGTGAAGACATCAGAGCTTGGGGATCACCACAATAGTCTGTTCACAGCGATTTCTGCTGGTACGGGAGCTCCTGACTTAGCAATGATCGAAGTGGATCAACTAGACCGATACCGTGAAGCGCAAGATCGTTTTGTGAACTTATATGATTTAGGTGCTGAAGAAATCCAGGATCAATACTTAGACTGGAAATGGAACGGTGCTGAGAATGGGGAAGGTGATTTCTTGTTCGGTCTTCCTACAGACATCGGACCGAAAGCGATGTATTATCACACAGATGTATTTGAAAAAGCCAGCTTGCCAACAGATCCAGATAAAGTAAGCGAGGTCATTTCAACTCCTGAAGAATTCAAGGATGCGGCGAAGAAAGTCCTTGATGAGACTGGTCAACCAATGGTAGACAGCATGGAAATGGCATTTCGTGCTCATATGGATGCGTTAGAAGTGAGTTACTTTAACCGTGATGGTGAACTATTGATTGGCGAAGGGGATACTGGCGTTAAAGAAGCGTATGACTTCGCTGTAGATTTAGATCAAGAAGGATACGTTGGCAATTTTGAAATGTGGACACCAGAGTGGGCTAACGCTTTGAATAAAGGTGGTTTTGCTGTAGAAATGGCACCAGCCTGGTTGAAAGGATACATGACAGAAAATGCTCCTGAAGGCGAAGGAAAATGGCGCGTGACCACATTACCAGAACAATTTGCAGGTAACTGGGGCGGATCTTATGTAGCAATTCCTGCAGAAACGGAACATGAGAAAGCAGCATACGAATTCTCGAAATGGCTTCTATCTCCTGAAAACCAACTGAAATCTTTTGTAGAAAGTGGACTATTCCCATCCGCACCATCTGTGTATGAAATGGAAGAGTTCAAGAACAATGCAGATGAATACTTTGGGGGCCAAAATACAGCGAAATACTTCGCTGAAGCTGCTAAGCAAATTCCTGAAGTTTACAAAGGACCAAAATACGTTACGGTGAACAATGAAATTTTAACTGCGTTACGTAATGTGCAAGAAGGCGGAGATCCTGAGAAAGAGTGGGAGGCAGCCGTCAAGCGTATAGAAGATCTGATGAAAAGATAAAAGTCAATCGGGCTGGATGAAGCTTTCATCTAGCCCTGATTACATAAGGGGGGAGAAAGTTTGGAGAACGTACACAAGCAAGCAAGAGCATCTACGGTAAAAGCCAAAAAGTTATCTGAGAAAAAGAAGGATATGATCTCAGGATATTTATATGTGGCTCCTTTCTTTATCGTTTTTGGCATCATTGGACTTTATCCAGCCATTTTTAGTATTGTCCTTGCTTTTCAAAAGTGGAATGGTTTAGGTGAAATGGAATTTGTAGGTATGAACAACTTTGTTATTGTTCTACAGGATCCTTTGTTTTGGAAGTCGTTATATAACACAGTCCTTATGGGGTTAATGGGGACGGCTCCACAATTAATAGTAGGGATTATTTTAGCCTACTTTTTAAATATGGCAGTCATACGTTTCACGAATTTTTTCAGAGTAACAATTTTTATGCCGTATATCACCTCCATGGTAGCTGTGGCATTAGTTTTCGGTGTATTTTTCAGCAGCAATGAGAGTGCTCTTGCTAACTATGTAATTGGTTGGTTTGGGTTTGACCCTGTCAGTTGGAAGACCTCCGAGTGGGGAGCGAAAATTGCGATTTCACTCATGGTATTTTGGCGCTGGGTCGGATATAACACCATCATCTATTTGGCTGGTCTTCAAAGTATTCCGAAAGATTTGTATGAGGCAGCAACGATTGATGGAGCGAATAAAGTCCAGCAATTCTTTCATATTACGATTCCATTATTGAAGCCATTTATTGTGCTGACAGTATTTATGTCCACAGTAGGAGCTTTGCAGCTATTTGCAGAACCAACCGTTTTCTTAGGTTCATCGGCATTCAGTCGTGATGAGGCAATGACTGTAGTCATGTACTTATATCGAGATGCCTTTAACTTAGGCTCCTTCGGTACAGCATCAGCTACTGCGGTCTTGTTGTTAATCATTATTGTCGGAGCGGCTGCACTGAATACATGGCTCACTTCTGGAGCAGGCAGCAAGAAGCGAGGTGCAAAATCATGAAGCAGCAATACCAAAGAAAGTTGAATAAGAGTACAATCCCGATTTATGTTGTGCTGACGATTGCTTCTCTACTATCTCTATTCCCGTTTTATTGGATGTTCGTCATGGCCACAAGACCAAGTGCGGCTTATAATTCAATTCCGCCGACGATCCTTCCAGGAGGGATGCTTGTCGAGAATTTCCAAAAAGTGTTAGATATGATTCCATTCTTCCAGGCGATGTGGAATACGATCCTACTATGTACGACCGTCACCGCGGCGGTCTTGATCATCAGTTCACTGGCAGGTTACGCTTTTGCGAAATTTGAATTTCCTGGTAAGAACTTTTTGTTCATTTGTATTCTGCTTACAATGGTTATTCCGCCGCAATTAGGGTTAATTCCTCAATATTATCTAATCTCTCAACTAGGGTGGTTGGATACACTGCTGGGAGCTGGAGTGATTTTCTTGCTGAATCCACTGGGGATCTTCCTTATGCGGCAATATATCAGCCAGTCGGTGCCTGATGAATTGATGGAAGCGGCTAAACTAGATGGGTGCTCGAATTTCCGGATTTATTGGAGTATCGTATTGCCGATCGTTAAGCCGGCATTTGCAACGCTTGGTATTATCGTGTTCACTCTTGTATGGGGCGAATTCTTATGGCAATTTACCGTACTTCGTGACCCATCATCCTATACACTGCAAGTGGCTCTAGCATCTTTAAACAATGCGTTTAGAGTTGATTTTGGAATGCTGCTTTCCGGAGTATTCTGGGCAACTGTTCCATTGATTGTTATATTTCTTTTCTTTAATAAATGGTTTATTTCAAGTATCACAGAAGGGTCGATCAAATAACCATGCTACTCCCTCTAATTGTTGGTACAATATAGAAATAAGAAACTTGGATATGTGTAAGGAGCTGTAACGGATGGACTTAACAATCAGAGATATCGCTAAAATGGCTGGGGTATCACCAGCCACTGTATCCAAAATTATCAACAATTATGGAGGAATCAGCGAAGCAACTCGTGAAAAAGTTTATAAAATCATAGAGGACACAAAGTATCAGCCAACATTTTCTGCAAAATCATTAGCGACTAAAAAATCCAATTTAATTGGATTGATCTATGCCGGTAAAATCAATGTTGATTTTACACACCCGTTCTTCAATGAGGTGGTCAACGCTTTTAAAAAGTCGGTAGGCGGTTTAGGTTATGACATCCTTTTGTTTTCAAATGAGAAGTTTTACAAAGGAGAAAGCAAGTACTTAGAACGTTGTAAACATTTCCACGTAGACGGGTGTCTTATCATTGCAGGGGATGAGATTGAAGAAGAGGTTAAAGAAATTACGAAAAGCGACATTCCTTGTATGGGAATCGACTTGAAATTAGAGGGACCTCGCTCTAGTTACATCATGACGGATAATACAAAAATCGGGTTAAAAGTGGTGGAACATCTCTACTTGAATCAAATTCGGAAAGTGGCTTACATCGGAGGAAAGCCTGATTCCTTGATTGCGGGAATCAGGAATGAAGGCTTCATGGAAGGGATGAAGCAATTCGGGTTACCGATTCATGAAGGTTGGATTAAATACGGGGACTTCTTTGAAGAGAGCGGCTATCAAGCTATGAAACAGATCTTAGAGACTGATGAATTACCTCAAGCTGTGTTTGCTGCCTCTGACATGATGGCGTTAGGAGCGTTGAAAGCCATTAAAGAAAAAGGAATGTCTGTTCCTGAAGATATTCAATTAATAGGCTGTGATGATATTGAATCCTGCCGTTACAGTGATCCACCCTTAACAACCGTGAAGCAAGACAAACAAAAACTAGGGAAACTGGCTGCCTATATGCTTGATGATCTCATTCAGGAAAACGAGGACATTTACCCAGTTAAAGTGGATCCTGAGCTAGTCATTCGGTCATCTAGCGTATAGAGAAATAAGCCATTCCTTCATAAAGTGTTGGAGGTTTTACAGATGACAATTACAATACAATTTCCAGATACATTAAAGTGGGGAGCGGCCACCGCTTCCTATCAAATCGAAGGTGCGGCTCATAAAGACGGACGCACACCTTCGATTTGGGATACATTTGCTCATGCTCCTGGCAACGTTAAAAACGGAGACCATGGGGATGAAGCTTGCGATAGCTATCACCGCTATAAAGAAGACGTTCAGCATCTTAAAGATTTAGGTGTAGATCTATACAGGTTTTCGATTTCCTGGTCGAGGGTCATCCCTCAAGGAACCGGTGATCTCAATCCAAAAGGGGTTGCTTACTACAGCAATTTGATAGATGAGCTTCTTGAGAACGGGATAGAGCCTATGATTACACTCTATCATTGGGATCTTCCCCAAGTTTTACAAGAAAACGGAGGCTGGGAAAGCAGAGCGACAACAGATGCATTCCATGACTATGCGGTTGCCATGTTCAATGAATTTGGAGATCGGGTAAAGAAATGGATTACAATTAATGAACCCTGGTGCGCTTCGTTTCTATCAAACTACTTAGGCATTCATGCTCCAGGGAAGACAGATTTGCAAGCTGGTGTGGATGTTGCGCACCATTTATTGCTCGCTCATGGAAAGGCAGTACAATCCTTTAGAGAACTCGTTCCCGATGGTGAAATCGGCTATGCACCAAATGTTGGTTGGCTGCAGCCTTACACTCCATCTGAAGCAGACAAAAAGGCATGTGAACGTTCGATGATGTGGCAAAAGGAATGGTTCATGGATCCGGTATTCAAAGGATCTTATCCAGAAGAGCTAGTTCACCTTTTTGAAGAACATCAGGCAGTTTTGAAATTGGAAGAAGGCGATCTGGACGTCATTTCACAACCAATTGATTTTATGGGTCTCAACTATTACACGGGCAGTCTTGGTCGTTACAAAGAAGATGGAGGTTTGTTCCAGGTTGAAGAAATTCCTTTGGACGAGCGTCGGACAGATATCGGATGGCCAATTTATGCGGATGGCTTTTATCGAGTCCTCACTAATATTCACGAAACTTACGGGGATGTACCAATCTATATTACGGAGAACGGTGCTTGCTATAACCACGAAGTTGAAAATGGAACAGTGAACGATCAGGAGCGGATCGATTATTTAAAACAGCATCTGACGTCCTTGCAAAGAGCTATCCAAGCCGGCGTACCAATCAAAGGATATATTGTCTGGTCATTGCTTGATAATTTTGAATGGGCTGAAGGGTATGAGAAGCGGTTCGGGATCATTCATGTCAATTTCAGAACCTTTGAACGGACGAGAAAAGACAGCTATTACTGGTATAAACAAACGGTAACGAACAAGTGGTTTGAACGATAAAATTTTTTTGATAATTAACGAAACCGGTTTCCTGATTGTACAATAATCAAAGGAGGAGCTTGTTTGAATAAAATTTTCTGTTGTTTCATGGCGGTGCTGATTGTCCTTGGGAGTTTTTCACCCGTACAAGCTGAAAAATCTTCAGCAAAGAATGGCGAATCAAAAGAGTATAAATATGAGAGCGAATGGTTGGAAGGTTTGAAGGAACAGAAGAATCATCAGGCAGCGATGTCGTATCAAGAGTATGCTGCCTTTCTCGGCAACTTGTTTGGGATTGAGACGAGAGAGGTCATACAAACCATTCAAGATGTAAGTGGTCAACAAATAAATCTGAACAAGGTCATCAAGCAAAAGGAAGCCAAGGAAATCAGCGATCGCTTGCTTCCATCACAACTAGAAAATGAATTCAATCAGCATCAAGAGTCTGACAAGCCAGTAAAACGTTCAGATGTTCTATCTATGTCCGCTTCTTTTATAGAAGCTTATTATGACAAGAAAGGAAAATATGAAGGAGAAGAGGTTCAGGGGAACGCTTGGATCAACCACTCTAATGTCACACTCTCGCAAAGTACAATAAACGGGGATCTAGTAATCACGAGCGGTAAAAATATTGTGTTAGAAGAAATTACTGTGACGGGGACCGTTTATATTGATCATTCGATTCAAAATGATGTTTTAACCATTGATTCAGAATTAAATGATGTGCGTGTCTTTGATGCATCTAAGGAAAACTCAGATTGGTCGCTCGTTTGGGCTGATGAGTTTATATCCAATCAGATTGACCGTGATAAATGGGACTATGATATTGGAAACTGGATCATAGATGAAGAAGGTGAACCTGTGGCACCTGGCTGGGGAAATAATGAGTTGGAGTACTATACAGACTCAAGTGAGAACTCCTACACAGAGGACGGGAAACTTGTTATTAAAGCTCAAAAAGAAGAAGAGCCTATTGAAGGTGAATATGGAACCTATGACTACACTTCAGCAAAGTTAAAGACAAAAGGACTTTTCAGTAAAAAGTACGGGAAGTTCGAAGCTAAAATGAAATTGCCAGAAGGACAGGGGTATTGGCCGGCTTTTTGGATGATGCCTGAAGATGATGTTTACGGCTCATGGCCTGTGTCCGGTGAAATCGACATTATGGAGGCAGCAGGCGGCGACCCAACCAAAGTTGGCGGTACAATTCACTATGGTGAGGAATACCCGAATAACACCTATACTGGAACGGAATACCACTTCCCAGAAGGAGAAGATATTACTGGATTCCATACATACTCTGTAGAGTGGGAACCAGGAGAAATCCGTTGGTATGTAGATGGTAATCTGTATCAGACATTAAACGACTGGTTCAGTAAAGGGACCAATAAGGCAGATAAGTTTGCCTATCCAGCACCGTTCGATCAAGAATTCTATATGATTCTGAATCTAGCTGTTGGCGGCTGGTATGGTGGAAACCCTGATGAAACCACTGAATTTCCTGGAGAAATGGAAGTGGATTATGTAAGAGTCTATGAACTGACAGGACGAGATTATCAAGAACCTGTTGAACCGGTAGTTGAAGATGAAGAGCTGCCAGAGGACGCAAAACAGCCGTTAGAGAATGGGAATTTGATTTATGATCAAACTTACGAGAAACCAATTACTATCGTAGATCAACCGGAAAAATCTCTTGATCCCCTCTATTGGAATTTTGTAAAACTACCTAACTTTGAGGGACAGGGTACACTGACGACTACAGAAGTTGACGGAGAGCGGTTCGCGAAGACAACAATTGAAAACCCTGGAAACGCTTTGTGGTCCTTGCAGCAGATTCAGAAGGTTGCCATCTTGAAAGGTCATACCTACGAAGTGACTTTTGATGCCAAATCGAACACGAACCGTAATTTGATGACAAAAGTTTCAGGTGGAGCTGAAAGGGGCTATGCGAGTTATTCTGGAGAGAAGACCTTCCAGCTTAGTGACTCCGTTCAGTCTTACAATTACTCTTTCACCCTGAATCAGGATACAGATTTAGGCGCGAGACTTGAATTTAATATGGGTAGCAATGGAACCGCACCTGTATGGATTGGAAATGTTCGTGTAGAAGATGTTACCGGTCAGCAGGAGGAAACAACTTCCAAGACTCCTTTAAGTGACGGAAACCGTATTTATAACGGAACGTTCGACCAGGGGGATATGACCCGTCTCAACTATTGGGAATTGATTTCTCAAAATGGAGCTTCAGCAGAGGTAAGTGTCTCAGAGGAAACACGGGAAGCGAAAATTGAACCTTTAGATAAAGGCGATGATCCTGAAGACCTCATATTCAAACAAACTGGACTTCAATTGCAGGAGGGTCAGGAATATGAATTTACTTTTAATGCTCGAGCAGACAAAGAAAGGTCCCTTGAAGTAGACTTCGTCAGTCAAGATGGAGCAGAGAGTTATTCATCAGAAATGATCGATCTTTCTAAGGAAATGAAATCTCACACCGTTACGTTCCAAATGCCTGACACCATTACAGACTTAGAATCACAGCTGCTTTTCAAACTTGGAGGCCAATCGGAAGTGGTCTACTTAGATGATGTAAGACTTGTGCAAACATCCAACTCCGTGGAGCTTCAGCCATTGAAGAATGGAGACTTTGCGAACGGGATGGAAGCCTGGTCTCCATACATTCACTTTGATGCACAAGCGAATGTGTCGACCATTGATGAAGAGTTGAAAGTAGATATTGAGAATGCGGGAAATGAAGCATGGAGTGTTCTAGTAGAACAACCTGGGCTTTCGTTAAGCAAAGACATTACGTATACTCTATCCTTTAAAGCCAAATCTAGTATCCCGAGAAACATTGAGGTGACGATAGAGAATGCCTCTTACTATCGCTACTTTAGCGAAGTCGTTTCTCTAACTGAAGATATGCAGACGTACGAGTTTGATTGGGATATGACAGCGGATGACACGGCCTCACTTAAGTTTTTGATGGGGCAATTAGCTGAAAGTCATGAAATTTCTATCGATGACGTATCACTTGAAGTTAAATAACTAAGGAAGAACACGACTCTCTTTAAGGGTCGTGTTTTCTTGTGTGAAGAAAGTAAATGGTTGATTCATAAATGCACTAAATATTTTTCTGGAAAAATAAAAAGTGGTTTACCAGTTTTTAGCTAGTGGTATTTACAATATTGCAATCCAATCAGTGAATGGTTGTTACAACAATAGAAGAGGTGGATTTATGAAAAACGTCACTGCAGTATTCTGGTACGCGGTCACTCTTTGTTCCGTGTTTGTCATCTGGGGAGTTGTCGCTCCTTCTCATTTAGAATCAGTTTCCAGTACAGCTACTTCATACATATCAGATAAATTTGGATGGTACTATTTATTACTCGTGGCCTGCATATTTCTTTTTTGCGTTTACCTGACCTTTTCCAGGTTCGGAAAGCTGCGACTAGGAAAAGAAGGTGAAAAGCCTGATTTTAACCTTCCGACTTGGTTTGCAATGCTATTCAGCGCAGGCATGGGAATGGGGATGGTTTTCTGGACTACGGCTGAGCCAATTTCGCATGCGTTCAAAAGTTCTCCAAGGGCAGAGCTCGGTTCAGATCAAGCGATCAAAGACTCCTTGCAGTATTCTTTTTTTCATTGGGGGATCTCTGCCTGGGCGGTCTATGGAATTATCGCGTTAGTACTTGCCTATTTCAAATTCCATAAAGGCTATCCGGGATTGGTGAGTGCCACACTAGTTCCTTTGTTTGGGGAAAAGCGAATGAATGGAATTTTTGGAAAGCTCGTCGATACATTAGCCGTTTTTGCAACCGTTGTAGGTGTAGCGGCAACTCTAGGATTCGGATCTGCTCAGATTAACGAAGGTCTATCCTTTTTATTCAATACGCCGAGTAACTATGGATTCCAGCTGATTATTTTAACTGTGGCTACTGTTCTATTTATCGTTTCTGCTTATTCCGGAATTCATAAAGGGATAAAATATTTAAGCAACATTAACATGGGGCTCGGCTTCTTTTTGCTGCTTCTATTGTTTATCGTAGGACCGACTCTCCACATATTGAATATGTTCACTGCATCGCTTGGAAATTACATGACGAACTTTATTGAAATGAGCTTTCGAATAGCTCCATTAAATGAAGATAACAGGGGATGGATCAACAGCTGGACGATCTTTTACTGGGCCTGGTGGATATCCTGGTCTCCTTTTGTCGGTATCTTCATCGCCCGTATTTCAAAAGGACGTACGTTGAAAGAATTCATGCTTGGGGTGCTGATTGTTCCGTCGCTCGTTTGCTTTATTTTCTTTGCGGTCTTCGGTGTTTCTGCGCTTGAGCTCGAGCAAAACGGTGTAGCTGAAATTTCGAAGTACGCTCTTGAAACAGCAACCTTTGGAGTGTTGGAGCAATATCCTTTAGGTACATTAATGTCCTTCATCACCATTTTTGTCATTGCCATCTTCTTCATAACTTCTGCTGATTCGGCAACTTTCGTTTTAGGGATGCTTAGTTCATCGGGATCTTTAGAACCTTCCAGTACCGTGAAAATTGTCTGGGGTGTTATGCTGTCCTCCATGGCGGCTATCATCGTTTATTTTGGCGGAACTCAAGGGCTGCAGAATATCCTAATTATATCTGCTTTGCCTTTTTCACTCGTGCTTATTCTGATGGGAGCTTCGTTCTTTAAAGCTGCCAATCAGGAAGTTTCAAGGAGTAGTAAGTTCAGAAGAGAAAAGGAAGTCAGGAAGAAATCTTCATAAGTAAATCACCAACAAATTGATCCAGAAGCTAATTAAGCTTCTGGATTTTTTAATTTTTTAGTATTACCTATTGCATATATAAGTATATGCTTATATCATATTAAGCGAGGTGATGACATGGAGAAAACCATCATTGAATTAGAATTTGCGGCAAAAACGTTGAAGCTATTAGGGGATAAAACCCGATTAACAATCATCGGGCTTTTAAAGGATCAAGAATGCTGTGTTTGTGAGTTCGTAGAGGTTTTGCAAATGAGCCAACCCTCTGTCAGTCAGCACCTTAGAAAATTAAGGGATGCTGGGTTGGTAAAAGAGCGACGTAATGGCCAATGGGTATTTTATGCCTTGAATACGTCTCATGAAACCTATCCGATCATACTGCAAATACTAGAACAAATACCTGATCAAAAAGAGAAATTAACAGCATTGGAGGAAGCAGGTCTCAGAATCCAGTGCGATTAGTAGGGGGATACTTTTGAATTTGGCACTTATTGCAACAGTTATTTTTGTACTTACGTTAGTTTTAGTTATTTGGCAGCCAAAGAATTTGGGCATTGGCTGGTCAGCCTGTGCAGGAGCGATTCTTGCTTTAATTTTTGGAGTCGTCGACTTTCAGGATGTCCTTGCTGTCACAGACATTGTCTGGAATGCGACCCTGGCATTCGTTGCCATCATTATCATTTCATTAATCCTTGATGAGATTGGATTTTTTGAATGGGCCGCTTTGCATATGGCAAGAGTAGCCAAAGGTGATGGAAAACGAATGTTTATTTACGTCACGTTGTTGGGGGCAGTGGTAGCTGCGCTGTTCGCGAATGACGGGGCAGCTTTGATCCTTACGCCGATTGTATTGGCAATGGTGAGGAACTTGAACTTCAAGGAAGCGATGATCCTTCCGTTTATTATGGCGAGTGGATTCATAGCAGATACAACGTCACTACCGTTGATTGTCAGTAATTTAGTAAACATCGTATCGGCAGACTTCTTTGACATCGGATTTATCGAATATGCTTCTCGCATGATCGTTCCGAATTTATTCTCATTAGCTGCAAGTATGTTGGTTTTATTCGTATTTTTCCGCAAGAGTATACCAGCGCAATATGACTTAACTCAATTGAAAAAACCAAAAGAAGTGATTCAGGACTCTAAAATGTTTCGCATGTCATGGGGTGTTCTGGCGGTTCTGCTCATCGGGTATTTTGCCAGTGAACCACTCGGAATTCCAGTTTCCATCATCGCAGGAATCGTAGCGGTCTTTTTCTTACTTATGGCAAGAAGAAGTGCAGCCGTCAAAACAGGTGATGTTGTCAAAGGAGCACCATGGGCGATTGTTTTCTTCTCACTCGGTATGTATATTGTCGTTTACGGACTGCGTAACGTCGGTTTGACCGATGTGCTAGCAAATGTCATACAGGCAACTGCCGATCAGGGCTTATTTGTGGGAACGATTTC
Organism: Halobacillus sp. A1-3; assembly: GCF_050971765.1. Taxonomy (NCBI): domain Bacteria; kingdom Bacillati; phylum Bacillota; class Bacilli; order Caryophanales; family Bacillaceae; genus Halobacillus; species Halobacillus sp. A1-3. Next base: position 231,082 of record NZ_JBPCEO010000002.1, on the reverse strand, counting down.
GATGGGATTTATTGCAGCTATTTTATCGTCTGTCATGAACAATATGCCTACTGTCATGATTGATGCATTAGCAATTGCCGGAACAGATACATCCGGAACGATGCGGGAAGCATTGATTTATGCGAACGTTATCGGCTCTGATCTTGGACCGAAGATTACCCCAATTGGGTCCTTAGCAACATTGCTATGGCTTCACGTTTTATCGATGAAAGGATTCCGTATTTCGTGGGGCTACTATTTTAAAGTAGGAATCATTCTCACCGTTCCGACGCTATTTATCACGCTCGTCGGTTTATATGTGTGGCTATTGATTATATAAAAAAATTGAACCATAAAGGAGAAATTCACCATGTCTAACAAACCAGTCATTTATTTTCTATGTACAGGAAACTCTTGCCGCAGTCAAATGGCAGAAGGGTTTGGTAAGAAATATTTAGGTGATCAATTCGAAGTTCTATCAGCTGGAATTGAAGCACACGGTTTAAATCCGAACGCCGTAAAGGCAATGAAAGAAGTTGAAATCGACATTAGTGATCAAACGTCTGATATTATCGATCCGGATATATTGAACAGTGCCGCATATGCGATCACACTATGTGGGGACGCGAATGACAAATGCCCAATGACACCTTCGCACGTAACTCGTTTCCACTGGGGATTTGACGACCCCGCAAAAGCTGAAGGAACAGATGACGAAAAATGGTCTGTTTTCCAGCGTGTTCGTGATGAGATTAGTGAACGTATTCAAAAATTCGCTGAAGAACAAAAATAAGAATAACTATAAGGATAGCCGAGACACGTGTCTCGGCTATTTTTTAGCACCAAAGGTTTTAGACGGAATAGTGGCGCTTTTATTAAACTGTCCATTTTAGGGGTACAGTTCAGTGTAAAACCCTTCCTGAAACTATTGAGAAACCTCCCTCTGTTTGCAATAATTGTAAGTATTCTGAATTGTGGGTACTGTGTACTGGCAAAGATTTATTTGGTGTCTTGTACCTTGAAGAGTTCATCCTGTATCTGACACCACAACAATAGGGAGGGGAGATCATGCAATGGTTATTAATGCTGCTAGTATTCATAGGTGGCGTTGGAGTAGCAATACAGTCAACCGTAAACGGCGGGCTCGGTCAGAAGGTTGGAATTTTCGAAGGAGCATTTGTTTCATTTTTAGTAGGGACCGTGGCTTTGTTTCTGGTTATGTTGTTTTTCGGAAGAGGGAATCTGCTGAATGTTTTTCAAGTGCCAAAATGGCAGCTTTTAGGGGGATTGCTAGGAGCTTTTTATGTTTCAACGATGGTATTATCTGTTCCACGTATAGGAGTAGCTGCAGCAATCATAACATTAATTACAGCGCAGTTGATTGCAAGTTCATTAATTGATCACTTCGGCTGGTTCGGAATGCCTCAGATTCAGTTGGATGGACAGAGGATTGCTGGAATGGTGCTCATGATCATTGCGGTTATTCTTTTTACAAAACGATGAATTAGATAGATCCCGTCCAGAAAGAACTCATGATGCTTAAGAGTCTATTGATGTTGAGCTTAGTATTGATTCAGATGCATATGAACAAACAGTTTTATCGGAGGAACTCTTGAAATCACAATTGGTTAAGGAAGGTAAGTAGGAAGAAGAGTGATCTTAGCGAAGCTTTTTCTATAGGCGTAAAGTTTTACGAATGCAAAGACAGCTCGTTAGGTAAGTGCCCATCCATCTTTTCCTCCAATTACATAGGCTATGGTGATTAGAAAAAAGGAGGAAATCACATGAGTCATTGTGGATACTGGGGACCGAGGTATGATCGTGGCGATACGTTTGTTTTAATCCTCGTTCTATTTATTTTGCTGATCATCGTTGGAGCTGCGTTTTATTGTTAATCAATACTCAAGTCCAGGCCTTAATATGGTCTGGACTTGTTTTATAAGGGGATGGAAAGCAATGAAAAAAGAACTGATGGATAAAGCCCGACAATTTGTATCAACTCATTATCCCGATTGCTCTATTGCTTTATTATCAGGTAGCGTCGTAAGTGGCAGGGCAACTCCTGCTTCTGATCTGGATATTATCATTATTGATAAGAGCTCTTTTCGTAAGTCATACTTATTCCACGGTGTTCCGGTTGAAGCTTTTGTCCATAATGATGAATCCCTTGACCTTCAATTTTTTATAGAACAACAGGAAGGAACTCCGCTGATTACTCGCATGTGTGCAGAGGGTGTGGTACTTAAAGGCGGGACAGAAGCGGAAGACTTGGTTGAAAAAGGGAAGGTACGTTTAGCTGAAGGGCCGAGTGCGTTTCCTGCGCATAAAATGGATGAATACCGCTATATTTTATCTGATCTTCTTGATGATCTAGAAGGCTCGCAAGTCTGGCAGGAGGACATTTATACTGTTAGTGCGCTTATCGAAAGTTTTCACCAATTTATTTTACGAGCCAATAAGATGTGGACAGGAGAGGGGAAATGGATGTACCGCTCCTTGAAAGAATTTGACGAGGTCATTGCGGAAAGACTCACACATTGTGCTCAATACTTTTATAATGAAAATGAAAAAAGTGAGCTAATCAAGTTTATTGATGAGATGTTGGCTCCGTTTGGAGGGAGATTGTTTCATAATTATTATCAGTAATTAAATGAAATAGAACAACACTCGAAAGGATGTATTCTAATTTTATTTCTCTCGCATTTTGTAGATCATCGTGGATGCTATGAGAAAATAAGTGTAAAGTCACCTCCCCTCAGGTATTCCAAATTTTGGATGACCTGAGGGAGAGGGGAATGAGTTGAAAATGAGTATTTTTCCAAAGATGAATGAAGAGGAGAGTTACTATGCAAAGACTGATCGATAACCATAAGATACGGAAATTGTGAAGTTTGTGATGGTATCGATTATTACCGTGCTAATCTTAAAAAGGATACACCGAATGGAATGCAAATTTTGGCATAGACTTTGATGGTTGTTATGAATACATAATAAATAGATTCTTAAGTAATGGAGGTTAAGAAATGAATAAATCACTACATAGCTTTTCAAATATTCTCTTAGGACTTTGCATACTGATTGGGTGCTGGCTGATCTCTCAATCTGTAGCCAATTCTAAGGATACTCCTTCTCCTATACAAAATAGAGATGTGCAAGTGGATGTTGAAAAAGAAGATGGCTATAAATACGAAATAATTTCAGCTAACGAGTCGAATCTTATCATCTTCGATAAAGAAAGCGGGGAGTATTGGAGAAAGGCTATCGCACCGAGCGAAGGTCCGGCTGAATGGGAAATGGAGGAATCTCCTGTTTCTCCATCTACGTCCATCCAATACTAGTCAGAGGAGTGAGGGTGAATTGAATTTATCACTATTTCTGATCTTTCATCTAATCATAGGACTGTCCCTGGTGGTTTATCGCGGAAAACTCCCTCGCTCCCTTACGACTTTCTCATTAGTAATTGTCATTATGAGCTTTGTTTATTTTGGGCAGTTGATTTTATTCCATTGAGGAGGTAAAAAAGTGAAACGAGTCGATGTGGCTTATGTGCTGCTTTTAAATGAAAAAGATCAGGTATTGATGGTTAAAAATAAAGGAAGAAAAGAGTCTTACTTTACGCTACCGGGTGGAGCAGTAGAAGATGGTGAGACTCTAAAGCAAGCCGCTATCAGAGAAGTAATAGAAGAAACGGGTTTGATTGTAGAAGTTGACCAGATATTCAGCCTAAGTGAAGCATTTGTAGAAGAACGAGGGCATCACGCCGTTTTCTTTACTTTTACAGGTGAAATTATTGGGGGAAAGATTAGGATATCCTTTCCGGAAGAGATTGAAGATATTCGATGGATAGATCAAGAGGTGGCTGAGAAGCATCTTCACCTTCCCTATAAATTGAAAGACATGCTTAAAAGCAATATACCTTACCATTTTAGAGGAACGATGTAGGTTCCATTATCCTTCTCCGTTTAGTTTATTCAACAATTGATCCAGCTGTTGAGAAATTCTTAGCACTTCACTGTAGTTATTAGGGGCATTATACGCTTCATACATTTTTTCTCTAACTTCTTCCCTCTGTAATTCTAATCCTTTTTTATCGTTCACGCTTCTATCCTCCCTTAATACCATTTTTTTACCCTTTATCCTTGATACGAAACGGGGTATTTAAAGGATTCATTAAAAAAGTTTTATTTCTATTAATATATTAAAGCCCTTTACCACTGTGTGAAAAGCTGCCTGAACTGCACTCTAAATATTGTGCGATTAAAATATTCCATAGGTTCTATTTTCTCATTTTAATGTTTGGCAGTCGAAATTCGCAGGAACTAGGAGATGAAGTAGAGAAAGTAAATAAAGAAGATAATTTTCAAAGGTGGGAAGTAGATGGGAAAAGAAGCGCTCGTTGTAATTGATGTGCAAGAGGCTGTTGTAGAAAACGCCTACAAACGAGAAGAAAAAATCAACCACATGAACAAAGCCATTCATTTGGCTAGAGAAAAGCAAATTCCTATTGTATATGTCCAGCATGAATATCCAGAAGGTCCCATGAAACGAGGGGCTGAAGGCTGGCAGCTCTATTCAGAATTAGAAAAGCCTTTGGAACAAGATGCGATTATTTTTAAAACTGTGCCGAATGCTTTTGTACATACATCACTCAAGAGAACCCTAGATGATATTCAAGCCGACCACCTTTATATTTGCGGCGCCCAGACGGATTACTGCGTTGATTGTACTACAAGAGGAGCTTTTGATTTTGGTTACAATGTAACTCTTATTTCAGATGCTCACACCACTTGTGACAATGACCACCTAACGGCGCAGCAAATCATTGATCATACTCATTATACATTAACGAATTTTTGGAGCGAAACGAATTCTATTGATATAAAACCTTCCAGTGAACTCGATTGGTCAGTTATAAAATAAATATAAAAAACGGTCACCACAAGCTGCGATGACCGTTTTTAATGTTCATTCATTGAAAGACCTTAGTGGTCCAGTCTTCACAATTCCAAACGTCTGTGACAATATCCTGATAAAATTCAGGCTCGTGTGAAATGAGAAGGACACTTCCTTTATACTCCTTAAGCGCCCGTTTCAGCTCTGCTTTTGCATCGACATCGAGGTGGTTGGTGGGCTCATCCAGTACAAGTAAGTTGGTTTCTTTATTGATCAATTTACATAAGCGGACTTTCGCCTTCTCACCACCGCTTAAAACTTGAACCTTGCTTTCAATATGTTTACGCGTCAGGCCACATTTAGCAAGGGCAGAACGTACTTCATATTGAGTAAAGTGGCGGAATTCTTCCCAGATTTCTTCAATACAGGTGTGGTTGCTAATCTCTTTAAGTTCCTGCTCGAAGTAGCCGATGTGTAAGTGATCACCCAATTCGACAGAGCCTGAGACAGGTTCGATTTCACCTAGTATACTCTTCAAGAGTGTTGTTTTTCCAATTCCGTTTGCGCCTGATAACGCAAGCTTCTGACCGCGTTCCATACTAAGGTTAAGCGGACGGGAAAGGGGTTCATCATATCCAATCACAAGGTCCTTCGTTTCAAACAAGTACTTCCCAGGAGTCCGGGCTTGTTTGAAGTTAAAGGTTGGTTTCGGTTTTTCCGAATCGAGCTCAATAACATCCATCTTATCAAGCTTCTTTTGACGGGACATCGCCATTTTACTCGTTGCGGCATTCGCTTTGTTACGGGCCACGAAGTCTTTCAAATTGGCGATTTCTTTTTGCTGCTTTTTATAAGCGGCTTCCAGCTGCTGTTTCTTCATTTCATAGACACGAAGAAATTCATGATAATCGCCAGGGTAGCGGGTTAGCTGCTGGTTTTCCATATGATAGATCAAGTTTACAACACTGTTTAAGAATGGAATATCGTGTGAAATCAAAATGAATGCATGATCATACTCTAGCAAGTAGTTTTTCAGCCATTCAATATGCTCCACGTCCAGGTAGTTGGTCGGCTCATCTAGAAGGAGAATGTCCGGCTTTTCAAGAAGCAGCTTCGCTAGCAGCACTTTCGTGCGCTGACCGCCGCTTAAGTCAAATACATCACGCTCTAGTCCGATTTCATCGAGCCCAAGACCATTGGCCACTTCCTCTACTTTTGCATCAATTGTATAGAAATCATTGTTGGTCAGGGCATCTTGGATCCGACCTGTTTCCTCTAGAAGTTCTGTTAATTCATCGGGACCTACTTCTCCCATTTTAGTAAAAAGCTCGTTCATCTCTGTTTCCATATCAAATAGATATTGATACGCTGTTCTTAAAACATCGCGAATCGTCATGCCTTCCTTTAAATCAGCATGCTGATCGAGGTAACCGACGCGCGTATGCTTTGACCACGTAATCGTCCCGGCATCCGGCTCTACCTTACCAGTAATTATATTCATAAACGTGGACTTGCCTTCGCCATTGGCACCAATCAGTCCAATATGCTCTCCTTGTAATAAACGGAATGAAACGTCATCGAAAATCGCACGATCTCCGAATCCGTGGGTTAAGTTTTGTACAGTTAATAAACTCATTTTTAAACACCTTTTCTACAAAAGTTCATGCTTCCTTATTATAAAGGTCATCGGTAAAAAGTGATAGGGGGAGGATGTAAAAATTAGAGGGGTTATTCAAAATGTAACCATAGTAAACCGACAAAGCTCACAAAGGGGAAGGTACTAGTGAAGCAACTAGTCATAATGATTGTATCTATTGTGTTCGTTGTTGTAGGTTGTGATTCAACGGCAATAGAAAAAAGAAGCAATCAAGGTAGCGAGACCGATCAGAAAATCAGAGAAAATGTCTGGTCGTATGTAGAGAACTCTGAAATCGCACTTCGGGAAAAGGAAGCATGGCTGAATGGAGAGATTGAAAAGAAAGTAATTGATGAAGAAATCGTCTCCCATCAGAATTTAGATGAAGATTATTTGAACAAAACGGTCTTGAAGGTTACGCCAGGGGACAGCGAAAAAAGAAATGCTTACCCCACTATTTTAGTAGACCCAGATACCCAGGAAGTTATTGCAGTTTTGGCAGGGTACTAAAAGTTTATTTGCACTACACAATGTTGGAGGTTTTTATGTTTACCTAAGATTCTTTTGTAACAGATGGAGCATTCACTTTGCTGAGACCTGCCTTCACCTTTCTTGCTCATTGCTGCTTTTGCTTCGCTAAACCCATTTATTTTAATTTGTCTTAGAAAGCAAAAAATTTTCAGAAATAATTACTTCCGCTAATGAGAAAAGGCTTAGCTTATGGCAAATGTTTTTAATGTTAAGTTATCAGATTAACAGGAAAAATATGTTAAGATAAACCCGGTTCAAATTCTTTAGCAAAAGGAGTAGACTACATGTGGAATTATAATCGATTACTTGAGTTGCTAAATATCCATCATCCAATTATACAAGCTGGTATGGCAGGAGGGGTCACCACTCCAGAGCTCGTCGCTGCGGTTTCTAATGCAGGAGGGCTCGGAACACTCGGGGCAGGATATATGACACCTGAGACTATGAAAGAGAGCATTCAAGAAATCAAGGACTTAACCCAAAGTCCATTTGGCGTAAATGTGTTTGTGCCTGAAAATCCTCATGCGACTGAGAAAGAAATAGAAGAAGCGAATCGGTTACTCGAACCTTTTCGAAATGAATTAGGAATAAAAGATGAAGCGAAACCGCAAGTGGATGAATCCCTTTTTGAAAATCAAATCAATGTAATTATTGAAGAGCAAGTCCCGGTATGCAGTTTTACCTTTGGAATTCCACCGAAAGGTATCATACGAGACCTTAAAAATGAAGGAATCGTTTTAATGGGAACGGCCACTACGGTAGAAGAAGCAATCCTTAATGAACAATATGGAATGGATACCGTGGTAGCGCAGGGAAGTGAAGCCGGAGGCCATCGTGGAACATTTTCTGGTTCCTACAATCAGTCGATGATTGGCACGATGTCACTCATACCTCAAGTCGCAGATCAAGTGAAGATTCCCGTAATTGCTGCAGGTGGAATTATGGACGGCAGAGGGGTGCGAGCTTCTCTGGTACTAGGTGCGGATGGCGTTCAATTAGGCACAGCTTTTGTTACTTGTAAAGAAAGCGGAGCGAAACCGCAACATAAAGAATCGATTCTACATACAAGTGAAACAGAAACGGTTATAACTCGTTCATTTAGTGGTAAGCCTGCTAGAGGTATTAAGAACACCTTCATTAAAGAAATGGAAGCCCACGAACGTGAACTATTAGACTATCCATTACAAAACTCTTTGACAAAGGGCATTCGAAAGGAAGCAGCTAAACAGAACCGACCAGAATTAATGTCACTATGGTCTGGCCAGAGTCCGCGGTTAAGTCAAAGTGGATCTGCGGCTGAAATTGTGAAATCCATTGTTGCTCATGTAAGAGAGATTAAAAGCTAAGAAAAGGTGAACAAAATGAGAAAAGTAGAGGTTAAGCCTTACACAGTAGAATGGGAGTTTATGTTTGAAGAAGAAAAGAAAAAAATAAGAGAGATTTTCAAAGACGAATTGGTAGATGTGTACCATATAGGAAGCACCTCTGTAAAAGGTATGATGGCTAAACCCATTATTGACCTAATGCCTGTGGTGAAAGAAATTAACAAAGTGGACGATTTTAATAAAGCAATGAAAGCGATCAGTTATCATCCCAAAGGGGAAAATGGAATAACAGGTCGGAGGTATTTTGAAAAAGGCGGCGATGTTCGAACTCATCATGTCCATATCTATGAGGTAGGAGATGAGCAGATTGAACGCCATGTTGCTTTTCGAGATTATTTAAGGGTCCATTCAAAGGAAAGAATGGAGTACGGAAAGTTAAAAGTTGAGTTGGCTGAGCGCTATCCTTTTAATATAAATGCTTATATAAATGGTAAGAAGGAAGTAGTTTCAAAAATAGAATCAAAGGCTATCAATTGGAATCGTCAAGAGAACAGATAAAGAAAAACTAGCTTACATAAAAAAACATATTGTCTTGGCAATGTGTCTTTTTATAATGCGCATCTATTTGGATGTATCGAAATTTTTAAGAACAAGCTGGGCTATGACACGAGCTAATAAGCCAATCAAAAGTGCTATAATCCAAACGATTAAAAAATTGTCTGTAATCATCATACCTAGCTGAAGCCCTAACGCAAGAGCAATTCCGATTATAACTCCTATCATAACTCTGTGTGATAGTTTCATATAAACACCTCATAAAATACAGGATAACCATTTTCACTCCATATATTTCCTTATTTAAACTTTATAAACATTTAATATCTCTATAGACGTAATAATCTCACTAAAGTTATTTGAACGCAGTGCTCTTTTGTAAAAAGTGGCTGCGTTTTTTGTGTATTACTCATATCCTTTATTGATGAACATATAACGATAATTATATGTTAAATTAAGATATAGTTTTATTGTAAAACGATAAAAATTACATTATAATCAATAATACATAACCAAGCGAGGTGGATGAAATGAATCGAGGATCAACAAATTTTTTGAGAGCAGTTGTATTTCTGATTGGATTAACGGTTTTTCTGTTATGTATATTTGCGCTGCCCTCAATAGCGAGTGAAGGATCAGAAAGTAATTATGCTCCTTTTTTATACGCTGTAATAATAGGTATGTATATAGCAGCAATTCCATTTTTCATTGCATTGTACCAGGCTTTAAGACTTTTGAGCTTTATTGATAAGAATTATGCATTTTCTAGCTCATCTGTAGAAGCATTAAGAAATGTGAAATTCTGTGCAGTTGCAATAAGTATTGTGTATATGGTCGTCTTGCCATTCTTTTATATTATTGGAGAAAGAGATGACGCTCCAGGTGTCATCCTGATCGGTATGGTATTTATTTTCGCTTCCCTAGTGATTGCCGTATTTACGGCAGTTCTTCAAAAGCTTCTAAAAAATGCCATAGACATAAAAGCAGAAAATGATCTGACGGTATGAGGTGAAAAATATGGCGATTATTATCAATATTGATGTGATGCTGGCTAAAAGGAAAATGAGTGTGACAGAGCTTTCAGAGAGGGTTGGAATAACGATGGCTAATCTATCCATTTTAAAAAATGGCAAGGCAAAAGCAGTTCGATTTTCAACTTTAGAAGCGATATGTCAAGCGCTAGAGTGTCAGCCTGGCGATATATTGGAGTATAAAAGTGAACAGGACGATTGAGCTTACTAAAAGATTAGTCCGCAGGCGCATCCTAAGAGCATTTCAACAACTCCTTCATTTTGGATGGGAGCAAGCCCTTTCCTGTTTGTTTCCTGTCGTTATTTTTGGCTCTTTGGCCGTTACACAAATTCTGCCACTTCCCTTCCTGCCCAGGTACGACTGGCTGCTCATTATCTTTCTTCTCATGCAATGGTGGATGGTACGATCTGGACTTGAAACACGTGATGAACTGAAGGTTATTACGTTGTTTCATGCTATAGGGCTTGCTCTTGAGATTTTTAAGGTGCATATGGGTTCCTGGTCTTATCCCGAGGAAGGTTATACCAAATTTTTTGGCGTGCCTTTGTATAGTGGATTCATGTATGCGAGTGTAGCGAGCTACCTTTGCCAGGCTTGGAGGAGGTTGAATGTTCGGTTAGTTCAATGGCCGCGATTTTGGATCGTTGTACCTCTTGCAGCAGCAATTTATTTTAATTTTTTCACGCATCACTACTGGATTGATGTTCGTTGGTGGCTATCTGGATTAGTTCTCATCGTATTTTGGCGATCATGGGTGGATTATGAGGTTAATGGAAGTCGTTACCAAATGCCTCTTTCCCTATCCTTTGTTCTTATTGGTTTTTTTATATGGGTCGCAGAAAATATCGCGACTTACTTTGGTGCCTGGGAATACCCAAACCAATCAGAGGCATGGAGTCTCGTTCACCTAGGAAAAGTGAGTTCATGGCTTTTGTTAGTCATTGTCAGCTTTCTTATAGTAGCGACGCTAAAACAGGTTAAAGGAACAAGCTCCAGCGGTGGAGAAAAGCCAATTTCTATAAACTCGCATTACAAATCAAGCTAATATAAACTATAGGCTAGTATATTGGGAATATGTACTCGCTATCGAGACAACTTCCTTATCCTATAAATAATGGATAGAACTACGCATATCAACTATACAAGGTATAAGGTCCATCATATAGATATAGTAGATATCATGAAAAGGAATGGTTATATGCCTTGTATTATCTTTGGCAAAATTCAGATTAATAACGTTAGTGGTGGCGTTATTAATTTTGGAGATTCGTTGTATATTGCTCCTGAAAATGTGACGATCTCTGAAACCAACGGAGATGGGACTCCTGTAGTGGACACAGGAGTTGGTCAAGCAGTTACAGATCCAAATATTACTTAGTTTTAATAATTGATGGATTTATACCTATACTTTATCGTTAGGGGTACAAAAGGTTAGTTGAACCAATAAACGTCTAGGTGCGCAGCCTAGACGTTTATTGTTATATATGATTTTTTTATTTTGCTAAGTATTTCACACATTAATAGGGATGAACTATCTAATCAAGTCGTTCGATTTCAATCTTGCACTCGGGTACTGCTTATTTCTTATATTGATCTATCTTGCGCTGTAGCTTACGTACGACAGAATCTAATGGTCCATTTAGCTCATGATTGGTAAATGTAACTTTCGCACGGCTTTCATCCATCTCTAAAGCTTCTGCAAATAACCCGCCAAGTCCTCGAGCACGTCGATCAACTTCAAGCATGACATCAACATGATTTTCTTGTAAGAAGAAAATCACTTCAAGCTCGTCTAAGTATGAACGGTATTCTCCACCTGGGGTGAATTCAAATTCTTGAACATAACCGAAGCGTTTTGATGACTCCATTTCAACTTTTCTAAGCTGAAATCCAAGGTAACTTAGGGCATCTAGCACACTCTCAATAGAAGGGTGTGGAGCCAGCTTGATCGGGTCTCTGTCTTCTGGATCCAGAGCCCTCGGAATATCGAGTCCTGTTTCAAACCAAATCGGAAGTCTTCCGAGAGATGCAGGAGCATGATACGGAATTTTGATGGAGAATGGAATTTCTTTTGTTTCACCTTTCTTAATCGTTTCCTGCGAAGTAATAGGATACTTTTGCAGAACTACTTTTTCTTTAACTTTTCGGTCATCCACTTCACGGACCGCTTCTGTCATGAGGAATATATGGATAGAATCGATAGTTTGGTCAACATCTCCACCTTTTATGACTACCTTGCCATGCACGTCTTCCCCTGGAATGAATTGTTCTTTTTCTAACTGGGTATCAACCTTTGCTGCGCCTACCCCTACACTTGCTAATAGTTTTTTAAACATGGTTTCTCCTCCTTTTCTTAGAATATACGAAAATATAAATTAAAAGGATTCAATCAATTTAACTTTTTCCAAAGAGAGTCCTATTATTTTTTAACGAAAGAAAAATCTCAGAGAAGAAGAGGTATCAGTTAGTTATTATGGAATTGTTATTAGTGGTAGTAGTCATATGCACTTTTCCGCTGAGCTTAATAGAACTAACGGAGCTTCACCTGATATTATGTTAAACAAGTGATTATAATTAAAAGGAAAGGTGATAAACCATATGAAGACTGATGAAATAAGGTTAAAAACCCCAACACCTATCTTTCGGATATTTGATGAAGAAAAAGCCAAAGAATTCTATTTGACTTTTTTAGAATTTAAGGTGGATTGGGAGTTTAGATTAGAAAATGACTTTCCTATCTACATGCAAGTATCGTTTGATCAATGCATTATCCAACTAACAGAGCATTATGGAGATTGTTGTCCTGGAGCTTCAATTAGAATTGAAGTAAAAAATTTAGATGCTCTTCATACCAAGTTGAGCTCAAAGCAATATAAATATGCACGTCCTGGCATTGAAAAAACTCCTTGGAGTACGAGAGAAATTCGGGTTGGAGATCCGTTCGGAAATAGGATTGTATTTTTTGAATACATTAAATAGTTAGATTGAAAAGAACCAATTTATAATGGAATATTTAGTATTACATAAAAAGGGATTTCCGTTACGAGAACAGTCGTGCAAAAGGTAGAGATATTCCGATGTTCTATCGAATATCGATTCGAATAAAAATAGTACAAGCCAGAAAAAAGGCCAGTCTCTTTAAGGGAGTTTTAAATTGTGAAAAACACGGTCATCGATTGGCACTTTTTTATTGCAGCTTTACTATTTTTGACGATTGTATGTGGAGCGATATTTTTATTCCCTGATACGTTATATGTTTGGTTTGATACCATTCGAATTCAAATTAATGAAGCGATGGGCATCGTCTTTTTATGGGCGGGAATGTCTGCTTTGCTTTTCCTTCTGTGGGTTGCCTTTAGCTCCTATGGAAAGATTAAATTGGGAAGAAAGCAGGAGACTCCTGCTTTTTCAAGCTTAAGCTGGATTGCTATGATTTTCTGTGCTGGGATTGGATCGGGCATAATGTACTGGGGCACGATCGAGTGGGGGTTTCACATGATAGACCCTCCTCTTGGGTTAGCTCCGAATACTGCAAGTGCAATTGAATGGAGTGCCGCCTATGGTATGTTTCACCATGGTCCTACGGCTTGGGCAATTTATACTCTTCCTGCATTACCGATTGCTTATATCTATCATGTAAAGGGACAACCGATTCTTAAGATCAGTGAAGCTTGCCGTCCTATGCTGCATCATTATACAGACACGTGGGTGGGGAAGGGAATTGACTTGTTTTTCGTTCTAGGATTATTAGGAGCTTCTGGAACGACACTTGGGATCAGTGTACCAATGATGACTTCAGGCATCAGCAAAGTGACAGGGATCAATGAAAGTTTTCAAATGAACGTAATGATTCTGATGGTTTGTTCTCTGCTTTTTGCAGGGAGCGTGTATGTTGGTCTTGAAAAAGGGATAAAAACCTTGAGTAATCTAAATCTATATTTAATTTTGCTCTTTCTTTCACTGATTTTTATTCTGGGCCCTACGGTTTTCATTATGGAGGTCTCCACGAATAGTATTGGGCTGATCGCTAATAACTTTTTTAGACTGAATACTTGGATTGATCCAATCGGTAAATCAGGCTTCCCAGAGAAATGGACAGTTTTTTATTGGGCCTGGTGGATTGTTTACGCGCCGTCGATCGGATTATTTATTGCAAAAGTATCGCGAGGACGGACGATTCAGCAAATGATTTTGGGTACTATTGTGTTCGGACCACTTGGGTGCTGGCTGTTTTTTTGCATTATAGGGAACTACGGTCTTTTCCTGCAGTTATCCCATGTCTTGAATGTCTCTTCATTTATCCAGGAAGGCGTCCCTCATCAGGCCATTATCTCTATCATTTATACACTTCCATTAGGAGGAGTCATGGTGGCTTTGTTTACTTTGTTATCCATGATCTTTACTGCGACGACGTATGATACCTCTTCCTACATTATTGCAGCAGTGGCTCAGCGTTCTGTCAACAGGGATCCAGAACGGTGGAACCGCTTGTTTTGGGCCATCGCATTATCCCTTCCGCCTGCAGCGTTATTATTTATTGGAAACCTATCGACCCTTCAAGCTGTTACGATTGTTATTGCTATTCCGTCCTGTTTCATATTAGTCCTTTTATCCCTTTCATTTTTAAAATTAATGCAGCAAAGGAATTATCCCGTATAAAAAACAGGGAGATAGAGAAAATACGATAGTACCTAATTTTGAAAGGGGAATTCCGTATGGCTAACCAACAAGCACAGCAGACGTTACAACAAATCGCTCAGATTGCTCAGCAACTGCAGCAGCAGGAACAGAGCAACGCCCAGCAACTTCAGCAGCAGGCTCAGGCTGGAAATCCAGCTAACCAGCAAATGAATGCACCTCAACAGCAAATGAGTCAAGCAGAACAAAATGCTGCTCAGCAATTACAACAAATCCAGCAGCTTGTTCAACAGTGTCAACAACAATTGAATCAATAAATCAATTAAAGATCCTGCCACCAAGGTGACAGGATCTTTTTTAGTTTATAAACCGGCTGTTAAGTGTAGGAGGAAGGGTTACCTGGAAAGAAAACGACTCATCCAGCTCCATCGCCCTGCCAAGTAAATTACGCATATACAATCGGTGGAATTAATCGCAACGGAAACTTTCAAACTCACCTTGCTTCCATATCGAGCCTTCTATAATCCTGCTATATATGAATAACTGCTATCCTTTTACCTAATGAAGCATATCTTCATTTTGATCTACATATAAAGAACCGTCTTTCTGCACCTCGGCATAGAACACATCATCTACAGAGTTCACACCAGATAACTTCAGCTGCTGATCAAGCCAATTTTGGTCAAGGTTTAATTTATCCAGGTTTCCTCTATTTACTTTTCCATCTGCAATAACTGCTGTAGGTAAAGAAAACATTTCGTTCGGATTGAGGGGAGTATTCATATCCCCTTTAGTAACCGTTTGCTTCGTGTGGCTCTTCAATACCGAAAGAGTTCCGTCTGTCTCAAAGATCGCATAATCCACATCTGATAGAGAAAAAACATTCTTTTTTCTCAATAAAACATTTAGGGCGTCAACATCAAGACGAGTCTTTTGTAAGGCTTCATCCATGATCTTTCCGTTTCTAATAAGAATAATAGGCTCGCCTTCTACAGCAGTACGAGCTTTTTTAGACTTAATATCAATGTAACCCAGGAGAATAGTGAAAGCACTCCATGCCACAAGCGCGATCATCCCATTCTGAATACTAAGGGTGGAGTCTATGGCAAGGGAAGCACCTAATGTCCCGATTGAAATGGCTGAAACAAAGTTGAAAAAAGTCATCTGGGAGATTTCTTTTCTCCCCATAATTCTTGTCAGTACTAGGAGAGTTAAAAAGGCAAGAACGAGTCTAAATATTAGTTCAAAGATATCCATAAATCGATAGCTCCTTTAGATATACTTGGTTAATCCATCCTTTTCTATCTTGAAGAACAAGGAGATATTTTATACAAGGATCTATTTGAAAATACAAAAGGGCTTCATGTGACATGATTGCGTGGAAAAGAAACAGGTAATGATGATGTTTACCTAGTGGTCTCTGCTACTGGGCAAAAAAACATGCAGAAGAACAGGGGAGGTCTCTGCCTGCAAAAAAAAATCTCAGAGCAGTGCTCTGAGATTTTATACTTAACAAATTGAGTCTTTAGGACTTGGGTTTTTCAATCCGAATAGAGGGCGAATGAACAAGGCAAGATACGTTCCAAGGAGAGCCATGATCATCCAAACCCACCCGTGAAGACTGAAGGATGCGATACCACCGAAGTAGGCACCAATGTTGCAGCCAAAAGCAAGGCGTGCCCCATATCCCATCAGTACGCCACCGAAGATGGAAGCCGCTGCAATTCCTGGCTTAATTTTTCCTGGTTTGAAGTTTCCTTGAAAAGCAGCAGCAATAAATGCGCCGATTATAATACCGAAGTTCATGACACTTGTAGAGTCTGCAAGGACATTCTTATTCAATGCATCATTTCCTTGCCAATACGTCCAGCTTGCGACATCGACACCAAAGACTTGCAAGAACTTAGAACCCCATAAGGCAAACGCTGATGTGATGCCCCAGGGATTTCCTCTTATTGTTAACGTTAAGGCGTTTAACAACCCTAGAATAACAGCAGCAAGAAGCAGCGGCCATGCCCCTCTCCATAACTTTTTAAGTCCAGTAGTTGTCGCGAGAGGCTTCATTCTAGGCGGGTTCTTTTTCTTAGAAATTTTCAAGGTCAGACCGTAAATCCCTAAAAAGATGACAATCTGTAAGATCCAGCCCCCGAAGTATCCAAATCCTGTGCTCTCAGCAAGAGAGATGGCTGGTAATGATGGGAGCTCCCGCCAAAACCCGATGTGATAAGCTCCTAGGACTGATCCAGCAATAAAGCCAAAGAGTGTGAGAACCATGGAAGATTTTCCACCTCCCACCGTATAGAGGGTACCAGATGCGCAGCCTGACCCCATTTGCATGCCAGCACCAAACATAAATGAGCCGGCAACGACACTAAGTCCGACAGGGAACACGTATCCTTGGGGCCCTTGACCAGTAAAACTAAAACCTGTTGATAAAATAATAGCGAACAAGGTCGTAGCCACGGCAAGCATGAGCATATGAGCTTGCAATCCTTGGACATTACCGACAGATATCAGTCTTCTGAAAGCTGAAGTGAATCCGAAGCGGGCATAGAGCAATGCAAGCCCGAAACCTAAACCGATGATAAAAAGAATGCCCTGAGTCCATGTGGTTACACTTACAATACTAATAAATAGTATGAGTGCGGCAATTACACCGACCCAGACAAGTGGTTTTTGAATTGGATTTAACTGAGCGATTTCAGTAGTATATTTTTTCTCCTGTCTATTCCATTGATTGGACGGAGTAGCTGTTTGTGCCAATTTAAAACCTCCTAATTCCTATTTGTTTACTATGTTATTAAATGTCAATTATTTTAAAGGATAGCTCGTCTATTTGTAAAGGTTTCTGCATACAATGGAACTATAAAGAATACTCTCACTGACTTTTTACGAACGCTTAACACTAATCGTTCGGACAAGTGGTAAACTGAAACGGAAGACAGGACAATCTATAAACTAATTGGAGGGATGTCTTATACCTGTCGCTTGCCTACATGTCACTCGTTGGTTTTTCCTTGTTCAGTTGAAATCAAGTCGAAGAACTTCGTGGCGAACATCTGGCGCACCTCCCCCTACATAAAGAACATGAAACTACGTCTGAAAAAGGCGTAGTTTTTTCTGTTTTACGTATTTTATGGGAGAGGTAGATTAAACTAAAAAGGGCTGGGGTAAATAGAAAATAACTATTTACATATAAAGGAGGAACTCAAATGGCTAGTAAAAGAGAATGGCATGTTATTTTTTTGCTCGACAGTAAACGAGTGGTTACCCATGATCTAGAATTAAGTGAAGATATGAACGAAAGAGAAGCAACTGAATTTATAGTGAAGCAGCTTGACAGAGGAACATGGTGGTTCCTAGAGGACGGGGTTGCTTTGCACACAAGTGGTGTAGAAAGCTTTTATCTTGATCGCTGTGCTAAAAGAACAAGGTTCTCGAGAGATTAATAAGAAAAGCCCAGCTCTTTTGATTATAGAGCTGGGCTTTTGTAAATTATGATTCAAGGATCTCAATTTTGATTTGCTTTCTGCCGAATTTGAAGGCTTTTGCTTCTTGTGGGATAAACACATCAATACGGTGCCCTTTAATGTCTCCGCCGATATCACCGGCTACGGCTACTCCATAACCAGGGACTCTTACTTTTGAACCTAGAGGGATGACGTCAGGATCGACCGCAATTACTTTCTTATCGGGATTGGCCCGAAGATCAATGCCTGTATAAGTGGTGCCGCTACACCCCTCACAAAAAGCAGTATATGCAGTCGCTTCTACGTTGACTGTTTTTTTAACGGCAGCTTTTGCAGCATGTTTTTTCTTATCATTTCGCTTCTTTTCAAAACGCTTGTGCTCTTTTTCTTTTTCGTCTAGACTTATTGTTTTCAGCTCCATAACTGTTGTTTTTTTCTTAGATGGCTCGTCTATTTCATCTGCATGAACTGTGGTGTGCGTTTGAGAGCCGAAGTTCAAAATACCAAGTGTATATAAAGCCACTGTAAATAATAAAATGAATGATTTCTTCATGACTTTTTTACCCCTTTCAAAGGTTGACTGAGAGGAGTATAACAGGTCATAAATCCTATGCTCAAGGACAGATCGGATACATTTATGTTACATTTTAATTACATCAGATAATGGTAAATAGTGCTAAAGTGGTAAGAGTCGCTATTTCACTCAGCGACTCTTTCAAATCTTATCTAGAGGTCCCTTTTCTTTTTTTACCACAACAGGATTTGCGTGAGGGTTTACGTTTTGGCTGGTTGTTGTTATTAGCTTGATTGCTCATATTTACACTCCTCTCGCTTGGGATACCTCATCTTATGCATAAGCAGAGAATCGGGCAGTGCGTCTCTCATGGTTTTTTTAAAAGTTGTCATAATTGGAAAAAGAAATGAATATGGGGAATAGGGTAAAATGGTTCAATTTTAGTTTTCGACTCAATAGATTCTCATGCTATAATGAGGTTGATTGCTTGAAATTCCAAAAAATAGTGAAAAGTTTAGGAAAAAGGAGGACGGGCCGATGACTTTTTGCCCTCATTGTGGGAAAGAAGTGCACGAGGACTCCCGTTTTTGCTCCCAATGTGGTACGCGTTTAATAGATAACGAAGGAAATCACATACATAAGGAAAGCGGAGAAAAGAAGTCCAGGTTCCTGTGGCCCATTTTAGTTCCTGTGTTAGCTTTGCTGTTGACTGCAGGTGGACTGTTTTGGACCTACACTCACCAACAAGAAGTGAATGAACAAGTCATCCAGAATAAAGAAAAGGCCGAGCGTTTGGCACTGGACGGAAAATATGAAGAAGCTGAGAAAATATTGATAAAGGCCGTGGATAAACGCCCTGAATTTCCTCCGCTACAAGAAAACTTAAATGCAGTCCAAACGGTGTTGCTAATTCAAAGTGATATGGCGGAAGTAGAGAAGCATATTAAATCTAATGATTTAAATAAAGCGGAAGAACAACTGACGGCGATTCAAAATCAAATTCAGAATGAACAGAGTAAACTTTTTTCAACTCTCACTCCTGAAGCTAACCGTCTTCAATCTCAGATTACGCTCAGGCAAATCAATGATGAATTAAGTAAGTTGACGCAGGTTGATGAACTCGCTGCCAAGCTTAATACGTTATCTGGTTTAAATCTAGAAGAAACTTCAAAGGTACGAAAGAAAATTAATGAAAAGATCGTTTCTCTATCGACAAAAAAGGCAGAGGCTGCGCTCGAGAATAAACAGTATAATGAGGCTGTAGCTATCGTGGACCAGGGACTTCAATATGTCACAAACCATGAAAAGCTGATCCAGCTGAAAGAACGAATTAAGCAAGAAAGAGAATCCTTTGAGCAGGCACAGCAAGATCGTATGGAGGATGCCATGCAGCAGGCAGCAAAAGATGAATTAAAAAATCAAAACGCTGCCCTTGAAGTTGTGGATGTCCAGCTAAAAAAAGACGAGTACGGAGATGTTAAATTAAACGGAAGGGTGAAAAGTGTAGCTACCCAAATACTCAGTACGGTTACAGCTAATTATGTAATTCGTAATGAGGAAAATGAAGTTGTAAAAGAAGATTCAGCAAAAGTATATCCAGTATATTTGAATCCAGGGGATGAAGGGACCTTTGAAAAAGTCTATTATGATTTAAAAAATGGTGATTATACAGTTCAAGTGACCGATCTGGAATGGCTAGTAGAATAGGAGGAAGAGATGTGAAACGTGCTTGGATCATCAGCCTTTCACTATCGATCCTGATTTTCGCAGGTGGAGGGATATCCGCTTACTTTATATCCGACTCCATCTCAGAAGAACTTCGTGCGACAGCTGCATTAACTGAGCCGCTCAGTGCGGAAGATAGTGAAGAAAAAGTATCGAAAAAAACGAAAGATATTATCTATGAATCTCAGAAACTGGTGGTCCAAATCGAGCTTGAAGATGGTTCGATAGGATCCGGATTTCTTTACAATGAACAAGGCGACGTGATCACCAATGCTCACGTAGTCGCTAATGCAAATGAAGTGAAGGTGGTAACCGCAGATTCAAAAGAAATGTCGGGCAGTGTGATCGGGGTCAGCCGTGACACAGATATCGCTGTTGTCAGGGTGCCAGGGTTGAAAGGGAAAGAGCCTTTAACGATTCAGACAGATGGTGGGGTAGAGCTTCTCGATGAAGTACTAGCCCTGGGCAGTCCGCTGGGGATGCAAAATACTGTGACGCGTGGTGAAGTCAGTGGATTGAATCGTAATTTGAACATAGACCCGTTCGAATATAAGGATGTTTATCAAATTTCTGCTCCGATATCTCCAGGCAACAGCGGAGGTCCATTAATCGATAGCCATACAGGCGAAGTCATTGGCATTAATTCGGCTAAGCTTGGAAAAGAGTCCATAGGTTTCAGCATACCAATCGCAAGTGTTCTTCCGATGGTTAAAAATTGGAGCGCTGAACCAATGAAATCTCTGCCTGATTTTCCTGAGCTGACAGAAAACCAGCCTCAGTCTCCGGTGACTGGAACACCGACGGAGCAAGCGACCTATTTAGTCCACTATTTTTATGACAGTATCAATCAAGGGGACTTTGTTACGGCATATTCCTTACTTGGCAGCACTCAGCAGGAGGAAATGTCTTTTGAAGAGTTCAGGTCAGGATATTACAACTCCTTGTCTGTGACTGTCGATAACTTGGTGGCTGATCCAATAGATGAATACGTTGAAGTGACTGTGTTTTTAACAGCTGAAGAGACGAAAGACGGAGAAGTACAGGTGAAGAAGTACAAAGTGACCTACCCAGTTAAGTTTGAAAACAAGTCGATGAAAATCTTTGAGGGAAGTGGAAAAGAGCTAACCTCTGAAGAGGAAGAAGAGTAGAGAGTTCTGGGGCGAATGCTCCGGGACTTTTTTTACAGAATGGTTCATTCACACAATCCCTTTTAAATACTGGCGCATTTACTGATAGTAGGGTTTTAGGGGAAAATGCAAGTATTTTCATAAATCGGTATATAAGCTTTAATTACAGGATTCAAATCGTATACGTGGACCTTTTAAAGCCCTGAATATTAGTTAAGAGAGTGAGAAATATGACAATACTAGTCGCGTTGGATGACGGCCATGGTATGAATACGGCTGGAAAACGTACTCCGTTTATACCTGAATTAGGAAGGTCAATTAAAGAAAACGAGTTTAACCGAGCGGTTGTAAAAATTTTGAGGCAGGAACTTGAGAGGTGCGGCTTTGCTACACTTCTTGTTGCTCCGACAGATGAAGATATTCCCTTAGTGAAAAGAACAGATTTAGCGAATGTTCGGAAAGCAGACATTTACGTTTCCATTCATTATAATGCATTTGATGGTTCGTTTTCCGGACAAAACCCCAGTGGAATAGAAATCTATGTATATCCAGGTAACTTAAACGCAGAGTCAGGAAAACTTGCTACAGCTGTAGGTAAATATCTTCGCCAAGGAACAAAGCAAAACTGGCGTGGAATCAAAGAGGCGAACTTTCACGTACTTCGTGAAACGAACATGCCTGCAATACTGACGGAAAATGGGTTTATGGACAATAAAGAAGAAGCTTTACTTATGATAAATGAATCTTTTCAACGTGAGGTAGCAGTGGAACACGCCAAAGGAATCTGCGAATACTTCAATGTCTCTTATATCCCACCTTCTAATGAGGATGAGACTGATTTCAGTGACGTTCCGCCGGACTCCTATTATGCAGATGCCATTAAACGTGCAGCTGAGCTTGGTTTGTTGAACGGTTATCCTAATGGTCTGTTCCTGCCAGAAAACAATCTTACCCGTGGAGAATTTGCAGTTGCGCTCATGCGCTTGTATGACAAATTAAAATAAAGTATAGTAGCCCTCTTTAAAATGGGGCTACATTATTTGTCCGGCATAATTTCTTTTATAGAGTCATCAAATGTAGAAGAAGGTTCAAGGAAAGGGGGTTCCGATTTTGTACTATTATCCTCAAATGAACCGGAGCCACGGAGAAGCACGGATGATGACAGTAAACGGAACTGGTAAGGTAGCGGCAAGGCCAGATGTGGCCATTCTCAGCTTTGGTGTAGAGACAAACAATCGTGAATTGAAGGAAGCCCAGCAGTCAAATGCCGAAACAATCAGTCAGATTACACAATCATTAATTCAAGCGGGCATATCGGAAGAGAATATTCAAACGGCCGATTATTACATCTTTCCTGAATACGATTATGTGGACGGCAAGCAGCAATTCCGTGGATATCAAGTCACGCACATTCTCTCTGTGAGAGTGGAGGACATCAACCAAACAGGAGCAATCGTTGATTTAGCCGTTTCTAATGGAGCAAACAGGGTTTCTAATATTCAATTCACATTGAAAAATCCAGAACAATATTATCAAGAAGCTTTAAGAATAGCTTTAGGGCAAGCACTCGCACACGCGCAGACCATTGCGAACACAATGCGATTGAATTTAGAGCAGACGCCTATCAGAATGATTGAAAAGGGAGGGAGTGAGACAGCTCCCATCCGTCCTTATCCAAAAGCTGAGGTGATGAGTGCAGCAGCTCTCACTCCCATCGAACCTGGGCAGCAGGAGATTGTTGCAAGGGTGGAAGCACAATTTCAATACTTACCTTAAGCCAGAAGAAGACATCTCCTTCTGTCTTTTATCTAGGAAAATATAAATGATTTAATGCGCTTTTGTGCTTATGTAGGCGTCCCGTGCGCAGTGGATCTTCTTCTTTTTTCAATCGCATTTACTCCCATGACGACTGAAATCAATTCTTCAGTTGATATAGAAGAGGTGTGGTTTTTTAATTCGAAAGCCGCAGACTGAAAAACGCCGCTGACTTTACGGAAAGTAGCTACTTCTACGCCGGATTTATCCGTCATTGTATACTCTTTTGACATGGCAGGAGATTCGATCTCAAGTGACTGGTTCTTTGACTCATATCGAAAACGCTTTTTGAAGAAAGAAAATCCGGTTTTTACTTTCCCAAGCTCTTCACCCTTTGTTTGTTGCACACTCCATTTATTAGAAAATATTGGAAAATAACCTTGAACTACTATTTCTCCATTTGTATCTTCTACATCAACACTTGAAGAAAAGGCACTTTTTAAGTTTAATGAGCCAACCATTTCCTTTTCTTCATTGTAAATGTCTGTCCGGCCTGCAGAGAAGAAATTATCCGAAAAATAAACACATGCTTCCATTTCTTTCACTCCTTTATCTGTTATACGAAAATGTACAAATAACGTTTCAAACTTTGGTCAAATTTTTCTTATATTAGTGAATAGTTAAGAACACGAACGAAAAGGAGAATGTAAAGGACAATTATCTGGGAAGTAACAATGTATATGCTTTGACAAGAGGTCTCTGATCTTGTAAATTTACTTATAGACGAACAATTATATTATGCCGAATGTATAATATTCGGTTTTTAGAGGTGTTTAACTATGGAAAATGTATTCGATTATGAAGATATTCAATTGATTCCAGCAAAATGTATCGTAAACAGTCGTTCTGAATGCGATACTACAGTTACTTTAGGAAATCACAAATTTAAATTACCAGTTGTTCCTGCCAATATGCAGACGATTATTGACGAAAATATTGCACGGTCTCTTGCTGAAGGCAGTTACTTTTACATTATGCATCGCTTTGAACCTGAAACACGTAAAGATTTTATAAAAGATATGAAAGCAAGGGATCTGATTGCCTCAATCAGTGTTGGAGTAAAAGCAGAGGAGTATGAGTTCATTCAGCAATTAGCTGAAGAAAAGCTTTTCCCTGAGTTTATTACGATTGATATCGCTCACGGTCACTCCAACTCCGTGATCGAAATGATTCAACATATTAAAAACCACTTACCAGAAACTTTTGTTATTGCCGGCAACGTAGGTACTCCGGAAGCTGTACGTGAGCTGGAAAATGCTGGAGCAGACGCTACTAAAGTAGGTATAGGACCTGGAAAAGTGTGTATCACCAAACTGAAGACAGGCTTCGGAACGGGCGGATGGCAATTAGCTGCTTTAAAATGGTGCGGGAAAGCAGCAAGTAAGCCAATCATTGCTGATGGCGGTATCCGCACACACGGAGATATTGCCAAATCAATCCGATTCGGTGCTTCCATGGTTATGATCGGCTCTTTATTTGCCGGTCATGAAGAGTCTCCAGGGGAAACGATTGAAAAAGACGGAACGCTATATAAAGAATACTTTGGCAGTGCTTCTGAGTATCAAAAAGGCGAGAAGAAGAATGTGGAAGGGAAAAAGATGATAGTGCCTCACAAAGGTTCCCTTAAAGATACTCTAGTTGAGATGGAGCAGGATCTCCAGTCCGCGATTTCGTACGCAGGGGGAAGCCATATTGATGCGATTCGCCACGTCGATTATGTAGTCGTGAAAAACTCCATTATGAATGGTGATCATTTATAATATGATTGTAAAGCCAGTCCAGTAGGTTGGGCTGGCTCTATTTATGGAATTGATGGATGCTGATAGGGACCTAACTCAGAGGGATAAATCCTTAATGTAATGGAATAACGCCCTATCTTAGAGGTGTAGCGCCGTAACTCGATGAGATAAGTCCTTATCTTATAAGTATTGCGACCCAACCTCAAGGAAAGCACTCTAACGAAATCTTTCTCTCTTGTAAACGCAAAAAGCATGAGGCGCTTAGCCTCATGCTTTTTATTAATTAGGAAACATTTTTTTGGTGATCGAAAATAGGTTTTTCTGGAGTTATAAAGAAACGAGCTTTCTTAGGAAGCTTTCCAAAAATTAACCCAGGGTAAGGGAAGAACCGATGGGTCATATAAATAGCGAAGTAACACAACACAAGTGTAAATAAAAACCTTGCTGCTACTTCCATGTGGAACCATTCACCAGCAGATACGGGAACGAATTGAGCAACCACTTTTAATATGACTGGATGCAGCAAATAAAACCCAAAAGAATAAACAGCTATATTCTTTACGTAAGGAATGATTCCAGGCCATCGATCGCAGATGATCTCCGTCAAACGGAATAGAATGAAGCTTCCGCTTACGATATAAAATAAATTCACGACCAGATAAACATAGCCAGGAAGCGTAAACGAAGCTACCGTATAAAGATGGTAATTTAAATAAACAAAGGAGGCTCCTGCAATAATAGCAAAAAGCAACCAGCCAATTGTAGACCGATTATAGATTTTGGCTTTTTGTTTCAAGTAGTACGTTCCAATCCATGCACCAAGCAAGTAAGGACCCAAGGAACTGATGAAACTATTGAAAGGGATCAAGCTGAATTCCCGGTTAAGAAAGTAGAAGCCTACTTCTATTCCAATACCAATTAACCACATATACCTCCTGAAAAAGGTTATCTTCTTTGCTGCATATAGAAGAATAGGAAAAACGAGATAAAACTGGACGATCAAGAAGATAAAGTGGAGTTGGTAAAATGACTCTCCTTGAAGAATTCGCCATGTCATCTCTACAAAGTTCAATTCAACGAGCCCCGTGTAGACAGAAAATGCTTCATAGAATACCGCCCATACAAGGTAGGGAACAAGGATATACATGACCCTTTTTTTATAATAGAGTTTCAATTCATTGAGGTCCATTTTTTGATTCATATATTTATAAAAAAATACCATGGCTGTAATCATAATAAATATTCCGGCCTCAACACGGATAATTCGATTGATAAAATGATAAGTGGCATACGCATCCGTGCCCTGCGTGAGAGTTGATTGAAAAACAGCGGTGACATGAACGAGTACCACCATAAGCATTGCGAATAATCTTAAGAAATAAATGGATTCTATTCTATTATTATTCATAAACTGTACTCCTTCTACATTGGTTATTAATAAGAAACCTAGATTAATATAACATATTTTGATTCGTTCAATTAGTCTGTTATAGATTTGTTATATTTTTTAACATATTCATTATTAATGACTCGTTAATGTAAAAGTTGTAGGGGGCATAAGTGTACCTTTTCAATATCAAATACTTACGCTTTTAGAAATAAAAATGCATGAGGCCCGTGGCCTCATGCATTTATTTTAGTTTGTTTGCATCTTTTTCTTCTTGCGTGCTTTTTCTTTTTCAATTTGCTTACTGCGTAGCTGTCCACATGCGGCGTCAATGTCCGTGCCATGCTCAGTGCGCACTCCGCATTTAATTCCGCGATCCATCAATGTCTGATAGAACGACAAAATTGCATCTTTTTCACTTCGTTCGTAAGGATGGTCAGCGACTGGGTTGTACGGAATCAAGTTCACGTAAGACAAGTGGCGCTTATCCATCAACAAATCTGCAAGCTGATGAGCCTCGGCTACGTGATCATTGACGTCGCGCAACAGAATATACTCAAACGTAATCCGTCGGTTGGTTTTCTCAAGATAGTAATCAATCGCAGGCATCAGTTTTTCTAACGGGTACGCCTTATTGATTTTCATGATTCGTGAACGCAGCTCATTGTTTGGTGCGTGGATGGATAGAGCAAGATTGATTTGGATGCCTTCATCCGCAAACTCGTACATTTTCGGTGCAATTCCACTCGTGGAAACCGTGATGTGGCGAGCTCCAATGGACAAGCCTTTCTGGTCGTTGACGACTTTTAAAAAGTCAATCAAGTTGTCGTAGTTATCGAATGGTTCACCAATTCCCATGACAACGATGTGACTGACACGCTCATCTTTTCCTTGCTGGTCAAGGTGGTGCTGTACTTGCATAATTTGCTCAACAATTTCCCCGCTCGTTAAATCGCGGTTTTTACGTAAAATACCACTTGCACAGAACGAGCACCCGATATTACATCCGACCTGGGTGGTTACACAGACAGAAAGACCATAATTAAACCGCATCAGAACGGTTTCAATAACATTTCCATCATTAAGCTTAAATAAGAACTTAATGGTTCCGTCTTTTGACTCCTGTTTAATTTCTTCGGTTAACGTTTCAATTGTAAAGTGTTGATCAAGCAGATCCACACAGGATTGGTTCAAGTTTTTCATTTGTGAAAAATCCGTCACGCGCTTTTGGTAGAGCCAATTCCATACTTGCTTCGCTCGGAACTTTTTCTCTCCGTGCTCAATCAACCAGTCCGTCAATTGATCAAACGTCAATCCGTAAATGGATGGTTTCATATATACGCTCCTCATTAAAAAATTCGCTATTTCTATAGTAATTGATTTTCATCTCATAAACAACCACAATACCATTATCATAAAATTAAGTCAATTGTATTCTAGTATAAGTGAATGCTAATAGATAGGGTACACTCTAAAAACACATTTGTCACCTATGCAATAATTTGAAATAATTGTTATGGAATTTCTGTGAAAATAAGAGGAAGTAACAAGAGAAAAGGAGAGTACACTATGAATGCAAAAAATATAATCATTCTCATTACCAACGTTATTCTTATCGCTGCATCTTTAATTATTTTATATATTAATGCTATCTACATGGGGAACGGGATTGATATCCGCACTATCGCAATGATTTTATTAGTGCTTGTGGGAGTGAAAAACATTTATCAAGTGATGAAGAAGGCTAAACCAGAGTCAGAAAAAGCTGGCGACTAACAAGTTGAAAAACCCATTTTTATAATCTAAGTAATTACAGCTTTATTTACATTTTTATTGACTTGATTGGGTATTAGATCATCCTTAGATGGTAGTTTTCTGGGAAAGCGACACTTCACAAAAGGATGGCATGCTCACTATGACTCCGAGGTTAAAAAAAACTAGTTGGCAGGCAGATCAATCATAAAAAAATTAATGAAATAAAAAGTGATTTAAACATTGAATTTTAAGGGGCAAAATGAAAAAATGGTAGGGCAAGGAACTTTTTTAGAAGCAATACGTATAAAAGGGGAAGACATTCATTTGGAGGTGGATCAATTGATAAATCGAGCACCCGAATGTGCAAGTTGCGGTAAAGAAATAAGCGGCAACGATGTTGTCTATGTGAAATTACGCTACCCTAAAATGAAAGGGTTTGCAGAAGTGAAATCTTATTTAAGAAATGAAGGCGAAATGCTGTGTGAAACCTGTCAAAAAAGCAGGTAAATCACTATAAAAGGGCGATTGATATCGCCCTTTTATCGTATGAATGACAAAAAGTAGAATTTATACTCTGTTGTTCAAAAAAATACCCTGTTTTTAAAGACTCAGTTTTGAGATATTGAATGAATGGTTTCTGTTAACAGAATAGATTTAGGAGGTCCGTGAAATCGCTCACGTTTGCTGAGCCTCCTCAAATTTCGTTTTCCAAGGTCTCATCTAACATGTTCACCCCGTAGGAGTCTCACAATTTCTCGGATCTCCTTACGTAACGTTTGAATAGTAAAGACACCTTCGTAGCAAGTTATCATTTCTTAAGATAATGTAAGATACAATCTTAAAAAGAGGGGGGACGGTTCCCATCTACATTCCACTATTACGCTGTAATCTCGAAATTCAGTCATCCAGAATTCTTCAATTAAATGGAATAAAACTATTTATCTACATCGTCGTTCATAATAGCTTGCGCTTACGTATTTACTTTTGAACCATTCACCTGCTTTACAAATTCTTTCATAATCGCAGGAAGATCTGGCCAAGCATGACCGGATATAAGGTTATGATCGACGTAATTCATTTCATCCATGTATTCTGCTCCGATGCTTTGTACTTCAGGTTTACAAGCGTGGTAGGCAGTTAACTTTCGCCCTTTCACTTGATCCGCAATTGTCGTTAGTACAAGGCTTCCATGACACATAACGGCAATAGGCTTTTCTGCAATAAAGAAGTGGCTTACGATTCCTGGCAAATTTTCATTCATGCGGATATGTTCGGGAGCACGTCCCCCAGGAATGATCAATGCATCGTAATTACCAGGGTTCACATCGGAAAAAGTCAGGTTGGACTCTACCATATATCCCCTCTTTTCCGTGTACGTTTCCCAATCCTCAAAATCATGGATGA
This sequence comes from Halobacillus sp. A1-3, assembly GCF_050971765.1. NCBI lineage: Bacteria > Bacillati > Bacillota > Bacilli > Caryophanales > Bacillaceae > Halobacillus > Halobacillus sp. A1-3. The sequence goes on along the minus strand of NZ_JBPCEO010000002.1, from coordinate 201,557 downwards.
CTGTGTTCAGCTTTTTTTGATGAGGAGCAGCGATATCCACCTCAAAACCTTCTTCTAAACACCTGAAATACGGGTAATACACCTCTAAAGCTTCTACAGCATCACCAGTTACAATTAGAACTTTTTTTTCAGACATTTCATACCCTCCTAAAGAAAAGATTTGGAAATTCATAATAGCCGTATTCCCTTTATGATTCAACATTTAACCTTCATTGCACGAACTGTAAGAATTTTATATAGTTCTTATAATATGGATGTTTGTAGAAAATTGGTATCACAATTTATATGTCTTGTGATCAATATTCACTATGGAATGCATCTTACTTTACTAAAAAGAAAAACGGCTTAACCAATTTTCGGTTAGCCGTTTGCACAGTAACATATCTCTATAAAAGACGGATATGAATAATTTTAGCTTGGGGATTACTCTTTAAATAATCTTGCCTTGCTTTTTCTCTATGAGAGGCAAACACAGGTGCTTCTTTAACAAGTCCGGACTTTGCCTGGTAATAAATCATATACTTCTCGACCACGATACGGCTCCTTTCGTTTTAAAACGTATCAAATTGCTAAAAGTATTAGCCGTAAACAAGAAATTTATACATAATATTCCTATGCACTTCAGTTAAAAAGGGTTTGTACGGATTCCCATCATTGCTTAAATTTTCATGAATTTAGAGAGGTAGAAACTTTTCTTCAGTTAACAAGAATATAGGGAGTGATGAGATGATTTCAATCATAATTTGGTTTATGGAATGAAAGTAAATAAAGGAGGGTGCTTGAATGAGATTGTATTATTTCATTTTACTTTTATAGGTATAATTGGGTTTAAGCTAGTGGGTTAAAAATATTCTTTACCCGTATCGTTAAACAAGATATTTTCCAAGTGATAACTGGTCCGTTTTTAATTATTTCCTCTATGCTGCTATTGATGTGGGGTTTCAGACGTGACCTCTCAGTTCTTTATGAAGTAGCTTGATGCTTTTATTTTACTGTTAAAGGGGAAAGACGTGATTTCTAAACCTTTATTGACCCTTATCGAATCATTATAATGGATGATTTTGGAATATTTGTGGTGTGCTTTGTGAAAATATTGAATGGGAGGTTTTTAAGATGGGCGCTTTTCTGCATTAGTCCTCCTCGTTCTTGCTGTAGTGATTGATTTTTTCTGGTTAAATGCAGACCGAAAACGCTGGGGGTGGATGAAAGGATGGTCGACCTTCGGCAAAACCGTGTTTTTTGTTGGCTGTTTCGTTGTGTCTACACTTATCTATGTGGGGAAGAGCTTCAAATTTTTTAAGATGAGATGGAAGGTGGTTCTCTACCCGTGAGAGGATTGCAATTTGCTGGTGCATTGCTTTTATTAACAGGAATTCTTTCAAACATAAGGTGTCGAGTGTAATTGCCGTTTTTCTCATAACAGGTGGAGTGCTCTGCATCATTGTTTCCAATTTAGTAATCAGGAAAGAAGTTGCCCTTTTTTGCAGAATCGGCTTACATAAATATATCCATGTGGGATGGGATAAAGAAAATAAAGTCTCGGTCGATTTATCGGTGTGCACGTTGCCAGAAGGAAAAGAAAGTGATCACAGGGGGGCCAGGGATATCCGATTCTAATAGCACGGTTGTTGCAGTGAAATTGTTTCTTTTTTCATTTCTGTTTGGAATTAAAATAGAGACGTAAGTTATACAGGCATGTTTGGGAGCGGTTTAGCTGCGGCGATTCCCGTTATTGGATTCTTCCTTCACTTATAGAAGGGTAAAAAAATAAAGTGTTAAAAATAAAAAAAGATCAACCAATTTAACTGGTTGATCTTTTATCATTGACTTTCACTTTCTCTGGCATCAATTCGCTATGGTTCATTCCGCATTCAGGACATTGCGTCCAAATGAAGAATGCGGATTTTTCATTGAAATCTTTTTGGTCGACTTTAAGGACGGTTACTTGGTTGTTATAGCAGCTTGTACATCTTTTTTGAATTAGCTGCCCGACTTGAAAGTTATTCATGAAGATACTCCTTAATTTTTTTCATTAGTTTTAGTCTATAGGATCTTCCGCTTTTCCGTATCGAATGACATCATAGACAGCCATTCCATCGCTTGGCTTTCCATCATCATTTCTGTAAGGGAATAACGAAAAAAAGATGAAGTAAATGGAAAAATAAGCGTACTGATAGAAAAATAGTGTGGCAGGTAAGACATCCGTAATAATGAGGTAATTCATCAGCAGGATGACGATTAAATTGAATAGACTACCGGCTAGATAGATAGAGACATGAGCCCATGTTTTATTGTAGGTCAAGGACTCATATTGACACCAGCCCTCCATAAAATATTTTTTCTTTACTTCAAGAGAACCGATACTTAAAAGGGTTTCGCCTGTCCCTATGCAAAATTTGATCTTTCCTCCAAACAAGCGGGCTGTCAACACATGTCCCGCTTCATGGACGAGGGTTACGATGGGTAATATAAGAAAAAAGTTAACAAAGAACATAGGAATATCACTAAGTGTGAACATGGGAACCCTCCATACATAAGCTTATATTCTATGAAGTAGATCAGGAGAGGCTGACCGTGAATTAAAAAGAAGGGTCACAGGGTGCCCTTGATCAGTTTAATTTTTATTATTTTTTCATAGTTTACACATTCTAGATAGGGTTCTCTCTCCAGCGGGAAATAATGAACTCGGGTTGGTACCAAATTCAATTGCTCATAAAGCTGTTTGTTAGTTTTTATTTCGCGAAGGGAAAGATTATAGTTGTTTCCATCTAAATGAACGAAAGAAGCTTCCGTGTATCCTTCATCTTTTATATATTGAAGTAATTCCATACTTCAACTCCTAATCTGAGACATGTCCCCACCATAACACATTTAATAATTATTATCCTCATATAATGCTCTTTTGTAATTGGTAATTTTTCCTCATTATAAGAGTTCGCTATAGGAGGATCTAGTATGGGCGTTAATCATGAGAAGTCAGGTATTTTATAGTTATATAGTTTCTTCATTGGAGTCGAGCGGAAATGGGCACACATGCGTGAGAATTGAATATTATAAAGGACTTAGGTCATAGCCATATAATTTCTATGCGGACACAAAAAGTTACTCTAACTAAAAAAGTTGTTCAAACGAAAAAATATAAGATACAATGACTTTAGCATGTTCGTAAGAAAGGGAGAGAAAAGAATGGAAAATCTTGTACTCGCCTTTAGCCTGACCCTTCTCGCCGGTTTGGCTACTGGGATCGGGAGTATTTTAGCTTTCTTCACATCAACAACTAATACCAAATTTTTATCCTTATCCCTTGGTTTTTCAGCAGGGGTAATGATTTATGTATCTATGGTTGAAATCTTCTTTAAAGCTCAGGATGCGCTTGTCAGTTCTATGGGTGAAGTTCCAGGAAAATGGTTGACTGTTGGAGGATTCTTTGGCGGAATGCTCGTAATTGCCTTAATTGATAAAATAATCCCAAAAGCTGGTAATCCGCATGAAGTGAAGAAAGTCGAGGATATGTCGAAGCCTAAATCTGAAAGAACAGATGCTCAGCTGCTAAAAATGGGAACGTTCACAGCATTAGCTATTGCGATCCACAACTTTCCAGAAGGAATTGCAACGTTCACTGCTGCATTGAACGACCCGAGTCTCGGGGTTGCGATCGCTGTAGCAATTGCCATTCATAATATTCCAGAGGGAATTGCTGTTTCAGTTCCGGTCTATTTCGCTACAGGCAGCAAAAAGAAAGCATTTAATCTATCTTTCTTGAGTGGATTGTCAGAGCCGGTTGGTGCCATCCTTGCTTATCTCGTTCTAATGCCATTTCTGAATGATATGGTCTTCGGCATTCTCTTCGCTGGAGTAGCGGGAATTATGGTCTTTATTTCATTAGATGAGCTGCTTCCAGCTTCCAGAAGATACGGGGAAGCCCATCTATCAATATATGGAGTTGTCGCAGGAATGGCTGTGATGGCCTTAAGTTTATTACTATTCATTTAAATCAAAACCCGTCAGATAATCTTCTGGCGGGTTTTTAACATGTCTTCTCTTGTATTAAGTCCTCAATTCGTTCTAGAATTTCAGCTTTAGGCTGCTGCACTAGTCTCCAATTTAATTTAATGTGATCAGGCTCTTTAATTCCTAACCGAAAGACGTCTTCCTGCAGAAAAATTTTTCTACTATGAAGCTTACTAAACTTTTCATCTGCTTTGGATTGAAGCCACTCTTTAGCAAGGCGGATCAATTTCTCATTTCTCTCTTCTTTATCCATTGCTGGTGGAAAAGTAAACCAAAACTTCCCTTTTTGAAAGCGAAATGTTGCTTGGTCCTCATCTGATTCTTGAATGATGAGTTGATAGGATCGACCGAGATAAGAAAGCTTTTGTCCTTCCTCTAAGGTGAGACGGTCTACTTGATAAAGATTTTCATGGAGAGATTTCCATTTCTCTATAATCCATTCTGTTTTCTTATTAAGAAAGGCTTGTATTTTATCTTCATTTCTTGCTTCCGGGGCAGTCACTTGAATCCCGTTCAAATCATCAATATATATTTTCACAAAATGAATATTTGCTTCTTTATGTAAAGTATAAGCTATTGTAGCAGGACCATCTTTTATTTCTGGCATACTTCTTCCCCCTTCTTGGATAATATAATTAAGTTTATTGAAACTTGGGGATTTCGTCAAAAATTATAAGAAGAGTCTCCGGTGGAAAGCTCTTCTTTTATTATAGAGATAGCTTTGTATTGCGTTTTTTGAAGTCGACATCTTGGTAATACGTGTTTTTGACTAATACATTTGGACCAAGGCATTCAACTGCTGGACAGTGGCAGTTAAGACTTTCAGCCGTTTTTGTTCGCATCCAGGTGAGATAAGCATCTGTAAGTTTCGTGTTCTTGATGTTTCCGAGGCCAGGTTCGTCTCCAAAGTCAGTCACGATAATGTCTCCGCTGAAAACATTTACGTTTAAACGGGAACGGCCGTCAGGGTCATTCCTTACTGTCACGTTTTTCTCTTCATACAATCGTTTTAGCATGGCAAGATCATCTTGAGAAGAACTGCATGGGTAATAAGGAAGAGTACCAAAAAGCATCCAGATTTCTTGATCCCGGTGATCAAGAAAACGATTAATAGCTACTCTCATTTTCTCAAGACTCAACGTTTCTAAACTGCTGGCAAAATCCACAGGGTACATCGGGTGAATTTCGTGCCTTGCACACTTCATTTTCTTTACATGGTCGTGGATTTCCTCAAGATAAGGGTACGTCCGACGGTTCAGCATTGTTTCTGCTGAAACCATCACCCCTTCTTCTGATAAACGCTGAGAGTTTTCCACCATACGGTCGAAAAACATTTTACGGTTTTCTTCCGATGGTTTTCTTTCCATACGTGCAAATCCAGTATGGATAAATTCTTCAATCGTTCCCCAGTTGTGTGAAATATGTAAAACATCCAAGTAAGGAATAATCGGCAAGTATCGCTTGTAAGGAAGAGTTAGGTTGGAATTTATTTGCGTGTGGACCCCACGCTCGTGAGCATATTTAAGCAAAGGCACGACGTAGTTTTCAACAGATTTTTTAGACATCATCGGTTCTCCGCCAGTGATACTCAAAGTTCGTAAATGAGGGATCTCATCAAGTCGCTTTAAAATTAGTCCCATCGGCAATGCTTCTGGATCTTTATCTTGTAACGTATATCCTACTGCACAGTGCTCGCATCTCATATTACATAAGGTTGTCGTCGTGAATTCAATATTGGATAAGGTCATCTCTCCATGTTCTTTTACGTCCATATATGCTTCCCATGGATCAAAAGAGGGCGAGAGTTTCTGAAGCTTCATGTTGGAACTCATAGATATGAAACTTCCTTTCTATAATGATTTTGGTTAGAAACAAACCACGTGCTATTTTACCATTATTCGAGATCGAACCCTAGCATTCCTTTTTAGAAAAGGGAAAAGGTGGGCCTGTATCGAACTAAATGTAGAGAATAGTGAGGAGGTTTGATCTGATGAAAACGGTAGTGATTACCGGTGCATCCAGTGGTTTTGGCTATATGACCGCATTGAGATGTGCAGAAAAAGGATTCCGTGTTATTGCAACGATGAGAAATATGGAAAAAGCGAAACTATTTAAAAGGGATTCTATAAATGAGGAAGTCAAACGAAGAATTGAAGTTTGGCAATTAGATGTAACAGATGCTATCTCGTTGGCTCACTTTCAAGAAAGGCTTCAAGAAGTTGAAAGAGTGGACGTGCTCGTCAATAATGCGGGTTTTGCAATTGGTGGTTTTGTGGAACAGGTACCTTTGGAGGCCTATCGCCGCCAATTCGAAACGAATGTATTTGGTGTAATTAGTGTAACGAAGGCCGTACTCCCTGTAATGAGAAAACAGCAAAGCGGAAAGATTTTAAACGTCAGCAGCGTGAGCGGTCGAATTGGCTTTCCTGGATTGTCCGCATACGTCTCATCAAAATACGCACTGGAAGGACTATCCGAAAGTTTACGGTTAGAAGTAAAACCTTTTGGGGTTGATGTCGCTTTAATAGAACCAGGCTCATACGAAACAAATATTTGGAGTTCTGGAATGGAACTGCCCAACGCAGTTTATAACCCTGAATCACCTTATGCTGATTATGTGAAAGCTCTCTGGAAAGCATTAAATCGTGAATCTCACGGAGACCCACAACAAGTAGCTACACTAATGACCAAACTTGCAGACAAAGATCGCATTCGAAAATTGCGTTATCCAATTGGCCCAGGAGTAAGGATGAACCTATTCTTAAAGAAGGTGCTTCCGTGGGCATGGTTAGAGAGAATGGTTTTAAAAAATCTGCTTTCCTGATTATATATCGATAAAGGAGAGAAATTTATGGAAATGACGAACGTCTTGAAAGGTGCAGATCCTATTTACTTCAAGGGAAATGAAGTCGGTATTCTAGTTTCCCACGGGTTTACTGGTACAACTCAAAGCATGAGGCCTCTTGCAGAAGCCTACGCAAGGGCTGGATACACCGTTTGTGCGCCACGACTGAAAGGTCACGGAACGACACCAGAAGATATGGAAAAATCGACAAAAGAGGACTGGATCGAGTCCATTGATGAGGGTTACCGCTGGTTGAAAGATCGGTGTGAGGTTATTTTTACTGTAGGACTCTCTATGGGAGGTACACTTGCGTTATATGTCGCCCAGAACTATCCGGATATTGAAGGCGTCATTCCGATTAATGCGGCGATTGATATTCCTGCGATGGAAAATACAGAAGCAATGGACGGTCCGTTCACTGATGCGATTGGTTCGGATATTAAGATGGAAGATGTAGAAGAGCTTGCTTATGAACGGACACCAGTTCGTTCCATTGACCAGCTTTTAGATTTAATGAGTCAGGTGAAAAGCCAGCTATCAAGCGTCCATTGTCCGATACTTGTGTTTGTTTCAGATGAAGATCACGTCGTTCCTCCGCATAACTCAGAGGTGATTTTTGATACTGTGTTTTCAGAACACAAAGAAATCGTCCATTTAGAAAACAGTTATCACGTAGCCACACTGGATAATGACCAGGATTTAATTATTGAGCGAAGTCTAGAATTCTTTCAAATGTACACGAAAACGAAATGATAAGCGAAAGCCCAACCGTTAGAATACCTTTATAAAGGGATTTCCCGGGCAATAAAAATCTTTGTATTCTCATTGTTTTTTTACTATAATAGAAGACAAATCAAGAAAAGTAAACGGTATAAAGCCTTCAAGGGGAGCCTTCCGGCTGAGAGTGAATGCGGTTCAGACCCTTCGAACCTGTCAGTTAGCACTGGCGTAGGGATGGTGGCTCTTTTGATGGTTGAGCAATGCTTAACGGGAACCTCCATCAGGAAGCTTCCCCTGGGTGTTGCTTTTTTTGTGTCTTTTATTAGGAGGCTCAATCGTGAGAAACCAACGTGTATTATTTCTAGTGGAAATGGCAATCTTTTCTGCTTTAGCCATTTTACTTGATATCATTCCTTTTTTATCGTTTAAACTATGGGCGCAGGGCGGATCTGTCTCATTTGCAATGGTGCCCGTCTTTATCATGGCATTTCGCTGGGGAGTAAAAGGAGGAATGACGACAGGACTTTTATTCGGGATTTATCAAATACTAACGGGTGCTTATATCATCACGCCGTTGCAGACGGTTCTCGATTATCTGGTCGCTTTTTCTGTCATCGGTTTAGCTGGGGTTGTGGCACAACCACTCTGGAAAGCTATCTCTTCGAATGAAAAAGGTTCTTTGATTTTTTGGGTGACTGTCGGATGTTTTATCGGAAGCTTACTCCGCTTTTTGGGGCACTTTATTGCTGGAATAGTCTTTTACGGAGAATTCGCTCCAGAAGGTCAGCCCGTATGGTTGTACTCCCTTATTTATAACGGGGGGTACATGCTGCCGGCTTTTGTCCTGAGCGCGATGATTGTAGCCCTGCTTTTTGTTCAACGCCCACAATTAGTAATAAAGTAAGATAAAACCCTCGTTTTATATAAAAACGAGGGTTTTTTTAGGTATTAGGTTTGATTTCTATTTTTTTAGTGAAAATAGTACTGCACCCTATAAAAAAGGCGGACTGACTAATGAAGAGATTTTTGAAGAAACGGATGCGGAAAAGAAGAAATAAGTTAAGACAAATTCATAAGAGCAAAATTTTCTGGACCATCATCATATTTATCCTCGTTAATACCTTCATGATTGCCTATCATACCTCGTGGAAGCCATTGCCTGAAGGAATATCTTATCAAGGAGAAACCCATTCGATGAAAGATATCGAATTTTTTTATGATTTAACGTACGAGAATAAAGACGGAGAGACGGTACATGAACGTCAAATCTTTCAGGAGTTAGGGCGGACGATTTCTGAGGCAGAAGATTTTATTGTAGCGGATATGTTCTTATTTAATGGCTATACAAACGGAAAAAATGAGTTTCCTCCGATTTCGGATAACCTTGTTGATCAAATTGTCCAGCAAAAAGAAAAACATCCTGACCTAAAAGTTGTTTTCATTACTGATCGGATCAATACCATTTATGGATCGTACGAATCAGAGACCATCCGCCGCTTAGAAGACGCTGGAGTGGACGTTGTACTCACGAATCTAAATAAGCTCCGTGATTCCAACCCTCTTTATTCAAGCGTATGGCGCTTGTTCTTTTCCTGGATGGGAACCGAAGGGCAGGGCTGGATTGGTAACCCAATCGCAAAAGAAGCACCAGATGTCACCTTAAGGTCGTACATGAAGTTATTGAACATTAAAGCGAATCACCGTAAGCTGTTGGTCACGGAGGATTCTGCCATTGTTCAAACTGCAAACCCACACGATGCAAGCGGCTATCATGAGAATGTAGCATTCAAAATGAAAGGCCCAATCATTAAGGATATATTAGAAGCAGAAGAAGCAGTGGTCAATTATTCAGGAGAAGCTGATTTTCCTGAATATGAAGACATGTCTTTTGAAAAACAAGAGGGAAATTTACAAACTCAATTTGTGACGGAAGGAAAGATCTATCGCTCCATTCTTGATGAACTTAAAAAAGCAGGAGAAGGCGATAATGTTTGGCTAGGCATGTATTACTTGGGTGACCGGAAAGTGATTGACCAGCTTGATAAAGCGGCTGATCGCGGGGCTGTAGTCAATATAATCATGGATCCGAATAAGAAAGCCTTTGGGCACCAAAAACCTGGCCTGCCTAACTTACCTGTAGCAGCGGAAATGAAGAATTTAGGTAACAAAAACATCAATATGCGCTGGTATGAAGTAAATATCGAGCAGTTTCACACCAAAATGTTATATATAGATAAGTCGAAAGAAAATGTTATTATTGCAGGTTCTGCCAATTATACAAGACGTAATCTGGCAAACTTGAATCTTGAAGCAGATGTGGTCATCAAAGGTCCACCTTCTGAAGAAGTTTTTAAAGAAGTGGATAGCTACTTTAAACGGATGTGGAATAACGAAAACGGCGAGACTTATACAGCAGACTATTCGGAGTTTCAAGGTAATCTTACATTTATTCGCTACGCCACCTATCATCTGCAAAAATGGACATGGTTCACAACTTATTGATTTGTTGAAAGACTGAATCGAATGGGATTCAGTCTTTTTTTTATGGAAAAATGAATTTTGATTCATTTATAACTGGATATTTATGTTATTGTAAAAAATGGAGAAAACGTCATCAGAAATGGTCTGATTGATTCAAGAGAACTATAGAATGAACTAGCAGAGGTGTAAGAAAACATGAGAATAATCAAAATATGTAGTCTGCTTTTAATGATAGTATTGTTGCTTTTGGGCTGTGGCCTGCAGGAAGAGAATAAAGAAAACCACTTTCATCTATCGTTGAACGGAGAAAGTGACCATTGGGAAGTACAACATTATAAGATCAAATGTACCCCAAAATTGTTTAAAGCAGGAGATGGGAAGGTCATTTTTAAAGGAAAGGACAACGGAAGTCCTGAATTTTACAAGATCAACGTTCATGCGGTCATTGATGAAACAGATACAATCGTACAAACAAAGTCAGTAAGTGGCGAGAGCAAAGTCAATAAGATTGAAACAGGTTCCATTAAAGGAGATACATACGTAAACAGGGAAGGCAAGCCTGTTACTTTTGACGAAGTCAGTCGAGTTTATATGGTAATTGAATGGCAAGAGGAGCAAAATACGAAGAGAGAAACGATCGTGCTAAAAGGATAAGGAAACAATCTAAAGAGGGAGATAAAAATGGAAAATTGGTTGATTGATCTAATCAATACTTATGGATATATTGGGATTCTCTTATTGATTGCGCTTGAGAATATTTTTCCTCCCATTCCTTCTGAAGTGATCTTGACCTTTGGAGGGTTTATGACGACAACCAGTAATATCAGCATATTCGGAGTAATCATGTCCGCAACCGCTGGCTCGGTGTTAGGGGCAGCATTGCTGTATGGACTTGGGTTGCAGCTGGATGTAGAGAGGCTTGAAAAAATCGTGGACAAGTGGGGCTATCTCTTACGATTGACGAAAAAGGATATTTATAAAGCAGATCTGTGGTTCGATCGCTATGGACCGTGGACAGTTCTGTTTTGCCGATTTATACCATTAGTCCGAAGTTTGATTTCCATCCCTGCAGGAATGTCGAATATGAGCTTTTCATTATTTCTTGCTTTGACCACATTTGGGACTTTGATTTGGAACGTTGTGCTCGTATTTGTAGGGGCTTCAGTGGGTACATCATGGAACGAAATCGTCGTTTACATGGATATGTACGAAAAAATCATTTATATCCTGGTAGCATTTATCCTTGGTTTTTCCTTCATTTGGTTTATAAAGAAGAAAAGGGCAGTGTAATTATTTAATAAGGAGCGATTAATGATGTCCCCTATCCCTAATCCTGCTATAAAAAAGAAAACGGCTCTGAGCCGAGGAGAGTTTATTGATGTAACAGAATTGAAAAGAGCTTGTGTGAATTATGATGCAGTAACGTTGAAATTGGAGCTTGATTATAAAAGAAGTCACTTGAAAAAAGAAAGCGAGCAAAAGAATGAATTCTTATACTATAATGGAGATTTTCTGATTGGATATATCGGAATCTGTCAATTTGGTGGAGAAGCACTCGAAGTAAACGGAATGGTTCATCCGGACTATCGAAGGCAGGGCATTTTCAGTGAATTATTTTCCCATGTGAAGCAAGAATGGCAAAGAAGAGAATCGCTGGAGATCCTTCTCCTAAGTGATTCAAATTCTGAAGCTGGCCAAGCTTTTATTCAAGCTCAGGGTGCTCAGTATGAACATTCCGAACATGATATGTATTTAACAAAATTACCAGAAGATATGAATACCACCGGTAAACTCAAGTTGAGAAAAGCTACAAACGAGGATGCAAAAGAAATCGCAAGACAAAATGCCATTTACTTTCAAATTGACGAAACAAGATTGACTTTGCCTGAGGAGGAAGAGAAACATGGTGTAGAAATTTATATTGCTGAAAGGGAAGAAAGACCTGTAGGAAAAGTTCACCTTGAAGTAAGTGAAGGTAAGGGGGGAATCTATGGATTAGGGGTGGTTCCTGAAGAACGGAGAAAAGGATATGGCAGAGAGATAATAATGAATGCAGTTAAGCAATTGAGAGAAAAACAGGTTAAGAAAATTATGTTGCAGGTCGTCGTAGATAATAGAAATGCTCTTTTGCTTTATCAATCTTGTGATTTTACCATTTCTTCGACGATGGACTATTATAAACTGAGTAAGTGAAAGAAACAATTCTCTCTGTGTACGTTTGGCTAAAAAGAGAGAAAAAGTTGGTCTGGGAAATTACTCGCTTTACGAAGGCGTATCGCCTTAAGGGTTTTTCTGCTCCCTTTTTGGGGCTCGTAATTTCCCAGAGGTCATATTAGTGTTTTTAATTACGTCTGCTGGTTTCTGTTCGAGAAGAGTCGTGCCTCTCTGATGTTCTCGTACGTGTTTCTGTTTCGCGGTTGGAAGATGGATTTCCAGCGTAAGCTTCCTCTTTTGTTTTTCTGTCATGGTTATTGTCCGTTGTATGGCTATGATGAGAATTTTGGTTATGACTTTGGGTATGGTTTTGGTTATGATTTTTGTATGAATCAGGATACATCGATTTGTTCTCTGTTTTATTACTAAGGAAAGTACGATAAACTTTATCCTGAATTTTTTCAGAAGCTTCAACAATGACGATAATTTTGCCTTCTTTCAAATGGTTCTCGTATTGTTTAGCTTCATGCTCAGACATTCCAGCTCCAACTAACGCCCCGACGATTCCTCCCCCGCCAGCGCCTACTCCTGCACCAGTAAGGGCGGCAGCAATCGGGCCAGCGGCAGCGATTTGCCCGATCCCTGGGATAGCAAGCAAGCCTAGCCCGGTAATCAGACCGCCAATTCCACCTAACACTCCACCGGATAAAGCGCCTAACCCAGCGCCTTTCCCAGCATTTTTTCCACGACCACCTTTATTGGTAGATACCGATGTATCCATTTCATCTTCTAATACATTTACTTTACTTTTGTCTTTAGCAAAAACTGATATATCATTAGATCCATATCCATGATGTTGTAAATCCTTAATCGCTCGCTCTGCATCTCCTACATTAGAAAAAACGCCACCAATGATCTTGTTGTTCAATTTTATTCCTCCTTTGAATAATTTCCATTAATAATCCATACCCGATTTGAAATCCACTAATCTTTAAAAAGGGACATCAATAAGATTGGATTAATTCTATTAGAATTCAATAGTAGAGCGAAAGGCCTGACTAACGCTTGTAAAGGGTATACAACCAAAACATCTTCTCAAAGTATATGCTTCGGGTGAAATCTACCTTGACCTATTATTACTAACTTGGTATATTACTAATTAGTTTAAAAAGGGGAGTAGCTTTAACAGTAGGTGTCGTCATTACAGAGTGATAGATTTACTCTCGGCACTACTGGTGACTGTATAGTTGCTAGCGAGACCTTTGCCAACAAGGTAAAGGTCTTTATTTGCGAGGTCTTTACTGCGTAAAAGTGGTAAAGACCTTTATTTATTTGAAAGGAGAACGTTTATGGAATCAATTTGGTTAGAATATGGATGGACATTATTGATCCTTATTGGATTAGAAGGGTTATTGTCAGCGGATAATGCTCTTGTTTTGGCTGTTATAGCCAAACACCTGCCTGAAGATCAGAAGAAAAGAGCGATCAATTATGGTATTTTCTTTGCATTCCTATTTAGATTTGGAGCACTTTTCGCGATTTCATTTATCGCTACTGTGTGGCAAGTACAAGCCATCGGAGCCGCTTATCTCATTTACTTAGGACTTAAAAATATTTTAGGTAAGTCTGAAGACGAGGAGGAAGGTTCAGCTGATGGTCATCAGGCGAAAGGAAAGGGCTTCTGGCCCACTGTCGTCAAAATTGGAGCAGCAGATTTAGTTTTTGCTATTGATTCAATACTTGCTGCTGTTGCATTGGCATTGGCGCTTCCAAGTTCACCACTTCCAGAGTTCGGTGGAATGGATGGAGGTAAATTCTTAGTTGTCGTCATCGCAGGGGTGGCTGGTCTGGTCTTAATTAAATTTGCAGCCACCTGGTTTGTGAAGCTGCTTGAAACACGCCCTAGCTTGGAAACAACTGCTTATTTAATAGTAGCCTGGGTCGGTGTGAAACTTGCTGTCATTACACTTTCACATAAAGAAGTCGGTGTGTTGGATGAACACTTCGCACACGGACTTGCCTGGACGATTATTTTCTGGACTGTGTTACTATCCGTTGCCATTGGCGGCTGGTTTTTGTCAGGCCGGGATTTATCTCAACAGAAGAAGAAAAGGGAAACCCTTTATGAAAAGTCAGGATCTTAAAGAAAAAGACAAGCTCAGAGTTATCCTCTGAGCTTGTCTTTTTTTCTTATTCTGACTGTTTGTTTTCTTCTTGTTCACTATCCATAAACCTCAACAAGTCACCGTATACGACTTCGTCAGAGAAACCAAGTTCCGTTTCTGCTTTTTCTTTTAATGGGGCGCAGGATTTAGCATCAATTTCTTCTCCTGTTTCTTTGTCGTAACAAATATCTTTTTCAGCAGCGTAAACGTACTTATCAGTGACGACACTTCCATCACGAAAGATGGTCATATCTTCACGGTTTTCTTTAAATAAGTCTGTACCAAACTGCACGTCATTTTCTTGCTCAATGCCCAACAGGTTAAGAATTGTAGGTTTCAAGTCGATTTGTCCACCTACGGTATCCATCTCTTTTCCTTCCATTCCAGGTACGTGAATGATCAATGGTACCTTTTGCAGTTGGATGTGCTCAAACGGGCGAATTTCTTTTCCAAGTATCTCACTCATGGCACGGTTATGGTTTTCAGAAATACCATAGTGGTCTCCATATAAGACGAAGATTGTATCTTTATATTCTCCCTGTTCCTTCATCATTTGGAAAAACTTCTTAATAGATTCGTCTTGATAACGCATCGTTTGGAAATAACGGTCGACGGATCCGTCACCTGTATTCGCTGGTTCAATCATTTTATTTTTTTCATTGTTTAAGATATATGGGTAATGGTTTGTCATTGTAATGAACTTCGCGTAATACGGCTTGTCCAGACCTTTCAGCTTCGGCATGGACTGTTCAAAGAATGGAATATCCTTCAATCCATAGTTTACGGAGTTCTCATCCGTCACGTTATATTCTTTTTTAGAGAAATAATGGTCATACCCAAGGCTTTGGTACATGATGTCACGGTTCCAGAAACTTGCGTTATTTCCGTGGAAACTTACCGGCGTGTACCCGTGATCCTTCACAATCTCTGGAGTAGCGTTATATTCATTTCCTGCATTGGTTGTAAATACAGCTCCTCTAGGAAGTCCATACATAGAGTTATCAATGATGAACTCTGAGTCAGACGTTTTACCTTGTCCTGTGTTGTGATAAAAATTACTAAAGTAAAAACTATCATCTTTCAAATCATTCAAGAATGGTGTGATTTCTTGACCATTCAATTTCCGGTCGATTACAAAGTTTTGGGTAGACTCAAGGGATACCAGTACAACGTTTTTTCCTTCTGCTTTACCGAAGTACTTTCCTTTTGCACCCATTTTACCTTGTTGAGAATTTACATAGTTTAAAACTTCCGTCAATTCGTTACTATCTGCCATAACACGGTGAGACGAAGTTTTCGCTGTCATTACCGTATCATAGATATGATAGTTGTAAATTCCTAGTAATTTAACGAGTTTTGCACGGTCGAACGTTCTCACTAGCAACTGAGGTCGTTCCATTTCAGCTAAACTTATATTCACTGCTGCAAACCCTAGAGAAGCTGCAAAAATCATCGCAACGGTTCTTCTGCGGAATTCCATCTTAGGTCGAACTTTTTTGGCAACAAGCCATGTAATCAGAATGACGATATCAACCCAATACAGGATGTCCATTGGATGAATAAGTGCTTTAGCGCTTCCGCCGAGATCCCCGAAGTTCTTATATTGCATAAGAACTGGAAGAGTAATGTAATCGTTGAAGAATCTGAAATACACAACGTTTGCATATAAAGCAAAGGACATTAAGAAATAAATCGTCATAAATGCTTTGTTTCTTCTCTTAGGAGAGAAGAAGAACGATAATCCTAAGAAAAATAGTAAAGAACTAATTGGTGTAATCACTAATATAAACTGTTGGATCCAATTTTCAATATTTAATGTGAACGCACTTTGAAGAGCGTAATAGGTTTTTGCCCAAAGAAACAGTGCAGCAATGGCAAAGAAAAACCAGCCCTTGTTTAATAAATTTTGTTTTTGATTCAACATAGGTAACCTCCTGGTATTCTATATGTTAAACATTTTTATAAATTAACAGAAACTTTACTAAAAGTAAACTACATGTTTATGCTAAATTATTAAGTATTTGTTACAATATTAGGGTTTGATAGATTGAAGATAGCACCACGAATAGGTATAGCCGATTGAGTGGTCATCTAAACCTTTTTCCTTATGAAATAAACTCTAAGGTAAAATGTGTTATTTTTAGTACAAACCACCGAAATAACGTACTTATTTATTTCCTTTAAGATATACTTGAGGTAAATCCATAAATGGAAAGTGGGGAAACGCATGCCAGCTTCTTTTTCCTTGAATCAAATTGCTTGGAAACTTATGTTGTTCTTTCTCTTCTTAATCATCCTTCCGAATATCCTCGTCATGCAAGTTCAGCTCGTCGGTCCAATTGACGATTTTGTAGGTATTGGTACCGCACTTGATCTTGTCGTTATTTTGCCTCTTTTACTCTACTTCTTTGGATTTAAGAAGAGAGTATCGTGGGTGGTATTGGTTGCCTTTATGTTTTTGGGGTTGCTGCTTGCAAACTGGGTCATTCCTCAACAAGCAGACGGGTACCTCTCCTATTTTAACCACTCTGTCATTATGCTCGAAGCATTAGTAATTTTCCTCGAGCTAGTTCTTCTTATTGCAGTCGTTAAGAGATTTCCTTTGTTAATAGAGAATTATAAAATCGCCAAGGAGAGCCGTTATCACTTTCTATCTAGTTTTACTCATGCCATTCAACAAACCTTCTCCTTCAAAATTAACCATTTAAACAAATTCCAGAGCACACTGAGAATTTTAGCTACCGATATAGCAGCTATATACTACAGTTTGTTCAGCTGGAGGAAAACAGCACCTGTTATTCCCGAAAGCCAAGGCAGTGCTTTTAGTTTCCACAAAGACGGAAGTTATCTGGCTGTCTTCATTATGCTTGTCCACGCTATGGCCATTGAAATTATCGCCGTTCATGTCATGGTCGCCATGTACAGTCACACACTTGCCTGGATTCTCACTGCCTTTGATGTATATGCGTTACTTTTTATCATTTCAGATTATCAAGCTATAAGACTCGCGCCCGTCGTACTTGACCAGAAAGGCATTCATTTTCAAAAAGGTATCCGATATTATGGATTCATCCCCTGGAAAAAGATAGACGCTGTCATGAAAAATACAAAGACACCTGAGGAAGTGGCAAGAGATCGGAATTGTTTTGAGCTTGCCCTTCACGGTCTTGAAAAGGAATTTATTCCTTACGTCGTAAAATTGAAAGAACCCGTTGAAATAAGAAGGTTTTTCGGGTTTAAGAAGAGGATTCAAACCGTTTACGTAAAAGTTGATGAACCTGGGATTTTCTACGACAGAACCCAACGTTATATGAGGGAAGATAAGTAGAAAGAGAGGGTGACTTAAATAGAGCA
Organism: Halobacillus sp. A1-3; assembly: GCF_050971765.1. Classification (NCBI taxonomy): domain Bacteria; kingdom Bacillati; phylum Bacillota; class Bacilli; order Caryophanales; family Bacillaceae; genus Halobacillus; species Halobacillus sp. A1-3. The sequence goes on along the minus strand of NZ_JBPCEO010000002.1, from coordinate 183,827 downwards.
TTCTCCTTTTTACTGGGGTATAACAGGGGAGAAATCCCACTTTATCAACCTGTTCTTACAAAGCAGAAACGGACAGGATTTTGCCATGATGTAAAGATAGTATAGAGTCAGGGAGTGATTCATTTGACGCTTGTTCAATTATTACAAAAGTCAATTAATTATATGGAAGAAAATTTGCTCCAAAATATCTCCATTGAGGATATCGCCAAGCAGGCCCATACGTCCGTTTTTCACTTTCAGCGAATGTTTACATTGTTAACGGACATTCCCGTTGCCGAATACCTCAGAAGAAGAAGACTGACTCTTGCGGCGCATGAGCTTTCAACCTCAAACATTAAGGTAATTGATGTGGCTTATAAATACGGCTATGACACTCCTGAGTCTTTTTCTAAAGCTTTCAAAAAACAACACGGTATTTCTCCAAGAGAAGTAAGAAGTTTTAGAGGAAAGATGAAATCCTACAATCGCCTGGTGATCCAGGTAAATGTGAAAGGGGCAGAACCGATGCAATACAAAATGGTGGAAAAAGGTCCAATTCAGGTGGTCGGATTGAAGCAGGAAGTTTCTTGTGCAAATGGAGAAAACCACAGGGTAATTCCACAACTTTGGGATAAGGTAAATGCGGATGGAACAGGTCAAACGTTATTCGGAGTAAATGACGGAGCCATTAAAGGCGTGCTAGGAGTATGTGTAGATAAAAGTAAAACTAAAGCCAATCATATTGACTACTGGATTGCAGCCGCCCATGAAGGAGAAGTACCTGAAGGCTTTTCCAAACTTGACCTACCTTCTTCCAAGTGGGCCGTATTTGAAGTGCACGGTCCTATGCCAGATGCGATTCAAAAGGTTTGGAAACTAATTTACTCTGAATGGTTTCCATCCAGTGGATATGAACATGCAGGTACACCTGATCTGGAAGTATATTCTGAAGAAGATCCATATAGAGAGGATTATTACTCAGAGATATGGATCCCAGTTAAATAGGAGGTGCAAAATTGAACAATCGGGAAGAAGATCTAGAGGTTATTTGTGATGACGATTGCGGAAATGCTCCGAAGAAACAGTTAATTAAAGAGTTTAACCTTGCTTTTGCAACGAATAACGTGGAGTTTGTAATAAGTTGTGTCTCGGATGATATTAAATGGAACATAGTTGGAGATCAATTCATCCAAGGTAAAAAAGCTTTTTCTGAAGCCCTCCAGCAGATGAAAGAAAGCAACATCTCAAAAATTCATATGAAGAACATCATTACCCATGGACGCACTGGTGCAGCTGATGGAACTCTTTTCTTCAATGGGGGTAAACAAATTCATTTCTGCGATATTATCATGTTCACAAGTGCAGGGAAACAGGCAAAAATAAAAGAATTGACTTCTTACGTTATTGAGGAATCATAAATAACATAAATCTCCTCCGTATCCTTGCTGGGGAGATTTTTTCTAGTGACAATAATGAACCGTCTTGCTGAGAATAACTTAACACCAGGTTATTCACTAATAATATTATCCTCCTTATCCTGAAGACTCAGTTTCGAAGCTGTTACGTAGAAAAAGTATAGTGAATGGAAAACGACAGCTAAATTATAGAGTGTTTCTCCCCTTAGAAGTAAAACTCCATACATAATGGAAAGGATCGAGTAGAAGAATAAGGAAAGGGCATTTGAAAAGGAGACGTTATTCATGACTTACGATTGCATCATCATCGGAGGCGGTATTGGAGGGTTGCAGGCATCTATTCAGTTGGGGCGATACAATAGAAAAGTATTAACGATTGATGCAGGGGAAGGGCGATCCACCTTGTGCAGAAAGTACAATAATATTCTTGGCTTCCCAAATGGGGTAAGTGGAAAAGAACTAAGACAAGCTGGAGTTACACAAGCAAAAGGGCTTGGAGTCGAATTTTTAAATGATGAAGTTACTCGTCTACATAAGGAACCTGAAGGATTCACTGTCGCTGTGGAAAAGGGAAGCCTATTCAAAGCAAAAACGGTGCTTCTTGCCACAGGAGTGAAGGACAACCTTCCAGCAATTCCAGGGATGAAGGAATGTCTTGGTCTATCCCTCTATATTTGTCCAGACTGTGATGGGTATGAGATTATGGATAAAAAGACAATTGTCATCGGCTCAGGGGATGCAGGCGCTGCAATGGCTGAGGTCATCCATTACTGGAGCGAAGATATTATCTACATTAATCATGATGGAGCTGATGTTTCAAAGAAGAGAAGGTTGGCAATGGAAAATAGGAACATTCTCGTCCAAAATGAAAGGATTGAGAAAGTTAACCACCAAAACGGTTCGATAGGGAGTGTGGAGACAGCAGGGGGAAAGGTCATTAAGGCTGAAAAAGGATTCTTAGCGTTTGGCGGTAACAAAGTTCAGTCAAAGTTAGCAAGTAAGTTAGGTGCAGAGATGAATGAAAAGCATCATCTTATCATTGATTCTCGTACAAAAATGACGAGTGTTCCTGACCTTTGGGCAGCAGGAGACATTGCGGCACACTCTGAACTAGTCACAGCGGCAATGGGGGAAGGAGCAATTGCTGCCATCTGGATACAGAAACGACTACTGAAGGGAACGCCGAGCGTGTAAAATCCTAAAGGCTTTACAAATGTATTCTTTAGGTATAAAATAAATCGTAATAGTTACTATTAATCGATTATCGCGCGGTCGAAAACCCCGCGATATATTTTTGTTAATTTTTTATTAGTAACCATTACTATTTACGCACACCGAATAAATAGACATTTTTCATATTAAAAAATATATAATAAGGAGGATTTTCACTGTATGGCTAGAAAGTCAAAAGTCGTTAAAGAAAAGAAACGACAAGAAATGGTCGCTAAATATGCAGACCTTCGTAAAGAGCTGAAGGCTAAAGGGGATTACGAAGCGTTGAAAAAGCTTCCCCGTGACTCTTCACCAACTCGTCTGAATGGACGCTGTGGAATTACCGGCCGTCCGCGTGGATATATGAGAAAATTTAATATGTCTCGCATTGCTTTTAGAGAGTACGCTCATAAAGGGCAAGTACCTGGCGTTAAAAAAGCAAGCTGGTAACAAGGTGAGGGCAGTAATCTGTCACATCGTTATTCTCTTAAAAAACAACGGATCCCTGTGATCCGTTGTTTTTTTATAAGAGCTGTAAAAGAGAGTCTAAATGGAGGTCTCATTTCATTCAAATGCCTATTTGAATGAAAAGTATTGACTTCATTCCATCAGAAACATACACTATAAACAAACATTCAAATGAATATTAGAATGAGGGTGTATAGATTGAGTGAAAAAGTATTAAAGACTACGAACAAAGATACATGCGATACATTTTGCTACGATGAAGACCTAGTCCAGCGTGTCCAGCCCAAAATGGATGACGTTCTGGGTGTAGAGTTGATCTTTAAAGCGTTGTCAGATTCTACGCGCTTGAAAATCGCTTACGCGTTAACGCTAGAAGAGGAACTGTGTGTCTGTGATGTTGCAAACATTATCCGTTCAACTAATGCTACCGCGTCACACCATTTACGCTTATTAAGAAACATGGGATTAGCTAAGTACCGTAAAGAGGGAAAGTTAGTTTTTTATTCTTTAGCTGATGAACATATTCACCAGCTTGTGAAGATTGCTTTGATTCACGCGAATGAATAATGAAGGTTAATTGGAGTGATGGAAATGAGTCGCATCGAAGAACATCCGAAAAATAGTTGCTGTTCAAGCGAATCATCAGACAATACAAGCACACCAACGCTTGAATCTGACATAAATGCATCGTGCAGTGTAACTAAAGAACAAGATAGATTGAGCTGGAGTACTTCTGAGAAAGAAAGTTCCTGCTGTGGAACTACAGAAAAAGATAGCCCGAATATCAGTACTATAGAGAAGGAAAGAACATGCTGCAGTACTTCAGAAAAAGAAAGCTCTGGCTGCTGCTCAAGTGAACAAGGAGCGGGGGAGAAGTCAAAACAAAATATCTCACCTTCGGTATCTCTGCGCACTTATAAAGTGGAAGGGATGGATTGCCCTTCATGCGCGGCGACGATTGAGAAAAGTCTTGGAAAGAATGAAAGTATTCAATCAGTAGAAGTCAATTATGGAACAGGGAAGCTGAAGGTAGAAGCGTCCAGCGAAGCTGTCCTTGATGAGGTTCCACAACTGGTTCGTAAACTAGGATTTGATCTAACCCCTCCGGTAGTTAATCATCAGGCTGAAACTTATGTGATTGAAGGGATGGACTGTGGTTCTTGTGCCCAGACCATCGAAAGGCATCTAAGTCAGCATCCAGATGTAAAAGAGGCACGGGTTAATTTTTCTACCGGAAAATTACAGATCCAACATACAGCGTCTCCGAGTGTCATTATGAAAGAAGTAGAAAAATCCGGGTTTAAAGCAACTGTGGATTCAAAGGTGAAAAAAGAAGAAGCGGTAAAATCGAAACCGAAAGACCTTAGAACGACGATTTCCGGCAGTTTCTTAGCGCTCGGTTTTATCGGTTCGTTTACAGCTCTTCCTGAAATTTTTGCCGTACTGTTTTATGCTGTATCCATAGTTGTCGGAGGATATAAACCAGCAAAAAGTGCATTCTATTCCATTAAAAGTGGTTCATTAGATATGAATGTCCTAATGGCTTCTGCTGCTCTAGGAGCTGCCCTCATTGGCGAGTGGTTTGAAGGAGCAATGGTTGTCTGGCTGTTTGCCCTTGGGAACACGCTTCAGAACAGATCGATTGAACGTACGAGAGACTCAATTCGAAGTTTAATCGACCTGACTCCTTCAGAAGCAACAGTGAAGGCTGGAAGTGGATGGGTTAAAAAAGCGGTAGAGGATGTGTATATAGGAGAAGTCCTTTTAATTAAGCCGGGAGAAAAAGTTGCGTTGGACGGGGAAATCATTTCTGGTTCCTCGAGCTTAAATCAGGCACCAATCACAGGGGAGTCACTGCCTGTCGATAAAAAGCAAGGAGATGAAGTATTTGCTGGGACCATTAATGAGCATGGATCGATAGAGGTAAAGGTTACAAAGCTTGTGGAAGACACGACCATTGCGAACATTATCCACCTTGTAGAAGAGGCACAGGCCCAAAAAGCCCCTACTCAAGCATTCGTCGATCGATTTGCAAGCGTTTATACACCCATAGTGTTTATCCTTGCTCTCCTTATCATGGTCTTCCCTCCGCTTTTAGGATTTGGAACATGGGGAGATTGGATTTATAAAGGGCTTGCGTTATTAGTAGTGGCGTGTCCTTGCGCATTAGTAATCTCTACTCCAGTAGCGATCGTTTCTGCAATTGGCAACGCCGCGAAGAATGGTGTGCTCATTAAAGGAGGTACCTTCCTAGAAAAAGCTGGAGCAATTACAGCAATGGCTTTTGATAAAACTGGTACACTTACAGAAGGAAAACCGAGAGTAACCCAGCTTGTTGATTTGAGTCATAATAGGGATGATTTGTTATCGATTGCCCGTACCATTGAAGAGTATTCGACCCATCCGATCGCAAGTGCGATTACGTCTTACGCTAAAGAAAGACATATTTCTGTAAAAAACGGAACCAATTACGAAGCGATTGCAGGGAAGGGTGCGAAAGCTGTGATTGATGGTGTGGAATATTTCGCAGGCAACCCTAAACTTTTCAAGGAGATGAATATTGCCTTAGATAAGGTCAACGGTGAAATTCATTCCATTCAAAACGACGGAGGTTCCATTGTCCTTATTGGTACCCGTAAAGAAGTGTTAGGTATCATCGGAGTTTCTGATACAATCCGTGAGATCACGGTTCAATCGATCCAGAATTTAAAGCAGGCTGGTTTAAATGAATTAGTTATGCTTACAGGTGATAACGATGGCACAGCGAAAAAAATAGCTTCATCAGCTGGAGTGGACCGATATTTCTCTGAGCTTCTACCTGAAGATAAGGTCAAGGCCGTTAAAGAGCTTCAAGCAGAAGGAAAACGCGTAGCTATGGTCGGTGACGGAATCAATGATGCTCCTGCACTGGCTACTGCTGATCTAGGGATCGCGATGGGAGGAGCAGGAACGGATACCGCAATGGAAACAGCTGATATCGTTCTAATGGCAGATAACTTGGAAAAACTTCCGCATACTATTCGTTTAAGCAGGAGAACCTTAGCCATCATTAAACAAAACGTCTGGTTCTCTCTTATTACGAAATTCGCAGCCTTGCTGTTGATCTTTCCTGGCTTACTCACGTTATGGATGGCTGTTTTAGCTGATACAGGAGCGGCTCTGGTCGTAATCATTAACAGTATGAGATTATTAAGACAAAAATAGAGAGGTTCGCCTCTCTATTTCTTTGCATTAAAATAGCGGTAACTCGAATTAGGTGAGATTTCTTTTTTCAAAGAGATTGTAATCAACTATTAAAGACTTCTAATAAAAGAAGCCTTTAGGGTAATGAAGAAGTAAGGGGCTGTTTTATATCTGAAGAGAGGACTGTAGAAATTACTTTAGTATTTTTTTTGAAGAGGGATGATTTGTCCCCTGATTTCTCCACCAGGATTCTGCTCTGTATGGACGTTTACATACGTAAGTTCTTTTTCCATAAGCTTGAGTAGGTCTCTAATATCTTTAACACCTACATTGTTGTCTTCGATATCTTTACTCGTTATAACACCCCTAACTACTCCTCGCCGTGTAGTTATGCCGTTTTGTTCTTCTAGAGTCATTAGATCAGCACCAAAAAGGAAAACAAGCACCGGTCCATTTTCTTTACGGTTACCAAAGTGAATGTGGGCTTGAACGAAATTTTTAATATCTTCGACTTCAAGATGGAATTTTATTTTCGTACAATGTTTATTAGCTATAAATTTAGCCACTCCGAAAGCATTGGTATCTACTGGAGGAACTTCGTTTCTTCCTTTCAGTTTTGCTATGAATTTTTCCATTATTCTCACCTCCTATAATTAACTAAGATAGTATATGTATTTCTATACCAGCTTGTATAGTTAAAGGAAACAACATGAATCAACTTTTTTAAGACAATATTAAAAATTCTCAATAAAGAGTAAGACCTTAAATCCATTAAGAGCAAAACTATTTAGTATCCCAGAACTAAAACCAAAACTTATACTATTCAACTAAATAACAGAAATTATAAATGGTGATAGTATTAGATCTAAATTAGTAGTAGGAGGAGATTGGGTATGAAGCTAATACAAATCTATAGAATTAGAACGTTTGTTGTACCAGAATACCTAGATAAGGTAGTTCATGGAGTGTTAGCTATCGATGACTTAAGGTATGGGAATTATAAAAATGTAATCTGGAATTCTGAAGGTGGAATAGAACAGTTTGTTCCATCTGAAAATTCCATACCAAAAGAAGGGACCATTGGAGAGACAACAAAAGTTAATTCACTTAAAGTGGAATTTTCTATCCCTAGAGATGAAGAGTTACTAGCAAAGATTATTGAGGAGGGCATTTACCCTCACCATCCTTGGGATGAGCCGGTTGTACAGGTGATTGAAGCGTTAGAATCAAGAAAAAACAGCTAAAATTACTGGTCTATTTAATTGCGATGAGAGGACCGGAAAACGTTAGCCATCATTAAACGGTATTGCTGTTTCTCAATCATTACGAAGCTCGGAACAATGCTATTAACCTCACGTATGAATGGGTGTTTTAGCAGACCCGGGAATCATTTCTGGTCATGACCATTAACAGTATGAGATTGATAAGACAAAAATAGAGAAGGGGAGCTCTCTATTTTTTTACATAATCAAGGTGTGAAAATATATACGGTTTGGAGGAAGTCTTTTGATTACTGTTGTTTTACTATTTGTAATCGCAGGTGTAGCTGAAATCGGAGGCGGTTATTTAATTTGGTTATGGCTGAGAGAAGGAAAACCATTTTCCTTTGGGATCATTGGTGGATTATCTCTAGCCCTTTATGGAGTGATAGCGACCTTTCAGTCTTTTCCATCATTCGGCAGAGTCTATGCCGCTTATGGCGGGGTCTTCATTGTATTGTCTGTATTATGGGGATGGGGGATAGATCGAAAAACACCTGATTTCTACGATATTCTTGGAGCAGGGATTTGCATCGTAGGGGTGGCGGTTATGTTGTGGGGGCCACGAGGTTGAGGTTCCGTAGTACATTTTTATAAATAAAGGTTTTGTGTGTAAAAAATAAAAGGAACCCGTTGGCGAGTTCCTTACCAATTACATTAAGATGTCCCTCATAACTTCATCTTCTTCTACAAAACGTAATGCTTTTGTACGATACTCTTCTTGGTGCAGAAAAGTATAGCGGTTCGGCTTGATGAGCGGACTCTTTTCAATCGCTTGCTGAAAGTCTTGTTTTTTCATCTCAAGAGATTTTACATAATCAAAAAAACCCGTTCGGCTAAACACCTTCTGCATTCGTTCTGCCCGGTGTTCATGGACATTTGCCATGATATAGGTGGCGATTCCTACTTGAATTCCGTGCATCTGTGGATGTTCTGCATACTTGTCTAAGGCGTGTGAAATTAAATGTTCTGAGCCGCTGATCGGGGCGCTGTTTCCGCTGATGACGGTAGCTACGCCTCCCATCGTTAAGGAGCTGACGAGCTCTTTTAAAAACGTAGGGTTTTTGATGTCTTGCATCGGTGTTCGTATAAAGCTATTGACGGCTTTTTTACTCAGCATGGATGCAAAAGCGTTCACATAGCCTACGCCTTGAGACTCTTCGAACTCCCAGTCATAAAGCGCAGTTATGTTCGACATCAAGTCACCAACGCCAGCCAAAATGAATTTGTCAGGGGCATGCTGGATAATATCAAGATCGGCAACGATTCCATAAGGAACTTTGGCGGGGACCGTCGTTTTTTTCCCTCCAATAAGCAAAGAACAGTTGCTGCTCGCAAAGCCATCATTGGATGAAGAGGTCGGGACACTGATGAATGGGGTCCCACGTGAAAAGCTGATATACTTCCCGTAATCAATGACGGAACCTCCTCCAATGGCCACAATGACGTCATACGGGTGAAAAGAAAAAGCGTACGTAACAAGCTCTCTTAAGTCCATCTGATTGTTCAAAAGGACTGTCTCAAGTTCTAATGTAGAAAACGCTCCCCGCACTTCTTGCTCGAACTGATGAAAAGTAAAATCATCAAACAAAACGAGTACTTTTTTAAAGCCATGCTTGTTAAGCAAAGCTTCCAAGTGGTAAATTGCTCCGTTTCTAATCTCCAGAATAGCAGGTATGGGGATGTTTGTTATAGGATTACTCATGAGAGATAAAACCTTCCTCTTTCAATTTTTCTTCCACATCCCTAAAGGATACTATAGGAACAAAGGGCACACCTTTTTCTGTCAAAATATCCTGGAGTGCTTCTTTGGCAAATGTAAGGTCTGCATAAATAGCAGGGTGGGAATCTGGCTCGCTGTCCCCTACGAAATGTACGGTGTCATAGGTTTCTTTTAACTCTTGAATGACCTTTGACTTGTCAATGCCGTAACGTTCGGAGTAGTGTCGGTGCTCAGGATCTATGTTCATATGTATATTCTTTTTCTCATAGTATCCTTCATTTGATAGGACCGTTACATTCTTAACGCCATACTTCTTAAGAATGTGATAGATATAATAATCTGTACCTGCACTTAGTACGTATACATCAGCACCGTTTTGTTGGACTTTTTCTATAAAAGCAGGGAAGTGCTCGTCAATCGGGATGTTCAAAATATCATCGATAATTTTTTCTTCCTCTTGGTCTATGGAAGAGAAGATTGTGCTCAGGAAGTCAATATCTTTCATTTCACCTGCTTTCCACTTTTTAAAAAGCTCTTCTCCTTCTGGATAGTACTTTTCAATGACAACCCAGTAAAAATCTTTATTCGAGATCGTACCATCAAAATCGGAAACAAATGCCCACTTTTTCATCTTTTTCCCTCCTATATTAAGCTTAATATTTACTTCTATTGTAACGGACTATTGACCTTCTCACTATAGTTTAGTGCCAGAATCCTGAATCTGAATGTTAAGAAATTATAAAATATCTTAATATGGACACTTTATCTTTGCAATTCTCCTTCATGTTGTGTAGGATTCATTTCGGGTAACGAAATAAAAAGGAGGGGAATTCCTATGGATCAGCAAAACGAACCGCACATACCAAATCCAACGAGACTTCTGGTGTCTTTATGTGCGGTCCTTATGCTTTCTGTCATGAACGGAACAATGTTCAATATCGCTGTTCCGGATATTGCTAAGACTTATCAATTGATGCCCTCGGAAGTAAGCTGGGTAATGACGGGTTATATCATGGTTTACGCTGTCGGAGCATTGACGTATGGTAAATTGGCTGACTATTATCCATTCCGTACACTGATCACGTTTGGATTAACAATTTTTGCGATAGGATCATTATTTGGTTTCTTCGCACAGAACTATGGAATGGTGTTAGTGGCAAGAGTCATTCAAGCCGTTGGGGGAGCAATGATCCCTGCACTAGTCTTTTTAGCACCGATTCGTTATTTTCCAAAGACCCGAGGAAAGGTCTTAGGCATTGTCTCATCTGTAATGGCGTTCGCTTCTGGTATTGGTCCGATAGCAGGAGGGTTTATAGCCGGATTCCTCGACTGGCGTTATTTGTTTTTAACCTCTGCAATGATCATTATAACTTTGCCTTTTTTAAGGAGAAATCTGCCTCAAGAAGAAGTAAAGAAGGGATACATTGATTATATAGGGGCTGTTTTCATTGCTGGTTTCATCTCCACACTCCTGTTAGGAATTACCCTTGGCATCACGTGGATTTTTGCTTTAACCGTCCTTTTCTTTGCATTAAATATTTGGAGAATGAGGTCGATTGCAGAGCCGTTTATCCCTCCGCACTTGTTTAAAAATGTGAAATACCGCTCGACGATAATCACAAGCTTTCTAAGCATCACTTGTTTATTCGGGATGATGTTCATGCTGCCGATCATGTTCAGAGATAGCTATCAACTGGGAACGATGGCTATTGGCCTTGTCTTGTTCCCTGGTGCGTTAAGTGCTGCTCTTATGGGGCAAAAAGGCGGAAGTCTTGTCGACTCAAAAGGCAACACTTTCGTTCTATATTTGGCGATGGCCCTGTTAGCGGCTGGATTTTTCCTTCTTTCCATAATCGTAGGAGCAAACCAGATTGTTGTCAGTGCGACCATTATTGTTGCTTATATGAGTTTTCCGCTTGTTCAGGCGTCTTCTGCTGATATACTTGCCAACCTGTTAGAAAAGAATGAAACAGGTGTAGGCATGGGAGTTTTCAATTTGCTTAATTTTGTTTCAGGAGCCTTAAGTGGAGCGGTAATTGGAAAAACCCTGGACCTATTTAACCCATCTCACCCATTCAACTGGCTGGGTTTTAATGGAGATACTTCTGTCTACAGCAATATCTTCTTAGGGTTTTCGATAATCATCTTGTTATCAATGTCGCAATTCTATTTGTTTTATAATAAAAATGAAATTTCATACAAAAGACCTGTTTCACAGCAATAATAAAGGAAGTAAAAAACCTCTCTATGTTATCAGGAGAGGTTCTTTTTTTGTAAATTAACCTTTATAAATTCAGTTTCTGTCCCTAATCACTTAGACTTTGGCCAATCGAATATCCATGTCAATCGAAATAGGAATACATTCCTGTATTTGGCTAGTTAACAAAATTTGCGGATCGTAAATTTTGGAATATATGTTTAATGATACCGGTATAGGGTAATCGTCTCTGTGAACCATATCTTATAAGGAGGCGTTTAATTAGTTATGTCACACGAAAATTATCAGTCTGCCATCAAAGCTTTGCATGAGTGCATGGAGGCGTGTAACCATTGTTACGATGCCTGTCTGCAAGAGGATGACATTAAAATGATGGCGCAATGTATCCGTTTAGACCGCGAATGTGCGGATATTTGTGGTTACCTTGAACAAGCATTAGTAAGGGGCACTCCGTTTGCTGCTGAACTCGCTAATGTATGTGCGAAAATTTGTGAGGATTGCGGCAATGAGTGTAAGAAGCATGATCACGATCACTGCCAGAAATGTGCGGAGGCTTGCTTCCAGTGTGCAGATGCTTGTAAGAGTATAGCTTAATCCATACTGACATAAAATAACCACGGATTTGAATTTTCGAATCCGTGGTTATTTTTATAATCTTTTATGTTTTATTTATACCCCTACATGGTAATAGTATTACAAAAATGGAATCATGCGTACAGGAGGAGTCAGTTATGTCACAAGAACACAACCATAATCATCGAACACATGAGCATGATAATCATGGAAGTCATGAGCAGCAGGATGACCACAATTATCATGAGGAACATGAACATCATGACGATCATGACCATGGCGATCATGGAGGCCATGATCATCACGACCATGGGAGTATGATTGAAGACTTTAAACGACGTTTTTATATTTCTTTAATTGTTACCATTCCAATCCTGCTATTATCCCCAATGATTCAGGAATTTATCGGGCTTGAGTTCTCATTCCCTTATGATCAATACGTACTGTTTGGATTAGCCACTTTCGTCTTTTTCTACGGTGGCTGGCCATTCTTGACTGGGTCTGTGGATGAACTGAAAAATAAAGAACCTGGTATGATGACCTTGATCGGTCTCGCTATCGTAGTGGCATACGGGTACAGTTCCCTGGTTGTATTCGGCTGGTCAGGTCGGAACTTTTTCTGGGAGCTGGCGACTTTAATCGATATCATGCTTCTCGGACACTGGATTGAAATGAAATCAGTCATGGGGGCATCCAATGCTCTTCAGGAACTTGTTAAACTGATGCCGAACGAAGCTCACCGCTTGAACGAAAATGGAGAAACGGAAGATGTTCCGCTTCAAGAATTGCAATCCGATGATCTTGTCTTAGTGAAACCTGGGGAAAAAATACCGGTAGACGGTACGATTTATGAAGGAAAATCCGCCATTGATGAGTCAATGTTAACAGGGGAATCCATGCCGGTAGAGAAGAACGAAGAAGATGAAGTCATCGGAGGGTCCATCAACAAAGAAGGAAGCTTGAAGATCCGCGTTAAGAAAACCGGTGATGATACGTACTTGTCTCAAGTGATTACGCTTGTAAAAGAAGCTCAGAGTTCTAAATCTCGGGCTCAAGATTTTGCAAATCGAGCAGCCAAGTGGTTGTTTTATTTAGCACTCACAGCAGGGATAACCACATTTATTATTTGGACATCCCTGGGGTTTGCCTTTGATACAGCCGTTGAGCGAATGGTTACGGTCATGGTCATTACCTGCCCGCACGCATTAGGCCTTGCCGCTCCATTAGTGGTAGCCGTCTCTACGTCACTTTCCGCTAAGCAAGGATTGTTAATTAGAAACCGTACTCAATTTGAGAATGCACGCAACATCGATGCGGTTATTTTTGATAAAACAGGTACGTTAACCAAAGGTGAGTTCGGCGTTACCGATGTCGTACCTGAAGAAAATCAGGAAGAAAAACAACTCCTATACTGGGCGGGAAGTGTGGAGCAAAATTCTGAACACCCGCTAGCACAAGGTATATTAGAAAAAGCCCGTGACCAAAAGATCAATCTGGGCGAAGTGAAAGACTTTGAATCCATGACTGGGAAAGGGTTACAAGGAAAAGTAGACGGTCAGGAAGTGAAGGTCGTTAGTCCTGGCTACATTAAAGAGCAAGGATATTCTTATGATACCGATGCATTCAACAAGCTCTCTGAAGAAGGAAAAACGGTTGTATTCGTTCTCGTTGATCAAAACTATGTCGGAATGATTGCAATGGCAGACATGGTTCGGGACTCCGCTAAAGAAACCGTAGCTGAATTGAAAAAACATAATATTCAGTCCATCATGCTTACAGGCGACAACAAGAAAGTGGCAGATTGGGTAGCTGATCAGATCGGCATTGATGAAGTGTATGCTGAAGTACTACCCGATCATAAAGCTGATCAAGTGAAAAAGGTACAAGAAGAAGGTCGTAAAGTTGCCATGACAGGTGACGGAGTCAATGATGCTCCCGCGTTAGCTACAGCAGATGTAGGAGTCGCGATCGGAAGCGGAACCGATGTAGCTGTGGAAACAGCGGACATTGTCCTTGTTAAAAGTAATCCAAAAGATATCCTGTCTATCATCAAGCTATCTAAGAATACGTATAAGAAAATGGTTCAAAATTTATGGTGGGCAGCCGGATACAATATTTTCGCGATTCCATTGGCTGCAGGCGTGCTTGCACCCATTGGTATTGTATTGAGTCCAGCAGTAGGAGCAATTCTCATGAGCTTCAGTACTATTGTAGTAGCCATAAACGCAAAATTATTGAAAGCAGCATAACTATAGTGAAAAAAGGCAGAGAGATGATTTCTCTGCCTTTTTTTATGAAATATCCTGGTTCTTATGGTGGTCAACTGGGTGATGGTTTGGTGAATGATCCAGTACACTGCCAGCAATAAGGTAGCCAGATGAGATCAATAAGATAAACAAAGGTTTTAGAAACCATTTTTTTGAAGGTATTCGTGTGGAGTGGTTTGTAAGCACAGGATAGATTAGAAGGCTACAGAACGATAAAGTTAAGAAGAGCTGTATAAAGATAATAGCTTGTTGAGGAAGTATCATTACACTCAGCATGGCCCCCATTAAACTACTCATCAAGCCTGAGGTTACTCCCTCTAAACATGAAATCATTCCAAGTTTATATCCACATATACCCCCAATAATAACCCCTGCAAAAAGACTTATGAGGGAGGAGAGAAATAACTGGTTTGGAAAGATCGTAGCGATAAATAGTCCAGCAACAAACCCAAGGTTCGTTCCTTGTGCCATAGCTAAGACCATCTTTTGACCGTGATTAAGGGTATGTTGAAACCTTATTGCTAATATGACGGAAGCTGATGCAACTAAAACAACGGTGAGTATAACAAACAGATGGAAATCACTCATTTGAATTCACTCCTTGTCTTTCTTTCATTAAAACTATATGTTTACTCTTCTGAAGTAGAATGGAAATAAAACGCAAAAGGAAAAAACGGATGGTTTGTTGAATGAAGTAAAAAGAATAATTACAGCTAAGGAGGGGTTGGTCATCGATCTATTTGGATCCTACGCCCCAAAAATCATGACAAGTCCTTACACACACTATCATGAATACCAGCCACATCCGACGTTGCAGCCCTATGTATGCTGCTATTGGAGTTCTGCTCCGAGAAGTTTAATCGAGAAGAAGGGGTATACGTCTACGGTTATTCCAGATGGATGTACGGATATTATTATTGAATACCATGATAACTGCGAAGACTTAAGTTTTCGGTATTGTGGTATTTTTGAAGATCACTTTACGTTTAAAGAAGATACATCTTCTACCAAAAAGTCTTTCGGGATCCGGTTTTATCCTGGAGCTGCTTCTCTTTTCGTTCCACAAAAGGCGAAAGAAACAGCTCAGGCGATTACAGAATTAAGTAATGTGGCTCCGCTATTGAACACCGTACTCCATAAAGCTTTCCAAAAATCGCGATCTGTTTCAGAACTTATTAAAGTTTGTGATGATATGCTGCGAAAGATATTGAAGGATGCTTGCCTCAGAAAAAAAGAGGACGATCAGCTACACAATATTCTTTTCCAGATTATTTCAAGTAGAGGGATGCTCTCAGTAAATCAAATCAGTGAAAAAGAAGTGATTGGAAGACGGCGTATGCAGCGTCTGTTCGATCAAGCTATCGGTATGAGTCCTAAAAAATTCAGTCAGGTCATCCGGTTCCAATCGGCATTAAGTTTATGGATTGACCAGTCTCCATCAAAGAAGTTGAACCTTCCTGACGATCTTGATTTTTATGATCAATCCCACTTTGTAAAAGACATAAAAAAACGAGTTGGTACCACTCCTTCCTTTTTGAGGGTGTCCGATTTTTACAATACACAGAATCAATAGATAATTATACTAATAGTAGATTAAGAATAAGGGGTGGGAAAATGATACCACAAAGAGTTTCATTAATTACATTAGGAGCAGAAGATTTACCTAAGCTGCGATCCTTTTATAAAAAGTTAGGCTGGGAAGAAGCTGACATTAGCTCCGATCACTATGCCGTATTTAAAACAGCAGGAGTAATGCTGACCCTATTTCCATTTAAAGAATTGGAAAAGGATGCAGGTATCCAATTAACACGCTCCACAGGTGAATATCACCCGATTACTCTCGCAATTAACGTGAATTCGAAGGAAGAGGTAGACGAAGTCATTGAACAGGTGAGAGAACTCGGAGCTGAAATTTTAAGAGAGCCGAGTGACGCATTTTGGGGAGGGCGCACTTCCTATTTTGCAGACCCTGAGAACAATTTATGGGAAGTTGCCTGGAATCCAGATTCGACCTTTGATGAGCGTGGTGCGATGTTAACCTTTTAAGAGAGAGGGAGGATAGAGTGAAAACCAGCTTAAGGCATGTAAGAGCTAATGTGAAAGATATAAACAAGGCTGTCCAATGGTATGAAGACACCTTAGGGTTTGTAGTGGAAGTAGAGTGGCCGCCAGACAATCCGAATTATGTACATTTTGAATATGAAGACGGTGCGATGTTTGGCTTGTTGGAACACGAACAAATTCCTTCAAGGGGAAGATTTAACTTTTATGTTGACGACGTAGAGGACGTTTGGAGCAGAGTGAAAGATAAGGTGGAGGTAATAGAAGCACTTTTTAATACGGAATATGGCAGCCGAAAGTTCACTATCTTGGATCTGGATGGGAATGAACTGAGTTTCGTACAAGATTAATTAGTACGCACAAACTTGAATAGATTGCACCAAAATTCACAGAAAAGCGCCATTCAATTATGAATGACGCTTTTTTTATATAATCAACCCTTCCAAGGAGGAAGCATCTTATTCAGTGTTTTATCTTTACGATAACCGAGCACATATTCCGCTTGCATAATCGTGTGAATCTCCCGTGTTCCTTCATAGATAACAGGTGCCTTTGAATTCCTTAAATAACGTTCAACCGGATATTCATTCGAATACCCATAAGCCCCGTGAATTTGTACAGCATCATCAGCGGCTTGATTGGCAAAATCGCACGCCTGCCATTTCGCTAGCGACGTCTCCCTCGTGTTTCGTTTTCCTTCATTCTTCAGCTCCCCCGCACGATAAACGAGTAAACGGCTCATCTGCAGGCCTGCTTCCATCTTTGCAACCATCTGCTGAACAAGTTGGTGCCTGCCGATTTCTTTTCCAAACGTTTTTCGTTCATGACAGTAGGCAACGCTCGCTTCCAGGCAGGCCATAATCTGTCCACACGCGCCCGCTGCAACGGTGAAGCGACCATTGTCTAACGAAGCCATGGCAATTTTAAATCCGTCACCTTCTTTACCGAGTAGGTTTTCTTTAGGTATTTTAACGCCGTCAAAAAATAGTTCTCCCGTATTCCCTGCCCGAATGCCAAGCTTCCCTTTCGTTGCTTTAGAAGAGAATCCGGTCATCGTCCTTTCAACGATAAACGCTGAGATTCCGTGATGTTTTTTGTTTTTATTCGTATAAGCGAAGACGAGAAAATGATCCGCCGTGTCACAAAGAGAGATCCAAGTTTTTTGTCCATTGAGGATATAATAGTCTCCTTCAAGCCTTGCCGTAGATTGCAGGGCAGCTACATCAGATCCTGCTCCCGGTTCGGTTAGTCCAAATGCGCCGACTTTTTCTCCTTTTGCCTGTGGAACTAAATATTTTTGCTTTTGATCTTCAGTTCCCCACTGCAAGAGGGACATACTGTTCAATCCCGTATGGACGGATACCGCTGTTCGAAAAGCCGTATCCCCTCGTTCTAACTCTTCACAAACGATCGCCAAAGCGTTGTAATCCATTCCGCTGCCGCCATATTCTGTCGGAATACATACACCCATAAGACCCAGGTCGGCCAGTTTTTTAAAAATACTGGTTTCAAAATGCCCTTTTGCATCCCACTCTCCGATATAAGGCATAATCTCTTTATCTACGAAATCTCTTACTGTCTTTCTCAGCATGACTTGTTCATCACTAAATTCAAAATTCATAATAACCCTCCTCAGATCGTCTTTGAATCTCTCAGTTTTTCAATATGGGATCGTGTGTACCCTAACGCCTGCAAAACTTCTTCTGTATGTTCACCTGGTTCAGGAGGATGGTGCTTCACTCGAGCCGGTGTACGTGAAAGTTTCAAAGGACTGCCAATCATTTTGACGCGTCCTGCTTTCGGATGGTCTGCAGATACGAACATTTCACGGGCTTTTAAATGATCATCGTTTTCTACATCTTTCAACGTCTGGATCGGTCCGAACGGAATATTAGCCTCTTGGCATTTTTCCTGCCAGAACGCTGTAGATTCCTTAGAAAAAGCGCTTTGCAATACTTTTGTCAGTCCTTCTCTGTTTTCGACCCGCTCAGGATTGGTCCGGAACCGAGTATCAAATATCAAGTGGCTCTGGTTGATGACCTGGCAGAGCGCAGCAAATTGATGGTCATTTCCTACAGCAATGACCATTTCGCCATCGCTGGACCGAAAAGTCTGGTAAGGGACGATATTTGCGTGGTGATTCCCTAATCGTTCTGGTACTTGTCCTGTCATTAGAAAGTTGCTGCCAATATTAATAAGCGAACTTACAGCCGAGTCATATAAGGAAAGGTCAATTTTCTGTCCTTTTCCCGATTGTCCCTTTTCTAATAAAGCCGCCTGAACACCAATACATGCATACAAACCTGTCAAGATGTCCGTTATGGCCACCCCTAATTTTTGTGGGCCCGAGTCAGCATCTCCTGTAATGCTCATCAGCCCGCTCATTGCCTGGATAATAAAATCATAGCCGGGCAGATGTTTGTATGGGCCCGTCTCACCAAAACCGGTAATGGAACAGTACACAAGTCCAGGGTTTATCTCACTTAACGTGTCGTAACCAAGTCCAAGCCGTTCCATTGTTCCGGTTTTGAAGTTGTGTAGGACAACGTCACTTTGCTTCACCAATTTTTTTATAATCTCTTTCCCATCTTCACTTTTCAAATTGATGGTCAAACTCTTCTTATTCCGATTCGCACATAAATAATAAGCGCTGACCCCCTCCTGAAACGGCGGCCCCCATTTTCTTGTATCATCACTTCCACCCGGAGCCTCCACTTTAATGACTTCAGCACCTAAGTCACCCATAATCATCGAACAATAAGGACCTGCGAGCACTCTAGTCAAATCGAGTACCCTGATTCCTTCTAAAGCAGCCATCACATTGTTCACATCCTTTCTGTATAGGAAAAAGCCAGCAGAACCCATACGACGTATGAATCCAGCTGGCTTGGGATCTACTAGATTGATTGGAGTAGAGGCATAGGGTCTGTCCTCATAGTTTTTAAGTTACATTACATTTTATAGAGAATGGATAGAATTTATGATTATGAAATGATCAATCATAAACCCATTTTTTCTTAATAGGATGTAACAGTAGGCAATCCATGTGAAAGAGCTAAAGCTCTCAAACTGAATAGAGCCTCCTAAATAATCCTCTTGATTCGGGGGTCAAAAAAGATGATCTATGGTTCAGAACGTGTAAAAAGTTTACCTCCTTATCTGTTTTCTATCTTTCATCAAAAAAAGAAAAAGTTAGAAGAGCAAGGCATCGATGTCATCGATTTGGGAATTGGTGCGCCGGATTTGCCGACACCGTCTTTTATTATCGATCGTTTAATATCAGAAGCCAAAAACAGTAAAAATCATAAATATTCTCCTTATGGAGGTTGTCAAGAATTCAGAGAAGCGGTTGCTTCGTTTTATCAAAAAAATTATCAGGTGGAACTGGATCCTGATACTGAAGTTTTGACATTAATCGGTTCAAAAGAAGGGATTGCCCATCTGATTCAAGCACTGATTAATCCTGGAGATGGGGTATTGCTGCCTGATCCTGGCTATCCTGTTTATCAATCAGCTGTTCATTTGGCTCACGGTAAAAGTCTTCATTTTCCTTTGGATGAAACAAGAGGATATGTGCCCGGATTTGAACAAATCTCTGATACTGACAGGAAACATGCCAAGCTAATGCTATTAAACTATCCGAATAACCCTACAGGGGCAACTGTTGAGCCGGAGACGTTTACGGAAGCGGTGGAATTTGCGAGGAATAACCAGATTTGCATCGCTCATGATGCGGCTTATGATTTAGTCACATTCCGTGGCTATGAATCTCCGAGTCTCCTACAAGTTCCTGAAGCTCGAGATATAGGAGTAGAGTTTGGATCGTTATCCAAGAGTTTTAATATGACGGGATGGCGAATCGGTTATGTGGTTGGGAATAAAGACTTAATTCGTGCTTTATCAATTGTGAAGAGCAACACGGATACGAGTCAGTTTCTTGCGATACAGAAGGCTGGTGTTGCAGCTTTAAATAGCGACTTTTCATCGGTTAGTGATAATTGTGAGATCTATGAAAAACGAATGGCAGCCGTACTGCCTCCATTACAAGAAATTGGGCTGGAAGCGGAAAAAACAAGAGGAACGTTTTTTCTATGGGCGAAAGTTCCAGATGGATATACATCGCAAAGCTTTTCTGAATTTGTGCTCGATCAAGCGGGTGTCATCGTAACACCTGGGACAGCCTTCGGACAGAGAGGAGAAGGGTACATCCGGATATCCTTATCTGTGCCAACTGAAAGATTAAGTGAAGCGGTTGAACGTATGAAAAATATTCGGAAAGGAGGGACTGTAGAGTGAGGTTACTTACTAGTGCTCAAGCCATTGTTGAATGTCTTAGACTGGAAGGAATTTCAAAAGTGTTCTGCGTACCCGGAGAAAGTTATCTTCCGGTTATGGATGCGATTCGCGATGCACCAGAGATTGAACTCATTTCAGCTCGCCATGAAGGCGGTGCCTCCTTTATGGCGGAAGGATTTGCGAAGGCAAGTGGAAAGCCTGGCGTAGTGATGGCGACTAGAGGTGTAGGGGCATCCAACCTGACAATCGGCGTTCATACTGCTTATCAGGATTCCACCCCTTTAGTTGTTTTGTTAGGACAAGTCCATAGCAGCTTCAGCGGCAGGGAAGGTTTTCAGGAAGTTGATCTGGAAGCGTTCTTTCGTCCGATTGCAAAATGGGTAGCCGAAATTCGTGAACCGCCAAGAGTCCCTGAGCTGATGCAGCGCGCATTGCGAATTGCACAGACCGGGCGGCCAGGGCCAGTTGTTTTGGCTTTACCTGAAGATGTGTTAAAGAAAGATGCTGAAATGACTTTTGGCCCGAAAGTTGTTCGGCCGAAGCCAAGGCCTTCGATTTCTGAGGTTTTGCAAGTTGAAGGGTTGCTTATGGAATCAGAAAAGCCTTTAGTCATCGCTGGGGGCGGTGTAAAAAGTGCAGGGGCGGAATCGTCATTGCAGCGCTTTGTGGAAAAATACAGCTTGCCTGTGATGGCGGCATTTCGGAGGCATGATGTATTTCCGAATAATCACCCTCACTACGTCGGTCATTTAGGATTAGGAATGCGCACTGACTTACTGCAGACGGTCAAGGAAGCGGATACGATTCTAGCCGTTGGTACAAGGCTTTCCGAAGTAACGACTCAGGATTACTCCATTATTTCTAAAGAGCAAACGCTCATTCATATAGATATTGATAGTGAAATATTAGGAAAAGTTTATGCCCCGGACCTTGGCATTGTGGCAGATACTAAAGAAGCGCTACAAGCTCTTCAAACAATGAAACTATGGCCGAAATGGCAAAAGTGGCTGGAAAAAAGGAGACAAGTTTATAAAGGCACATTGACTGAAAATGGAACCGTCAACCAACAATTGATTTCCATTATGCAAAAATGTCTGCCTGAAGGGACAATGATCACGAATGATGCAGGTAATTTTGCTGGATGGCTGCATGCGTTTTATCAGTTTAATGAACGCAACACATATATTGGGCCAACCTCAGGGGCGATGGGATATGGGATGCCAGCAGCTCTTGGAGCTAAGCTTGCTCAACCGAATCGCACAGTCGTTTCGTTATCTGGTGATGGCGGGTTCATGATGACGATGCAGGAATTTGAAACAGCCATCAGATATGAAATTCCAATTATAAGTATCGTGTTCAACAATCGTATGTATGGAACAATTCGGATGCATCAAGAAATGCATTATCCGTATAAAACAATTGGCACGGACTTAGGTGATGTTCCTTTTTCTACAATGGCTGAGAGCCTAGGAGGCAAAGGTTATTTTGTTAAACGGCCGTCAGAATTTGAACAGGCGCTTGAAGAAGCGTTGGAGATAGATAAACCTGTACTCATTGAAGTAGAAATGGATCGAGAGCAGATTTCAGTTGCTTCGACGATCCAGCAGGTAAGAGCACGTTATAACAAATAGCTGATCAAGGAGGACATGGATAATGAATCAAAAGCTAATGAAACAAGAAAAACTTCTTAATTATATTAATGGGGAATGGGTAGAACCTTCTACAGAAAAGTTTACAGCGGTAAAGAACCCTGCCAATAAAGAAACGCTCGTTCAAGTTCCATTATCCAATAAGGAAGACGTGGAGTCTGCTACAGAGTCCGCTAAAAAAGCTCAAAAAAATTGGGCCCTCGTACCAGCGCCTCAACGGGCGGAAGTGCTTTACCGAGTAGGTCTGATTATGAAGGATAGAAAAGAGCACCTTTCGCAACTGTTGACGATGGAGAACGGAAAGGTTATCGAAGAAGCTCGCGGAGAAGTCCAAGAGGGCATTGACATGGCTTTTTATATGGCTGGGGAAGGGCGGCGACTATTTGGACAGACCACTCCTTCTGAGCTGAAAGATAAATTTGCTATGAGTGTAAGAGCCCCAGTGGGGGTCGTCGGGATTATTACGCCATGGAACTTCCCAATTGCCATTGCAACATGGAAATCATTCCCGGCCATCGTAGCGGGAAATGCGGTCGTTTGGAAACCGGCTACGGAAACACCAATTATGGCATTTGAACTCGCGAAAATTTTTGAAGAAGCAGGACTTCCTAACGGGGTCGTCAATGTTGTATTTGGATCTGGGTCAAGTGTTGGGGAAGCAATGATCGAGCAAGATGATATACGTGTCATTTCATTCACTGGTTCCAATAACGTTGGGCGTAACATTGCGTCTAAATGCGGGCAGAAATTGAAAAAGGTCTCCTTAGAAATGGGTGGAAAGAATGCAGTCATCGTGATGGATGATGCCGATCTATCCCTGGCCGTAGAAGGAATTCTGTGGAGTGCTTTTGGGACAAGCGGTCAGCGCTGTACAGCGTGTAGCCGAGTGATGGTACATGAGAGTTTGAAGAATCAGTTAGAAGAGCGCTTACTGAATGAGATGGCCAAGCTTTCCATTGGTAATGGACTAGATGAAACGATCAAAGTAGGGCCTATTATCAATCAAGGCGGACTAGATAAGATTAAAAGCTATATCCAAATCGGAAGAAATGAAGGCGCAAAGCTATTAGCAGGCGGTTACGTTATGGAGAATGGAGCCTTTGCCAAAGGTCATTATTTTGCTCCAACACTATTTACTGATGTATCTCCTGATATGCGGATTGCTAAGGAAGAAATCTTCGGTCCGGTCGTTTCTCTGATTCCTATTAAAAGTTTGGAAGAAGCTATTGAAATTAATAACAGCGTGGAGTATGGATTATCCAGTTCAATATTCACTCGTGATGTCAATAAAGTGTTTCAGGCACAACGTGATTTAGATACAGGGATTGTTTACGTGAACGCAGGGACGACAGGTGCAGAAATTCACCTGCCATTCGGAGGTACAAAAGGAACAGGGAACGGACATCGGGATTCCGGATTAGCAGCGCTGGATGTGTTTACTGAATGGAAATCCGTATATGTCGATTTCAGCGGGAAACTTCAGCGTGCGCAAATTGATGTGGAGTAGAGGCATATGTAATCCAAGGGAGAGGAAGTGCAGACGATGAAAGTAGCTGTTCTAGGGTCTGGATTGATGGGAAAAGAAGCGGCAAGAGATTTAGTCCAAAGCCGAGGAGTAGAGAAGGTCGGCCTCGCAGATATCGACCTGAAAAGAGCACAAGCGGTCTGTCAGTCACTGAATTCACCTAAGATTCAAGCCTATCAGGTAGACGCGGGCGACACGCAGGCATTGGCTGCGTTTATTCAGAGTTATGATGTTGTCATCAATGCTTTATTTTACTCATTTAATGAAATTGTTGCTAAAACAGCGATTTCAGTTGGAGTGCATTCTGTTGATCTTGGTGGACACATTGGTCATATTACGGACAAAGTGCTAGAGCACGATAAAGCTGCTAAAGCAGCCGGGGTGACTGTGATTCCTGACCTTGGGGTAGCCCCTGGGATGATTAATATACTTTCTGGATACGGTGCTAGTAAGCTTGATCATCTAGACTCTATCCGGTTATTTGTCGGAGGAATTCCAGTTAAGCCAGAGCCTCCGATTGAATACAATCACGTCTTTTCTATGGAAGGCTTATTGGATCACTATACAGATCCATCCACTATTATTAGAAACGGAAAGTTACAAGAAGTGACATCCCTGACAGAACTTGAACCGCTCTACTTTGAACGGTTCGGGCCGCTAGAGGCTTTTCATACCTCTGGAGGAACCTCTACCTTGCTGAAGTCCTATCCGGATATCGACACTTTAGAGTATAAGACCATTCGCTATCCAGGTCATGCAGAAAAAATGAAGCTTTTAGTCGATCTTAAATTGACGGGCAGCGACAATGAAGTAGAAGTGAATGGAACGAAAGTGAAGACGCGTGAAGTTTTATTGAAAACGATTGATCCAATCGTGGATCTAAAGGATAAAGACGATGTCGTTCTTCTGCGTGTGGAAGTTGGAGGAAATCAGTACGGTAAAGAGACTACCTATCAATATGAGATGATCACATATAAAGACCGAGAGAATCAAGTTACCGCCATGGCACGTGCGACAGCTAACACCATTTCTGTAGTTGCCCAATTGATTGGTCATCAGACGATTACAAAGCGTGGGGTTTGCCCTCCAGAACGAATCGTGCCAGGAGATATTTATATCGGGGAAATGGCAAAACGTGGAGTAGTAATTTCAGAGACATTCACAAGAAAGTAAATTAATAAAAAAATAAGAGCCAGCAGATCAATATGCCTGCTGGCTCTTATTTTTTTATTAAAGAATATATCCATATTATGATGGGAAAATTGAATTCGGGATAATTTGTGTCCGTTTTTATAAATAAGTTGGGTATGGCTGGGAAACAACTCGCTTTCCTGCGGGGAACTGGCAAGCCTCCTCAGTCCTTGTGCGAGAATAAAACCTATATATTTCTTATAAATCCCGTTTTTCATTCTATACGCTAAAGATAAAGCTAAATTCTAATTCTAATTTGAACATAATAGAAGGAATTATGAAGTTGGAAGCGAATGGATATAAAGTGTCGATAGTTAGGAAAGTTTATGAGGGGGCTTTTATGATGGGTAGAGTAGTGGGATTTGAACTCAATAGTCAGGAACCAGAAAGAGCAGTAGTGTTTTATTCAGAAGTGTTTGGATGGGAAATTTCTGAACCAAGATGGGGCTACAGACCTGTTTCATTCGGTAAAGAGCAGGATCTAAGCGGTGGGATTAGTAAGGGACCTCAAGATTATCCGCACGGGACAAGGATTCAGATTGAAGTGGATTCGATCGAAGATACCATTGAAAAAGCTAAGAAACAAGGGGCTATGGTGGTAAGAGAACCAATGGATTTTGACGAGTTCTTTCTCGCGTATTTGGTAGACCCGACAGGTAACGGGATTGGACTCATTCAGCAAAAGTGAAAGAAAGGCTTTTAAACCTTTAAAGCTGAGAATGGAGAGGCAGTGGTGAGATTAGTTGCCTTTCTCTTTTTATAATCTCCTTGATAATGGTGCAAACTATACCTGTACCTTTCTTAAGGAGACTATATAAATGGAATTTTTCAGTTCTCAAGAATCGCTAAACACTATAGAGTGGGCGTTAAGAGCCGTGATTGGCTTTGTCTTTTTTCTTATCCTGGCTAAAATTATGGGACAGCGTTCAATTTCACAGTTCGGGATTCTGGATATGGTAATTATTCTGCTAATCGGTAATATTATGGCACACCCACTTTCCGATGAAGGGCTGGGGCTTAAAGGGTCCATGATTACAATGGGCGTGATATTGGTCTTATACTTACTAGGCATTTTATTGAGTTTGAGGTCTAGCAAGGTTAGAAAACTTTTTATACCTACGCCATACCCTTTAATTGAGAACGGGAAAATCCTGTCGAAAAATATGAATAAAGCAAGAATTTCTGTTGATGTCCTTATGTCAGAGTTGCGAAAGAAAAAAACGGAGGATATCGAGAAAGTTGCGCTTGCATTATGGGAGCCAGGTGGGCAAATTTCAATTTTCTTAAAAAGTGAATACCAGCCGATCACTCCTTCGACTTTTGGAACGCCACTTAAGCCTTTTCAGCTTCCAAAGACCGTCATTAAAGAAAGAAAAGTTGATTATGTAAAATTGCACGAAATGGGTAAAGATGAAGTATGGCTTTTAAATAAGCTCTTCGCCAACTATAAGGACGTTAAACTAACTGATATTTTATTAGCTACGATTGATGAAAATGAAAACTTAACTATTTTTTTGTACCATTCGTAAGGCAAGCCTCATTTTGGGCTTGTTTTTCTTTTATTCAGGCCTTATTTCATTCACCATAACTAAATGTTTTCAGAACTGCGACAAAAATATACTTCATTATCTAAAAGTTACTACCCCTACCTTCAGTAAAATATAAAGTATTTAATGGCAAAGAAGTGTTAATAAGAACGATTTTCCCATATAATTTTAGTGAATTCTGAAAATAAACCTATTAATCTAACAGACATTTAAGGCTAGCAGTTGAAAATAAGTGTGAGCTTTTATATTATAATGACAGAAACAGTTTTCAGAGAATTGATTTCCGTAGAGGAGTGAACAAATGCTAAAGGAATCTGACTTTCCAACAGAAGAACTAAAAGACCAATGGATAAAAGTACGGAACAAAAAACTGGAAGAGATGGCACAATATATTCAAAGATACTTCCATCTTACAAAAGTTAGAGAAAACAAGAGCAGCTACGAGGTTCAGGGCTATTTTTTCCAGCCAGGTTTTGGTGAAGTAAGAATGGCGTTTGAATTCAGCTACGAAAATGTTGCTAAATTTACCGATTTATTTGATGAACCTATTGAAGAAAAGTAAAAATGACCGAGAAAGAACCCATTTATGTATTTATAGATGGGTTCTTTTATTTATGTAACGAGAGGGAGGATCAGAAACATGCATATTACAACGAAACGAATCTATGAGGATGCTTCAAAGGATGATGGTGTCCGTATTTTAGTAGATGGAATTTGGCCGAGAGGCGTATCAAAAGATAAAGCACGGCTGCACGAATGGTTAAAGTCAGTTGCTCCTAGCAAGGAGTTGAGGCAATGGTTCAATCATGAGGAAGATAAGTTTGAAAAATTTGAACGTCTCTATACAAAAGAGTTAGAGAATGACCAAAAGAAACGAGAGGGGTTTCAAACGCTCCAAGAGTATGCACAAGACCAAAAGCTTACGCTCCTCTTTGCAGCAAAGGAAACGACATATAACCACGCGAACGTATTGGCAACCTTACTGGAGAAAAAAGGATAAAAGATGTATTTTAAATATTGCTTTTATTGTCGGAATATTCTAGCATGGAATTGTAAGGTGCTTTACCCAATCTAAGAAGAAGGTGGGATTTAATGTTAGATGCGAAAACAGTAGATATCGTTAAACAGTCCGCTCCAATATTAGAAGAGCATAGCCGTGAAATTGGTACTAGGTTTTATGAAAAGTTATTCTCAACAGCTCCAGAATTGTATAACATCTTCAATCAAACCAACCAAAGACTTGGAATCCAACAATCTGCCCTTGCTTATTCTGTCTATAAAGCGGGTGAAAACATTGATCAATTGGAAAATATAGAAGAAATGATTGAAAGAGTTACAGAAAAACATAGAGCCTTGGGTGTGAAGCCAGAACAATATCCGCTTGTTGGTGAGACTCTGCTGGAAGCAGTAAAAGATATTCTTGGTGATTCAATTGATAAACAAACGATGAGTGCGTGGGAAGAAGCCTATCAAGCGATCGCTAATGCGTTTATTGATATCGAAAGTGGATTATATAAAAAAGTGGAGGAGCAGCCAGGAGGATGGAATGGAGTACGTTCGTTTTATGTAGACAAGAAAGTTAAAGAAAGTGATGTCATCACATCCTTTTATTTAAAACCGGAGGATGGGAAAGAGATTATGGTCTATAAGCCAGGACAGTATTTAACTTTTCAAGTGGAAATCGAAGGAGATAATTATACTCATATGAGACATTACAGTCTATCAGATTCCCCTGGAAAGGATTACTATCGGATATCAGTAAAACGTGAAGACGGTCATGAGGAAGTACCCCCGGGCGTCGTTTCGAATTATCTCCATCGAGAGATTAATGAGGGAGACCTTCTGAATATCGCTGCTCCTGCTGGAGATTTTACGATCGTGACAGAAGAGATGCCCATCGTATTAATTAGTGGGGGAGTAGGGCTGACACCAATGATTAGCATGTTAAATACTCTTGTGAAAGACGAGCCGGGAAGAGAAATAACTTTTATTCACGCAGCAGAAAAAGGAAAAGTCCACGCAATGAGTGCTCATGTTAAAGAACTCGCAGCTACATATGAAAATGTGCACTCATACGTTTGTTACTCTAACCCTTCTGATGAAGATCTACTAGAAGACGATTATGATAAAAAAGGGTTCATAGATTTAGAGTGGTTACAAACGATTTTAGGAGATAACAAGAAAGATTTCTATTTTTGCGGACCTATCCCTTTTATGAAAACCATTAACGAAGCATTGAAACAATGGGAAGTACCTGAGGAACATCGTCATTATGAAGTGTTCAGTCCTGTGAGTAAAATTGAAAACGCTTAAAGGAGGAGACATTATGCCTGTTCATCCAATTGGAAAGTTTCAGAAGTTTGATGAAAAACGCATGACCAAACAAATGGTATTTGAAGAAGAAAAGAGTAAAGCGTTCGTTTTAAACTTTATGCCTGGACAGCATCTGCCTTCTCATAGCCATCCATACACACAAGTTTATCTATTAGTGCTTGCTGGAACAGGAAAATGCAAAATTGACGATCATGAATATAAGATTGAAAAAGGAGATACCATTCATTGCAGTAAGGAAGAAATGCTCAGCCTAGAGAACACAGGAACCGAACGGATGAGTGTGTATGTGGTGCTTGCTAGAGAGCCTAAAAATTCATAAGGGGATAAAAAACAGAGCGTCACTTCTTAAGTGGCGCTCTCTGTTCATATTCTTTCTTGAAGTTAAACCTTGTAGTAGATAAAAGGCTAACATTAAAGGAATATCCCTATTCAATATTAGCTTCCTTATCCTGAAGACTAAGGTAATGAGGTGTTTAAGTTACCTAGTAATTTGGAGAGGTGGGTGGGGAAATGGCTCGCTTTCCGCGGGGATGACGGCAAGCCTGCTCGTTCGCTATGCTCTCTGTGGGGTCTTGCCAGTCATTCCATTCCCGAGTTATATCTAGTTCCAGCGCCTAGCGGCTAGTGAGACTTCCCTCGCTTCTGTACGATAAGTCAACATCGATTCGCTAACGCTCAACGTGTTTCCTTTATCTCCTCCAGCTCAGTCCAGTCCATACGCCGCTGTTCGAGGCGCCTCCACCTTTAAATTAGGAGTCTCCCCATTTCCCCTCCCACCTACAATTAAATGATTAAAAGGAAACCCATTATGAGATAGTAGGTTCTTCATTTCAGAAGCACGTTTTTTAGTACTTGTACTATAGGAAGAGGCTTCAAGGAGTATCTTTAACACTCTGTTGTTGAGAGGAATTCATTTAAACACCCTTTGGATACTGAAACTCAATTCTAAAGGGTTCGTTAAACTATTGACAGCAGGGATGGCTGGAAAATGACTAGACTCCCGTGGGAGAAGGACCTAGACGAGACCCCACAGAGAGCGCAGCGAACGAGGAGGCTCGGCAGTTCCTCCACAGGAAAGCGAGTTATTTTCCAGCCATCCCTAACACTATTACATATACAAACCCACGATATCTCGGAATCGAATCTTCCAAAATACTGCTATTATACTGAAGAAATCTGACAGAATAAATCACCCATCTTGGATAACAGATCCTACTTTTTAAGAAGCATGACCTCTCAAATCACGTTCAATCTCTTCCAGGCTCCTGCCTTTCGTTTCCGGTACGTATTTGGCTACGAATAGAAAGGCTAGCACACCTATTGCCGCAAAGATAACGAAGACCCAGGCGGTACCGATGGCTCCAAGCAGAATCGGGAAAAATAATGAGACAATAAGATTGGCTGCAGATAAAAGCAATGTGGTAAAGCCCGTTGCTGCACCTCTAGCTTTTGTTGGAAACAATTCAGGCAGCATGACCCAGACCACCGGTCCCCATGTGGCAGAGAAAAAGATAATGAATAAGCCGAGGAATACAACCGTCAGCCAGGCAACACTAGTTGTTAACTGCATCGTAAATAATATAGTGGCCAATACGGCAAGACTTGTTACCATCCCGACGTTTCCGATTAACAATAGCTTTTTTCGGCCCAGTTTGTCGATCGTTGCAATCGCGACCAGAGTCATGAGAACGTTAAGAATTCCTATTCCAACAGTACCTAAAATGGAGGCAGAGTCTCCAAGTCCGGCTTTTGTAAATATAGTCGGTGCGTAATAGATTACGGCATTGATCCCGATAAACTGCTGGAAAATAGCAATTCCGCTCCCGACAATTAGCATCGGGCGTACCCATTTTGATCTTAATACATCCCAAGTACTTTCTTTTTCAGCTTCGATTTTTTTCATCTGTTCAACTTCGTCGTCGATTTCGCTCTGTTTCCTTGTAAGCCCCATAACTTTTCGTGCTTCTTTTTCACGATTTTGTTTCAGCAGCCATTTCGGACTTTCTGGCATAAACATAACACCTATCATAAGCACAACGGCAGGTACAGCTGCCAGCCCTAACATCCACCGCCATCCCTCGATAGGAGTAAAGGCATAGTTTACAAAATACGCAAGCACAATTCCGATAGTAATCATCAGTTGGTTAAGAGAAGCAAGGGCCCCCCTTGAATCAGTCGGGGCCATTTCAGATAAGTATACAGGGACAATTGCAGTCGATCCGCCAACACCTAATCCTAAGATCACACGGCCTAGAACTAAAATCGATACATTAGGAGCAAAGGCGAGAACTAGAGCACCAATAATATAGATCAGTGCGATAACAAAAACGACACGTCTACGTCCGAACCTGTCCGATACATAGCCGCTCATTCCTGCTCCGACAATTGCACCAACAAGCAAGGAGCTGACAACTAGCCCTTCTAGGAAGTTTGAAAGAGGGATATCTTCATTAATGAATAATAGGGCACCTGAAATTACTCCAGTATCGTATCCATAGAGCAAACCGCCCAGGGCTCCGAAGAAAAAGATCCACCCTTTACTTAGATTTTTCGTCATGCTACGACCACCTTTTACAAACAGATATTTTAGTGATTTCCACTTAATTGGAAAAAGGAAACCTTGTTAAGCAATTTTTTTCAAACTCCTAAATGTTGGGATCATTCACAGATGAGCATATTGTTTGATTGAATTCTTTCCATTCCTGTTTTACACTAAGTTGGAATGAACATTCATTCCGGTGATGAGGGAGGAAAAAACATGCCGACTACAGAAAGCAAGCGAGAGAATATCCTTTACAGTGCTTTGACATTGTTTGCTGAGCGAGGGTTTGACGCTACAACAATTCCGATGATCGCAAATGATGCAAAGGTAGGGGCAGGGACCATTTATCGCTATTTTGAAAATAAAGAAGTACTCGTTAACACACTTTTTCAACATTATGTTCAATTGTTTACAGATACACTGCTTGAAGATTACCCACTCGGTCACAGCATTCGTGATCAATTTCATCATTTATTTGAAGGAATGGTGCGGTTTACTAATGAACATGAACATGCGTTGTATTTCATTAAAACACATAACG
This sequence comes from Halobacillus sp. A1-3, assembly GCF_050971765.1. NCBI lineage: Bacteria > Bacillati > Bacillota > Bacilli > Caryophanales > Bacillaceae > Halobacillus > Halobacillus sp. A1-3. Next base: position 151,844 of record NZ_JBPCEO010000002.1, on the reverse strand, counting down.
CCGCTTACTTTTTAGATGAAACAAGTCGTGAACGCTTTGAAAAATTACTCTCTATTCTTCGAGATTTCTTAGATAAGGGAAAGGAAGAGCATAAAATCCGAGAACTTCCATCTAAAGCCTTAATCGCTATAATTTTCGGGGGTTTTCTGGAATTATACAAATTGATCCGTGCAGGAGAAATTGAAGCGTCAGAAGAATTACTGGCAGGTGTAGAAGCTAGCTGCTGGGATGCGGTCCGTAGTCACGAATGAAGGGACACTGTTCCTTCTCTTTTATTTTGGAATGAATATTCATTCCGGTATGGATTATAAACTTTTAAGAGGTGAATTAAATGTCAAAAACTCAAATGCTCCCTCAACCAAAATCCTATGGTCCTTTAGGAAACCTTCCTTTGATTGATAAAGAAAAACCAATACAGTCCTTTATGAAGCTTGCTCGGGAACTCGGACCACTCTATCAATTCCATTTTCCAGGAAGAACGAGTAATTTCGTATCGAGCGCAAGATTTGCTGCTGAAATTTGTGATGAATCAAGATTTGATAAAAAGTTGGGTCCTGCGCTTCAAAAAGTCCGTTCATTTGGCGGTGACGGATTGTTCACGAGTGAAACCGAGGAGCCGAATTGGAAGAAAGCCCACAATATTCTTCTTCCAAGTTTCAGTCAACAGGCAATGAAGGGCTATCATGACAAAATGGTCGATCTTGCTACCCAATTAATTCAAAAATGGGCAAGACTCAACCCTAAGGAAGAAGTCGATGTCCCAGAAGATATGACTCGCCTGACATTGGATACCATCGGTCTCTGCGGGTTTAACTATCGGTTTAATAGTTTCTATCGTGAGACATCTCATCCGTTTGTTCAGAAGATGGTACGAGCACTTGATGAATCCATGAATCAAACTCAGCGTTTGGGCATCCAGGACAAACTGATGGTCAAATCGAAACGTCAATATAAAGGGGACATCGACTATATGTTCAACCTAGTTGATGAGCTGATTGAAGAACGAAAACAAGCAGGAGATCAAGGTGAAGACGATTTGCTTGCTCATATGCTGAAAGGAAAAGACCCAGAAACGGGAGAAGCTCTTGATGACAAAAACATACGCTTCCAAATCATCACTTTTCTCATTGCAGGACACGAAACTACAAGTGGCCTTCTGTCGTTTGCTCTCTATTACTTATTGAAAAATCCAGAAAAGCTGGAGAAAGCTTATAAAGAAGTAGACGAAGTTCTGGGAGAAGAAACACCGACGTATAAACAGGTGAAGAAGTTGAAGTATGTACGCATGGTCTTGAGTGAAGCGTTAAGGTTATGGCCGACAGCCCCAGCTTTTTCTGTCTACGCAAAAGAAAATACATCACTTGATGGTGTTTATGAGGTGGAAGAAGGGGAAACATTTACACTTCTGATTCCAGAACTTCATCGCGATAAATCTGTATGGGGGGAAGATGCAGAAACTTTTAAACCAGAGCGGTTTGAAGACCCATCTTCGATTCCTCACCATGCCTATAAACCTTTCGGAAATGGCCAGCGTGCCTGTATCGGTCAACAATTCGCCCTGCACGAAGCCACTCTTGTCCTTGGCATGGTCTTGCAGCATTTTGAATTAGAGGATCATTCGAACTATGAGCTTGATGTTAAAGAAACACTTACTTTGAAGCCAGACGGATTGACAATGAGAGTAAAGTCTAGAAAAAATGCTGACTTCATTCAGATGCCTGTCCATTCTGAAAAGAAAGCAGAAGAGGATAATAATGCGCAAACCGCTATGGTGGATGCCCATAACACTCCAATGCTTTTATTATATGGATCAAACTTAGGTACTTCTGAAGGTGTGGCACGTGAACTGGCGGAAAAAGCCAGACATCTGGGGTTTCAAGTGGAAACAGCTTCTCTTAATGATTACACAGGGCAGCTTCCAGTGGAAGGCGGTACCATTATCGTATCTGCTTCCTATAATGGTCACCCGCCAGACAACGCCATTTCATTTGTCGAATGGCTATCCTCCACACAAAAAGAGGATTTGAAGGGTGTTAAATATGCTGTTTTTGGTTGTGGAGATCGGAATTGGGCAAATACGTACCAGAGAATCCCCACACTGATTGATGAAGAGCTTGAAAAAAGAGGCGCAACGAGAATCGTGACTCGTGGAGAAGGGGATGCTAACGAAGATTTTGAAGGGGACCTTGAAAAGTGGGAAGAATTCCTATGGGATCGTTTAGCAGAAACCTTTAACCTTAAGCTTGAGGAATCGAATCAGCAATCCAATCAAATATCGATGGAATTTATAAGTGGATCATCCCACACGCCGGTTGCTCGTGAGCATCATGCTTTCACAGCAGTTGTCACAGAGAATAGAGAGCTTTTAACTACGGAGGAGCGAAGCACACGACACATAGAACTACATCTGCCGGCTGGTGTCATGTATAAAGAAGGAGATCACCTTGGAGTATTGCCCCAAAATAGTGATGAACTCGTTTCTCGTGTGCTAGAGCGTTTTAGCTTAAAGGGTGACGACTACGTCGTGCTCGGGGAAGATGCGGGGAAAGCTGCACACCTGCCTACTCAACAACCTATTCAGCTTAAGGAGCTGCTTATGTCTTATGTAGAATTACAAGAACCTGCAACAAGGAGACAGCTCCGCGAGTTAGCTTCAAGCAACCCTTGTCCACCTCATAAAAAAGAACTAGAGCAGTGGCTGGAAGATAATAAGTACAAGCAAGAGGTGCTGGAAAAACGTAAAACGATGCTTGAGATTCTTGAAGAATTTGCTTCTTGTGAATTGGACTTTGAGCGTTTCTTGGCATTATTACCAGCATTAAAACCTCGCTATTACTCTATATCCAGTTCGCCACGATTACAGCAGGACAAAGTGAGTGTGACTGTGAGCGTTGTTCGTGGACCGGCATGGAGCGGAAAGGGCGAGTACCTTGGAGTTGCATCCAACTATTTGGCTTGTCGACAAGGAGCCGATAAAGTGGCTTGTTTCATCCGAACACCGCAGTCCAACTTCCAGCTCCCTGAAGATCCTGCGGCATCGATGGTCTTAGTTGGGCCAGGAACAGGAATCGCGCCATTTCGAGGCTTTATCCAAACACGGCGTGTACTAAAAGAGCAAGGGCAAGCACTAGGTGATGCCCATTTATATTTCGGGTGCCGTCATCCAGAACAAGACTTTTTGTATGAGAAAGAGTTGAAAAAAGCAGAGCAGGAAGGACTGATCACTCTGCACACAGCTTTCTCCCGTCAAGAGAGTTGTAAGAAAACGTATGTCCAGCATTTGATGCAGCAAGATGCAGCACGGCTTGTAGATCTTTTGAACAACGGGGGATTTTTGTACATTTGTGGCGATGGTAGTAAAATGGCGCCCCAAGTAACCGAGACTTTAATTAAAGGATATCAGGATATTCAGCAAACCTCCTATGAGAATGCTGTTGAATGGTTAAATAACCTTGAAAAAGAGGGTCGGTTCGCTAAAGATGTATGGGCTGGTGCTTAATAACAATAGTTATCTCCGCAGGGTATAAGACCTTGCGGAGTTTTTTAAATTACTACATTTACCTAAGAATTATTGAAGATCTGATCAATTTCCTTTTTTGCCTGATCCTCATTGAAGGCTTCTAATTTCTTATGCTCATCAACAGAATCTCCAGAAAAGCTGTCCTCAGATTTGAGAGGTTGATTCGAGTTTACAGAATTCTGCATCCCGACTTCTCCGTTTTTATTAGCTTCAGTCGGAATTTCAAACTTTTTCTTTGGTTGTTTTTCCATTATTATCACCTCAAGCCTTAGTTTGGCCTCTAAGGCGGCTGTCATCCATTTATAGTAAATATCTGCTGCTTATCCTGTAACTAAAATTCCTTCTTGAGTAAGAACGGATTCAATGCCAAGACGTGCTTCCTTCAATACGGATTCTCTCCATTCTTCGTCATCAGGATAGAACATGTTTTGAAACTCTTCTAAAATCCACTGCCTATCCTCCTCCTTTTCGGCACCTTCCCAGTACAGTTGGTTTTCTAAAATGATGGTTGTGAATTCCCTAAGTTCCGCTTTTCTGCTTGTACCGAAAGTACCAAACTCGAACAGAGCAGAGAAAAGGTACGTATCCGGATATTCTTCTTTATTAAGTTTGTGAAAGTAGTTCGTGGAATCACCTTTTACTTTTTTAGGAGTGAATTTTTCAATATTCTCCATACCGTATTGCTCTTTCATCTCCTCTTCATCACGTTCATCATGCTCTGAGACGACCATAGTCACCTCGTTGGGAGGGCCTAGAGCCGTATGCCAGTCCATATGAATGACCCGTGGATAATTGGCAAGCAGTTTTCTCTGCCACGTTTTTATATACTGCGCTGACTCTTCCTCTTCTGAACCGCCATAATAGACACCTTTTTCAAATTCGAATTGGCCCATGCTTTTAGCCTTTTTAATGCCGCTGTAGCCTTCTCTCATCATTCCTTTACTCAACTGCTCATAAAGCTCTGTTTTTTCTTTAGTTACATCTTTTACTTTTTCATTTGGCTGGAAAATTTGGTTTTCATTTGCATAGTTTTCGTTTATATCTTCAGGAACGGACGCTGGTTCAAATACATAATTCCGGTTAAGATCCACATTATTTTCAGTAACACGGCGGAAATTCCTCATGCCCCATGGATTGATGGCATGAACGAGACAAATCCCCGTCGTTTCTGGATTAATTTTTTCTAAATATTCTTCTACAAAAAGATGGGTGACTGTTGCTCCCGTGTAACCTTCAATTCCGTGTTCTCCGGTAGTAAAGAAGAGAACCTTATCATTAGAGGAAACTCCCTCTGCATAAATGACATCGATGGAATTGTCCGGTTCTTCACCGATGCTCTTTGTATATAATTCAGCTTTCGGCCATTTTTCTTTTACAGTAAATAAAAGATTGCGAAACGTTTCTCTAGATTGTTCGTATGTCCTAGTAAAGTAATTATCTGTTGCCTTCATAGAGGAACATCCTTTCTTGCAATTTTTTCTAAACCATTCCACGTGGAAATTAAATTAAACAATTTACTAAACGTGAAAGATTCAAGGATGAATTGTTGAGGAAAATATGCCAAAGAGGAGGAAGGAGTGAGCATGTCGGGATGAACTTAATTGTAGGGGTTTTAATGATCGCTGCACCTGCGGTTTTTCTATATTATTGGGGGAAATCAGGCTACGACTGGGGTACATTTGAAGAAGACAGAAAAAAAGAAGAAGAGGATGAGAGATAGCTTATTTGTAATTTACAAAGGAAAAACTTGGAGGAACTAAACTTAATCATTCTCTTCTTTTAAATGGTCAAACACACCGATACCATTCCAGAATAAACTATCGGAGAACATTAAAGGAGGGGATGACTTGAGTTTTTCTAGAGAATTATCAAACGGTAACACTCAAGCAATGAGTCCTCAGCAAATAAAAGAGATGTGTCAGAAGAACTTGTATCAACTCGTTCAGTTTGAAACAACGGATGGAAATAGATATGCAGGCATTCTGCATAGTTATGATCAAAATCAAATGTATGTAATCATGCCGAGTGGAAACCAATCAACGCAGCAACAATCTAGCGATAATCGTTTCTTCTTTCCGTTCTTTGGTCCATTCGGTTTATTCGGATTTCCTTTTTTCGGTCTTAGATGGTTCGGGCCCTTTTATCCTTATTGGTGGTAAGCGTTGATTATTGAAAAGTAAAGGAGTATCCTTCCTTCTTAATTTAAATCTGTCCATAAGACAGGGTGTAAAATATTATAAAAGAAGCTGAAATAATTAGAGAGCCCGGCCCCTTGAGTATAATTAGGTGCCGGGCTGTTGCAATTCTTAAAGGACTAATACTGACTAAACCATACACCGATTCCAGTTCCAATATAATTTCCAACAATATAGCCTAAGGTGCCGACTAAAAGGATAGGAACAACTAGTCTCGTCCAGCCTTTAGCAATCGCCATTGCTGCTGCCGTAGTAGCCCTCCTACATTGGCATTTGAGGCAACAATAACTTCCTCTAGACTGAATTTAAATACTTTTCCTAAAACAAAGGAGACAATCATATTACTGGCGACAATGATAAACACAAAGACTAGTAGTAAAGGAGCGTTTTGAAAAATTAATACAATGGAAGCAGGCACTCCAATGACCACAAAGAAAATATAAATCAGATAGGTGCCAATTTCTTGGGATCCGCGGATATTTTCAAAGTAACTAGGAAAGAAAGTTACAGCTAGCATGGTTAGAGTCGTTAGCATCAAGTAGTTATCCCCGAATATTCCGTTTAATGCATTTATGAAAAAGTTCACCTCGTCTCCGGAAGGAATCACCTCGTCCAGCCATCCGGCTAACTGAAAGGAAACAGCAACAAGAACGAACGCTGTTCCGACAGCGAGACCAATATCCTGCAGGGACATTTCTTTTCTTCCCCAATAGGAAGCAGCTTCTGTACCAGCTTCGTTATTGCTCGAACTATTTCTTTCATCTATGTAAGGAGTCTTAAAGTTTTTTGTGAAAAAGTTGATCGCAGGTAAAGCCATGAGTACAAAGAAATACAGAGCCATCATCAAGTTGTCAGCAACAACCGTTGAAGACACAAGTTCACCTGGAGCTTCAAATTTTGTTGATAATGCGGCGAAATTTACACCCCCTCCAATGTAGGAGCCTGTCATCATAGCCCCCACTTTATCAAGCCCTGGGATGGAATCTTTGAGAAGGGAAAAAGCGATTATAGACCCAGCTACTGTACCCGCAGCACTGATAAAGAAGATAAATAGAAGCCGTCCGCTTTCGTTCCATATCTTTTTAATATTCGCCTTAAACAAAAGAAGCGGAATGGCTAACGGTACAACATAGTTCCACACGGTATCATAAGCGGGTGATTGCAGGGGGATGACTTGCAGGTTCGCTAAAATCATAGCCCCGACTAATGCGATAATCGCACCGGATACTTTTGATGCCCATTTGTAATGTTGTTCCAAATAAATACTTACGGCCGCCCAGCCTGCTAAGAAGGCCCATAATAACCAAATGTCATCAGACTTAATTAAAGAATTTTCCATCGTAACCCTCCTTTTAATTGAATGTTCTGACATATTATAACAAATAGTATAGCATTTTAGATAGATAATTAAACATATAGGACTTCTCTCCGTGCTTTGTGAAATAAGTAGGATAATATCAGAATGTTCTTGACGGAAAAACAAGGAATACTTATAGTGAAGTATATACTTTTAGTAAACGCTTACGTAAATCAAGAAAGTAAGGTGCAGGCCATGAATCCAACGATTCAAGATGTAGCAAAAGCAGCGAATGTGTCCATTGCAACCGTTTCAAGAGTGCTCAATAATCAGCCGGGTTTCTCAGAAAAGACACGGCTCAAGGTGTTGGAGGCGATTGAGGAGCTTGGGTATCAGCCGAATGCGATCGCAAGAGGACTTGTCAATCGTAATACGGGGACGATCGGCGTTTTATTTCCGAGTGTTTCTGGAATGTTGTCAGCTGAAGTGCTTCACGGCATCGAAGCGCGTGCGCATGAGCAAGGGTACAGCGTTATTGTCTGTAATACTGCAGCTGACCCAGAGAAGACGCTCCGATACATTCAATTACTGAGTGAAAAACGTGTAGACGGGCTGGTGTTTGTAAGTGAAGAGGTAACGGAAGACTACTACAGCGCCTTTCAGCGGATGGGGGTTCCTGTAGCCTTAGTGTTAACCCAGTCATATAAATTTCCGCTTCCCTATGTAAAAGTAGATGACTCCCATGCTGCGTATACAGCAACACGTCATTTGATTGATTCCGGCCATAAACATATTGGCATGATCTCAGGTAACCCTACTGAACTTATGGCGGGAATGGGGAGAATTGAAGGGTTTAAACGCGCACTGTTGGAAGCGGGGCTTCCATATTCAGATTCTCTTGTGGAAACATCAACCTCATTCACCTATGAAAATGGCGTGGAAAACTTTCCGAAGCTCATCGAACGTCATCCTGAAACTACAGCTGTTTTTGCAGCAAGTGATGAGATTGCGATAGGAGCTATAGCCGCTGCTTATAAGATGGATATACGTATTCCTGAGGATGTGTCCATTATTGGCTATGACAATCTAAAGCATGCGGAAATGTCCATCCCTCCATTAACTACGATTGCCCAACCCTTTCAAAGAATGGGAGAAAAAGCGATTGAAATGGTGCTTGCGATGAAACAAGAGAAAAATGCAGAGTCTGCGATTCTCTCTCACAAGTTAGTGGAAAGGGAATCGGTGAAAAAAATAAACTAATTTTTTTAGTTATTTACGTAAACGCTTACGTTATTTTCTAAGGAGGAAAGATTAATGACGAAACAATGGTGGAAAGAAAGTGTTGTTTATCAAATTTACCCAAGGAGTTTTAACGACAGTAATGGCGACGGGATAGGAGATATTCCAGGCATCATTGAAAAATTGGACTATTTGGCTGAGCTCGGAATCGATGTGATTTGGCTTTCTCCGGTATATGATTCTCCGAATGATGATAATGGCTATGACATACGTGATTACCGTGCCATTATGGATGAGTTCGGTACGATGGAGGATTTTGAACTTTTGTTAAAGGAAGCCCACACCCGTAACCTTAAAATTGTGATGGATTTAGTCGTTAACCATACATCTGATGAGCACGCATGGTTTGTGGAATCAAAATCATCAAAAGATAATCCAAAAAGAGATTATTACATTTGGAAAGAAGGTAAGAACGGTCAGCCTCCAACCAATTGGGAATCTGCTTTCAGTGGTTCAACCTGGCGATATGATGAAGCGACAGAGGAGTATTTTTTACATATCTTCTCAAAAAAACAGCCTGATTTGAATTGGGAGAATGAAGATGTGCGTGAAGATTTGTATGGCATGATGAAATGGTGGCTCGATAAAGGAATTGATGGTTTCCGAATGGATGTCATTAATTTCATATCAAAAGATCCTGAATATCCAGACGGTCTAATTCATGAAGGGAAAAAGTACGGAGATGGAAGCCCTTATTTTATGAATGGTCCTAGAATTCATGAATTTTTACATGAAATGAATAGAGAAGTACTATCTAATTATGACGTCATGACTGTTGGTGAAATGCCTGGTGTCACGCCTGAAGAAGGCAAACTTTACACAGCAGAACACCGTGACGAACTACAAATGGTCTTCCATTTCGAACACATGGATGTCGATGGTGGGGAACTTGGAAAATGGTCATTGAATGGGTGGAAGTTGACAGATTTAAAACGAATTCTATCGAAGTGGCAGTATGAGCTAGAGGAGGAAGGCTGGAACAGTTTATATTGGAATAACCATGACCAGCCTCGTGTCGTCTCACGGTTCGGTAACGATCAGGAATACCGTAAAAAGTCAGCAAAAATGCTCGGTACATGCCTTCATATGATGAAAGGAACTCCTTACATTTTCCAAGGCGAAGAACTTGGAATGACGAATGTGGCATTTGAAACGATTGATCAATATGAAGACCTTGAGTCTTTGAACATGTATGAAGAGCGGGTGAACGACTTTGGAGACTCCGTCAAAGACGTGATGGAACGTATTCATCATAAAGGACGTGACAACGCAAGAACACCGATGCAATGGTCGGCAGAAGAGAATGGTGGATTTACAACAGGCACCCCTTGGCTTGGAGTAAACCCTAATTATAAATCGATCAATGCTGAAGAAGCTCTAGCAGATCCAGATTCTGTTTTCTATTATTATCAGAAGTTAATTAAGCTTAGGAAATCTAAAGACCTAGTGGTTCACGGAAAATTTGATCTTCTTCTGGAGGATAGCGAAGAAGTATTTGCCTACACACGATCATATGGTAATGAAGTTTTACTCGTCCTTTGTAATTTTACGGGTAAAGAACAGAAAGTGCTCCTTGGTGATTTTCATCAAGAGAGTGGAGAAGTCGTATTGACGAACCGTGAAGGAACCATTACAGATCCATCAAGCCTTGCTAAAGTGTCACTTGAGCCATATGAAGCCACTGTCTACTCTCTAAAGAAAAATAAAGAATAGGGAACTGGTTTTACCGTTTACGTAAACGCTTACTCAAAAGGAGTGGAAGATGATGAAGCGAGCCGTTCAATTATTGACAGGCTGTTTGTTCATAAGCTTACTGCTTGCTGGATGCGGTGAAGAGAATACCTCTTCAGACGGAAAAGTCAAGCTTGAGCTGTTTTCGAATAAAGCGGAAAGCATTGAGACGTACAACAAACTGATCAAAGAATTTGAGGAGGAGCACTCGAACATTGATGTAGAACTATACGCGCCGCCGTCTGCAGAAACGGTGCTCCGTACAAAGCTAGTAAAGGAAGACATGCCTGATATTCTATCGATTGCAGGAAGTTCACTATATGGAGAGCTGGCTGATGCCGGAATGCTAAAGGATTATTCTGGGACAAAGATGCTTGAGAATATTCAGCCGAGTTACATTGATATGATTAATGACCTTGTACCAGGAAATCATGATGGGACCTATGGCCTCCCTTATGCGACCAATGCTAATGCCGTCATTTATAACAAACAGTTGATGAATGAACTTGGGTTAGACGTTCCAAAAACCTGGGATGAATTTATCTCTGCATTAGAGACAGCCGAAGAGGAGGGAAATACGCCCATCTATTTCACACTGAAGGATGCGTGGACAGGCATGATTCCTTGGAACGCTGTAGCTGGCGTGTTGCAGCCGGATAACTTCGGCCGGAAGAAAGACAACGGTGAAGCAAGTTTTGCTGAAGATTATCAAGAAGTGACAGATAAAATGCTGACACTTTTGGAGTACGGGTTGAGTGATAATTTCCAATATGGCTATAACGATGGAAACAATGCATTTGCAAACGGAGAATCGCTTTTCTATTTCCAAGGAAACTGGGCGATTCCAGAGCTGAAAAAAGTTAATCCGGAGATACAACTCGGAACATTTGCTATGCCAGTCACGAACGAGCCTGAGAAGAATGAGCTTGTGTCAGGTGTAGATGTGATGCTCACTGCTCTAAAAGATTCGGATCATCCAAAAGAGGCGCGTCAATTCATTGAATTTATGATGAAAGAAGAAAATGCTAAACAGTACATTGAAGAACAGTATGCCTTCTCTGCTTTAAAAGGTGTAAAGCAAGAAGATGAGATGCTTAGTGGTTTGCAAGAAAAAATCGCGAACGATGAGATTACAAGCTTCCCAGATCACTACTATCCGAGCGGAATGCAGGCACCGAACCTAATTCAAGCTTTTCTGATCGAGAAGAATTCAGATGCCTTTTTGAAAAAAATGGACCGTGAATGGGAGAAAGTCCAAAAACGTTAAAAGGGAGGAAGCAAAATGAAAAATCGTCAGCGTGCTTTTCTGCTGATGGCGATGCCAGCCGTCATTATATTCTTTATTTTTCACACCTATCCTGTGCTTCAAGGGATATTCTATAGCTTTACAAACTGGCGTGGGTACGGTGAGTGGGATTTTGTCGGTTTCAGTAATTACTTAAATGTTTTTCAAGATGGACGTGCGTTAAGTTCCTACTGGTTTACATTTAAGTTTGCGGTTGTATCTACGATTCTAGTAAACATATTCAGTTTAGCTGTGGCACTCGGGTTAAATGCGAAAATTAAGTTCAGAAAAACACTGAGAGCCATATATTTTCTACCGAATATCTTAAGTATTCTTATTGTCGGGTTTATCTTCAATTTCATTTTTACTCACTTTCTTCCCGAAATTATGGGTGTGCTAGGAATTGATGCTCTTGCCAAGAATATTCTCGGCGATCCTGATACGGCATGGCTCGGAATTGTCATTATGACGGTATGGCAGGCGACAGCTTTCAATACCATACTTTATCTAGCCGGTCTTCAAACCATTCAGGAAGATGTATATGAGGCGGCTGAAATGGACGGAGCAAATGCGTGGAAGAAGTTTTTGAAAATTACCTTCCCTTTAATTGCGCCATTTTTCACGATCAACATGGTTTTGGCCATGAAAAATTTCCTTATGGCTTTTGATCAGATTGTCGCTCTTACAAATGGCGGCCCCGGGCAGGCGACAGAATCTATTTCTCTTTTAATCTATAAAGGAGGATTTGAAGGCGGGGAGTTCGCCTATCAATCTGCTAATGCTGTCATTTACTTTATCATTATTGTTGTCATTTCAATCTTTCAAATTCGCGTACTTCAGAAGCGGGAGGTGGAGATGTAATGGAAAAGGGAAAGAAAAACTGGCTTGTCACTACTCTTTTAATTGTGGGAACTTTGCTCGTCTTACTTCCTCTCTATTTGACGATAACGATCTCATTGAAAACACCCGAGGAAATGTCAGGGTCCTTACTGTCTCTGCCTAATGAGTGGCGCTTTCAGAACTTTGTTGATGCTGTTCAAGTAACGGATTTCTTTGGAGCGTTGTTGAACAGTACACTTGTGACGGTGTTTGTCGTGTTGTTTACACTGCTTTCCAATTCCCTTGTTGCCTACGCGATTGCACGAAATATGCACAAGCGATTCTACAAATTTCTATTCTATTATTTCGTTAGTGCGATGTTTGTTCCGTTCCCTATTATCATGCTCCCAATCGTTAAGCAGACGGCGATCTGGAATATTGATAACCCGATAGGGCTGATTCTTTTGTATGTCGTTTATGGACTCGCTTTTAACGTATTCATTTACGTCGGCTACATCAAATCCATTCCTAAGGAACTGGAGGAAGCCGCTATCATGGACGGTGCTAGTACGTGGAAAGTGTTTTGGAAAGTTATTTTTCCTCTGCTAACACCAATGAACGCTACCGTGGGGATATTGACATGCTTGTGGGCATGGAACGATTTCATGCTTCCTCTTGTTATTTTGAGCGATCCGGACTTTGCGACACTACCACTCGTTCAATATATTTTCCAAACTGAATTCAGTACGAACTACAATCTGGCTTTTGCTTCCTACTTGATGGCCCTTGCTCCTATGATTCTTGTGTATGTAATTGCGCAGAAGTGGATCATTAGTGGAGTGATGAAAGGTTCAATAAAATAAACGTGAAAAAGGCGTCTTCTCATGAAAGGCGTCTTTTATTTTTAATTGATTCTCTTTAAGGTATATCTTATTTTGGGCTGATCACTCAATGGGTTTTATATTCTAATTACAGGACTATAGTATTGTTTATTTTTTCCTCCTTTGAAATAATAGAGAAAACCTATGGGTGATAATGAGGGGGGATATCATGAAACAAATGTCCATACTAGTTGTCTTACTTGTGCTTTTCGCCGGATGTAGTTCCTTCACAAAAAGTAATTCCCAAACCAATGAAATTCCTAGTCAAATCGGAGGTCCTAACTCTATGATGAACATACCTGATCAACATGAATGGACCACAGAAGAGATCAATAAAAAAACAGGTTATGAACCTTATACGAAGAAATTCTTTAAAGGGATTTATTTAACTACTACTTTTCACAGGGTCAACCCAGGGGAGAATGTAGGGACAAACGAGTCTTTCCCCGATCAGAAGATTCGAGTGCAGCTTATTGAACGTAATCGAGACTTAGAGATGATCGAAATAGTGAAGGAGAAAATATTTACTAATGGGGAAAAGCTGTCGGTGCAACTTCCTGAGGAAACCGATGTGCTTTACACCTACAGCCAAGAGGCACTTGGTGAAAACAATGAAGTATTGGATACGGATGTGTCTCTGTTTTATGTACCTCCAGAGGAATTTAATGCGCGGATGTACACAGAAAATGATGTGCTAGAACCTGATGATACGATGAATGTAAAGATTGAGAATTGGGGACCTACCCAATTAACTTTCGGTGCCCCTTATACGATAGAAAAATATCAAAATGGGTCATGGAAAAATGTATCTGGAAATCGAGCCTTTGAAGATATCGAATACTTGGCGGGCCCTGGTGAAAATTTTACTCAGGAAATAAAGCTAGAAAGTTATAACTTAGATAATGGAAAATATAGAGTGGTGAAAGAATTTGATGCATCTAACACCGATATTAGGAAACTACTGGCCGTAGAGTTTGAGATTGAATATTAACTTATCAACGATAATCTATTACTTATCAGCTAAAGAAGATATTTATCGCCGAACGCTGATATATATCAGCGAATCAGCGAGTTCAAAAATAAAGGACCGCTCAAGAGTGAGCGGTCCTTCCTATTTTATAGAATTCCCTGTGCTTTTTGTGTATCGGTAACGATCAACAGAACTTTTCCTTCATCCATGTCTTCTTCATACTGTTCCGCTTCTTGTTGAGAAAAGCCTATTTCCTGAAGCTTCGTTCTCAGCTCATCTCCTTGCTTACTGAAAATGTTAGAGATGACATTTTTGAAGTCTTGCTCGGACAAGCCGATAGTGTTCGCGTTCACGTTGTTCGCGATTCGATCTGTACGATCATCATCGTGAGACAAAATATAAATGTCCTTATTATCGATGCCTTGATTTTTAAGAGACGTTACGTCTTGCATCAGTTTTTCATCATTTGTGTATTCACGTAGTAGTGGTTTCATTTCGATCCTCTCCTTTTTTGTAAGGTACATTTGATTTAATACCCGATTTTTTTGACGAAAAACATAGAGATGCTCCTGAAGATAAGAAGGATTTTACTGGAAAAAGTCGAATGGAACTACTATTGGAGGGGATGAAACTGAAAAAGAATCAACCGATTATAGCAACATTTTCTATTGTGGGATATGACCCAGAAACAGGAGAAATAGGGGTCGCTGTCCAGTCAAAATTCTTAGGTGTAGGCTCTGTTGTCCCGTGGGCAAAAGCAGGGGTAGGAGCTGTCGCGACCCAAGCGTTCGCCAATCCAGCGTATGGCCCTGAAGGATTGAGACTTTTAGAAGAAGGAAGCTGTCCAGATGAAGTAATTCAAACCCTTATATCCAATGACGAAGACTTTTCGCATAGACAAATTGGGGTCATCGATGCCAAAGGCAATGCGGCGACTTTTACTGGAGAGGAGTGCTATGACTGGGCTGGAGGCATTACTGGGGAAAATTATGCTGCTCAGGGAAACATCCTTGTTAATAAAGAGACAGTCACTCACTTGGGTGATGCTTTCGAAACAACCGAGGGTCCACTAGCCGACCGATTGATTGCAGGATTAAAAGCAGCACAAAATGCCGGCGGTGACAGCAGAGGGAAGCAGTCAGCAGCCATTTATGTCGTTAAGGAAAATGGGGGGTATGGAGGTTTAAGCGATGTGTTCGTTGATTTGCGTGTAGACGATCATCCAGAACCGATTGAAGAATTAGAGAGAATTTATCAGCTTCAGCAGCTCTACTTTGGCGAGACGAACCCAGATGACGTAATAAAAATTGAAGGGGAAGAGGAGTCGAACCTTAGGCAATGGCTGGCTCAATTGGATTACCTGACGTCCCCTGAAGTATCAGAAGACGAGTTTCATAAAGGGCTTACGGCTTACCTTCACACCGAGAATTTTGAGGCAAGGGAGCAGGACAGGGGATATATTGACATGAAAGTGTATGAATTTATGAAAACTCATGCCGAACGTTAACTAAATGAACTATGCAAGCACAGCTAAAAATGCTGTGCTTTTCTTATGGATTTTTATTGACTGCTTTAAATGATTAGATTATTATCTAATTAGATGAATATGAAAATAGGAATGGGGAGTCGATATGCAATTAGATAAAATGGTTGCCTTTCACAAAGCGGTTGGGGATCCCACAAGGCTAAGAATCGTAGCATTATTGCGGCAAGGGCCTCTGCACGGACAGGCGATTGCCGGAAAACTGGGCTTGAGACCTCCGACAATCACTCATCATCTTAAAAAGTTAAGGGATACAGGTATGGTGTATTCCCGCCGAGATAAAAACACGATTTACTTTCATTTGGATGAACGAAAGCTTGAGTTTATGACCACAGCAATTTTAAGGATTGGAGATGAAGAAGCCATGAACAGGAATGAACTTCAAGTTACGGATAAAGAACAGACCAAGGTGTTGAACAACTTTATTGCAAAAGATGGGAAACTGAAGTCAATACCAAGTCAGCTGAAGAAGAAAATTGTTATTCTATCTTATTTTGTTCAAGGGTTTGAGCAAGGGATGACGTATGAAGAAAAAGAAGTTAACGAATACATTAAAACGTTCTTCGATGACTTTGCCACTATCCGCAGGGAATGGATCATGCATTCATTCATGTACAGAGAAAACAATCGTTACGAACTGAACCCGAAAGAAATGTGGCCAGTCGTTGTGAGAAGGTAACACCTATCTGCAAGCTCTTAAAAATACTCGATTTTGAGATGTTTGTGATGGTTTATGGGCATTGAGGAAGGACTCGCTTTCCGCTGGTGTACGGTGAGCTTCCTCAAGCTGCGCCTTGCGGGATTTTCCCTTTACAATGATCCCACTCGAGTCTCCCCCTTTCTCAATGCCTAAAACTATAGAATCGCTCACACTTACAAAAGAACCCCTCAAACCCAAGATTGTATCACTCAAATTAAGCTTAGAATCACTCCATTTAGCTGCAGTATGAGTCATTTCCATTCGCCATACTTCAAGTAAATACCTCGGATTAAAGTCTATCAGAATAGGAGTCTTAATCTGAACTGAGGTTGTAAGTCAAATGAAGATCAACAAATTTTTTTGAATAACTAATTAGATGTATATCTAATTAGTGGAGAGGATACTATGAATTTATTGAAGTATCACCCATATAGTTACTTATTTTTTTCTGGAATTGTCAATGGAATAGGAGACCGGTTCAGCCAAGTCGCTGTATTAACACTCGTACTTCACATCACAGGTTCAGGACTAGCGGTCGGAGCTGTACTTGGCATTAGAATTTTGCCGTTTTTGCTGCTTGCTCCCTTGGGTGGAAAACTTGCGGATCGACTTAATAAAAAGTGTTTGCTGATGGCGACGGATCTTCTTCGTATTCCCTTTGCGTTAAGTTTTCTATTTGTAAAATCGAAAGAGGACTTATGGATCGTATTTGTAGGAGTTATTGCCTTATCATGTGGGGAAGCCTTCTATTTGCCAGTTAGAAAAAGTACGATTGCAGAAATCACGGATAAAACCATTTTGATAAAAGTGAATGGGATGGAGCAGCTGATTTTAGGAATCGTGCTTATTGGAGGTTCCATTACTGGTGGAGTCGTCGCTTTTTTATTAGGTAATCAGTTCGCATTTGTGCTTAACGCGTGTTCCTTTTTGGCTGCTGCGCTTCTTATTAGAAAGCTATCTGTTAAGAATAAATCGCAAACCTTAGTTGAAAGTAGGGTAGCTAGGGGCAGCTTTTCAAAAGGGATTAGTATATTTGTAATTGTTGCCGTTATTCTTCAAACCATCACAGCGACTATGGATGGGGTATTTAATGTTCTCATTAGTGTATACGGAGCTCAAACATTCAAGTTGGATGAACTTGGAGTTGGCTTGCTATACGGATCATTAGGAACTGGCCTTATATTCAGTTTTCTTGTAACCGGCCGTCTAACAAAGAACTTCCTCTTAATTGGAATGGTAGCGTTAATTGCTGAAAGTATTTTTCAGATAGTTGCAAGTCAAGTTGATAACTTTCTCCAGCTATCTCTATTATTTGTCAGTATTTCTTTTATAGGAGGGGTTGGTGGAGCGAGTGTGGATACTCTGATCATGCAGCAAATCCCCAAGGGTAAACAAGGTCGAGTTTTTGGGTTAATCGAAGCAATTTTAAATATCCAAATCGGTTTAGTCATGTTTGGGACAGGGATTATCTTAGAGAATGTTCATGCACAAAAAGCAGGGTGGATAGGCGGATCCATCGGTTTGGTTGGGGCGGTACTACTTTTAATTATATACGGTCTGATTCTAATGAGTTATCGAAATAATGAAAGTGTTGGTTAAGAAGATAGGGAAATGAAGATACCGAGTTTCAGCAAGGTAGAAAAGAGTCAGCAGAATCTCACTTCCCTGAGTCCCATTAAAACGATCCTTTGAAATAAAACTACCTAGGTAAATACATTTAAATGTCACAAAATTTCAAAATCATTCAAATGGCTTAGGTGGATAGTATTGGAAATTAAAGGCTTTTTTACCAACCGTGACAAAAGTGGTATAGACGACTATAAAGGCTCGGTTTATGCTTGAGACAGAAGTTCATTATAGCTGCGAAGAAAGGAGGCTTTAGTTGCACCACCTGATAAGAAAAAAGGAGGACACATATGAGTCGAAAAACGTTGTCTGTTGCGTTAGTGACTGTGCTAGGAACCACATTGCTCGTACCAGGAGTTAGTTTAGCAAATCAGGGGCCTACGATTGAAAAAGAAGGAAAGCAAAATCTAAATCAATCTAGTGACAAAGGACATCCTGTCTTTACATGGGACCAGCCAGGACCAACCTCTCCAGTCCTCCATCAGGGCTCCATTAGAGGCGCAGGCATGCGAGAAGCACCCCTGAATGAAATTGACAGCATCTTAAATTCAGCTATTCAGGAACAGGTGATGCCAGGAGCTGTCGCTTTCGTAGCCAGAAGAGGACATGTCGTTAAAAAAGAAGCATATGGATATGCCGTTCAATACAAAGATGATGCGTTCACCCAAGTGGATGATCCAATTCCTATGAGCGAAGATACGATTTTTGATCTTGCTTCCATTAGCAAATTGTTTACAACCACCGCAGCAATGAAATTATACGAGCAAGGGAAATTTGAGCTCGATGATCCGGTTGCCAAATATATTCCAGAATTCGCTGCAAACGGAAAAGAAAGCGTTACCATTGAACAATTAATGACACATACCTCTGGTTTTAAACCATGGATTCCTCTTTACACCGTAGAAGGTACCCGCGAAGATCGGCTACAATACGTATTCCAATATCCACTTCAAGATGAACCTGGTGCCGAGTATACATACAGTGATCTCAACATGATTACACTTGGAGCTTTAATCGAGCGCCTGTCCGGAATGGGCCTTGATGAATTTGTCAAAAAAGAAATTACAGAACCACTCGGAATGGACGATACGATGTATAATCCACCTGCCCGATTAAAGGACCGTATCGCAGCAACAGAATACCAGCCATGGACAAACCGGGGACTTGTATGGGGTGAAGTCCACGATGAAAGCGCATGGTCCCTTGACGGGGTAGCCGGTCATGCTGGTGTTTTCTCAACGGCTTCAGACTTAGCTAAGTTCGCTCACATGTTTTTAATGGAAGGAAAGTATGGTGGCACACGGATTCTTAAACCAGAGACAATTCAACTTTTAACAGAGAATCGGATCCCTCAGTTTCCAGGTGATGATCATGGACTTGGATGGGAGCTTCAGCAAGGTTGGTTTATGGATGCTCTATCAGAGAGAACGACTCTTGGTCATACAGGTTATACAGGGACATCAATCGTAGTGAGTCCGACTAACCAAACCATTGCGATTCTAATGACTAACCGAGTTCATCCTACTAGAAACACTGTTTCAACGTCACCAACGCGGAGAGAGTTTGCCAGAAAAGTGGCGGATGCGATTCCAGTTGAGATGGATGAAAAAGGAGAAGCATGGTTTGCAGGGTACGGGTCCAATCAAACAAATCAACTTATAGCCGAACTAAGTCTTGAAGAGAAATCTACACTTTCGTTTGAGACTTGGTACAAGGTTGAAGAAGGCTATGACAAAGGAATCGTTGAATATTCGAAAGACGGAGAAGATTGGATAGAAGCCGCAATGGTCACGGGAAGCAGTGAGGAATGGGAAACATTGGACGTTGAACTACCCGCTGATACGAATTTTGTCCGGTTCACCTATGAGACGGATGGTTCTGTCAACAACCGAGGCTGGTATGTAGATGATATTAAAGTAAATGGCTCTAGTATTACCTTTACAAGTAACGAATGGGTGGAACGCTCTTATTAGGAAGTAATATAAAGGAGGGTTAAAGTTGGGAGTTAGAAGTAAAAAGTTTACGATTGTACTTTTAGTGCTTGTCATGAGTTTTTCCCAGGCGCTTTTGACACCGAAAGGCACTAGTGCTGACGAGAGTGAAGTCTCTGACTTAGTGCTAATGAAAAATGTGCCAGAAGCTGATACACAAATCGAAGGAAATCAAGTATCGCTGACCGCCTTACACATTTATGATGATGGACATTTTATGAAAACATCGGATAACCTGACTTGGAAGTCGTCAAACAATAATGTGGCTACCGTAGATGATGAAGGGAATGTAACGATTTTGGAGCATAGAGGACGTACGTTTATTAGTGTTTCAGATGGTGTGCATACTGACAGAATCGCTCTGGATTACAAAGTAAATAAATCTTCTTTGAAAAAAGCAGAACCTTCATTTGTTAAGCAGAAAGGTGATCGTTACGACATTATCAAAAATGCCATTGAAGGTATGACACTGGAAGAAAAAGTTGGACAGATGCTTATGCCGGATTTTCGTAAATGGAATGGCGAGAATGTGACAGAAATGCTTCCTGAAATCGAAGAACAAATCCAGAAATACCACTTAGGTGGAGTTATTCTTTTTAGAGAGAATGTTGTAACAACAGAGCAGACAGCAAAATTGGTTTCCGCCTATAAAGAAACTTCCGAGAAATATGGGTTGTTGATGACGATTGATCAGGAAGGCGGAATAGTCACCCGTCTTCAATCAGGGACAGATATGCCAGGAAACATGGCGCTGGGGGCAACACGCTCTGAAGAAATCAGTAATGAAGTCGGTCACGCCATTGGAGAGGAACTCTCTTCTCTTGGGATTAATATGAACCTTGCTCCAGTTCTGGATGTAAATAATAACCCGGACAATCCTGTTATCGGTGTTCGTTCATTTGGTGAAGACCCACAGCTAGTGGCAGACTTAGGAGTGGCGTATACGAAAGGTCTTCAAGAAACAGGAGTAGCTGCTACGGCTAAACACTTCCCTGGCCATGGGGACACAGCCGTTGATTCGCACCTTGGCCTTCCCGAGGTCCCGCATGATAAAGAGCGTTTGAAAGAAGTTGAACTGTACCCATTCCAGAAAGCAATGGAAGCAGGGATCGATGCAGTTATGACCGCTCATGTAACCTTTCCAAAAATCGATGATACGAAAGTAATTTCCAAAAAAGATGGAACGAAAATTTCTCTTCCAGCCACACTCTCCCATAAAGTATTAACAGGACTTATGCGAGAAGAGATGGGCCATGAAGGTGTGATTATTACAGATGCTATGAATATGAACGCGATTGCTGAACATTTCGGTGCTGTTGATGCAGCCGTTCGGGCCGTAAAAGCGGGAACTGATATCGTTTTGATGCCAGTCGGTCTTGAAGAAGTAGCCGGGGGCCTCCTTGACGCAGTTCAATCTGGTGAGATTTCAGAGAAAAGAATTGAAGCTTCTGTAGACCGTATTTTAACTCTGAAAGTAAACCGGGGCATCATTA
Source organism: Halobacillus sp. A1-3 (assembly GCF_050971765.1). Classification (NCBI taxonomy): domain Bacteria; kingdom Bacillati; phylum Bacillota; class Bacilli; order Caryophanales; family Bacillaceae; genus Halobacillus; species Halobacillus sp. A1-3. Next base: position 130,494 of record NZ_JBPCEO010000002.1, on the reverse strand, counting down.
AGACTGAGAATCCTGAGAATATCGAAGATAAAATTCAAAAGGCTGTTGAAACAGTAGGATCAGACGAACATAGAGCGGTAGAAAAAGAGGCCGCTGAAGAATCCATTACCTTAGTGAAAAATGAACAAGTTCTGCCTTTAGACGCAGAAAGCAATGACCATGTAGTCGTCATTGGAAATAGTTTTGTTAATTCCCTTGGAGATGCTGTTAAAGATCAGCATGCAAATACGACGGTTGTAGAAGTGGGTTCAGACTATGATTTTACTGAAGAACAGAAAACAATCGTCGAATCAGCTGATAAGATCATCGTTGGCACTTACACATATAGTGTGTGGACTAGATCTCCAGAACACCCGCAAATGCAAATGGTCGACCGTCTTTTGACTCAATCAGAAACACCCGTGGTTGGTGTAGGAATCCGAAATCCATATGACATCATGGCTTACCCTGAAGTGGATGCTTATCTTGCTCAATATGGCTTCCGAACCGCCAGTTTTGAGGCAACCGCTGCTGCGATTTTTGGTGAAAATGTACCTGCAGGAAAACTGCCTGTGACGATCCCAGGTGAAGAAAACGGCGTCCTGTATCCATTCGGTCATGGGTTAACGTACTAGTTCAATAAGCGGCAGGGGTCTTTTCTCTACCTGCTTTTACAAAATAAGAGGAGGAATGTTGTCTTGAAAAAATGGTCAATTATCTTCTTGGCGTTGCTGCTCGTATTGTCATCCCTATCTGTTGTGCTTGCTGACAATAATGGCAAAGGAAAGGGTCATGGGTATGGGAACGACAAACAAAAACACAAGAATTTTGAGCTTGGAGTAGAGGTTTTACTTGAAGATGAGAAAGAGCTTATTGAAGGAAAGAATGTTGGGCTAATCACCAACCCTACTGGGGTAGACCAAGAACTAAACAGCATCGTGGATGCTCTCCATAACGACCCTGACGTTAATCTAACAGCACTCTATGGTCCAGAGCACGGAGTGCGTGGTAGTGCTCAGGCAGGAGAATATGTAGAGTACTACATTGACGAAGCTACAGGTCTGCCTGTGTATAGTCTATACGGATCAACAAGAAAACCTACGCCTGAAATGCTAGAGGGTATTGATGTTCTGTTGTTCGACATCCAGGATGTGGGAACACGCTTCTACACCTACATTTACACAATGGCTTATGCTATGGAAGCTGCGCAGGAAAATAACATTGAATTTATTGTGCTTGACCGCCCAAATCCACTAGGCGGTGAAGCTGTGGAAGGTCCGGTACTTAACGATGAATACTCCTCCTTTGTAGGAAAGTATGAAATTCCTCTCCGTCACGGCATGACAGTTGGTGAGCTTGCGAAGCTGTTCAACAAGGAATTCGGTATTGGAGCTGACTTGACTGTTGTAGAAATGGATCATTGGAAGAGAGATATGTATTATGATGAGACACCGCTAGAGTGGGTACTTCCATCTCCTAATATGCCGACGCTGGATACAGCAATCGTCTACCCCGGGGCGGCATTAATTGAAGGAACGAATGTCTCGGAAGGACGAGGAACAACAAAACCGTTTGAGCTGATTGGTGCGCCATACATTGATTCAACTGAGCTTGCTTCTGCTCTTAATGAATTGGAACTTACAGGCGTTGATTTTAGAGCCGCCTCTTTCACGCCATCTTTCTCTAAACATGCTGGTGAATTGTCACATGGGGTCCAGATTCATGTGACAGATAAAGAAGCCTTTCAGCCTGTAACTACGGGTGTAAGCTTAGTGAAAACTATCCATGACCTGTATCCAGAAGATTTTGAGTTCCGCGCTGAAAATAGTGAAGGTGTATCTTTCTTTGATCTTTTAGTTGGGAATGGATGGATACGCGAAGCAATTGAAGAAGGAACCAGTGTGGAAGAAATGAAGGCCAAATGGCAAGAAGACTTAAATGAATTTAAAGAAGTGAGAGAGAATTACCTCTTATACTAAACATCGACCACCCGCAAACGAAGGCGGGTGGTATTTTTCATAATGTAATAAAACTTCAGAATATTCACTTGATTATAAAATAAAACTTGGTAAACTAGAATAAACTGAGCAAATAAGAAAGGGGGCAACTCATGAACGGTGGATTAATCAGTATTCAAGAGGCCGTTACTTCACTGAAGCCGTCTGAACGTAAAGCAGCCGAGTACATAATTAATTTTCCAGAAGAAGTGATCAACTTGTCCATCCAGAAGCTTTCCCAGCGGGCAGAGGTTAGTGAAGCGACGATTATCCGTTTAGCTCGCACTCTAAATTACAAAGGCTTTCAAGAGTTGAAACTGCGGATTGCCGGGGACCTGGCCACAAAGTCCTCGTCTTTCAATCAGTCCTACCAGGAGATTTCAATTGACGGGTCTGTAGATTCTTTCATATCCAATGTTTCAAACAATAATATTCAGTCCATTCATGACACTATTTCAGTTCTATCTAAAGAAGAAGTTGAAAAAGCGATCAACGCCCTTCAAGAGGCAAGGAAAGTTGCCCTTTATGGAATCGGGGCCTCGGGGTTAATTGCCCGGGATTTTAAACAAAAGCTATCAAGAATCAACCGGTGGTGTGAAGCCGCTGTCGACTATGACACCCAAGGGACGATCAGTGCAAATCTTGGGGAGTCAGATGTCGTTTTTGGCATTTCTTATTCAGGCCAGACCATAGATATTATTCAATCTTTAAAGGTCGCCAAGGATAACGGAGCAAAAGTCATAACCTTAACGAAATACGGATTGAATCCAGTTTCAGAACTAGCTGACATTAAGCTATACACAAGCTCATTAGAAAAGAGCATTCGAAGCGGTGCGATGAGTTCACGAATCTCCCAGTTGAACGTGATTGATATTTTGTATGTTGGCATGACGAGTAGAAATTATGAAGAAAGCGTTGCAGCTCTTGAGCGAACCCGCAAGGCTGTTGATGTAAAAAAACATGTTTGATCAATTTTTAACTGAATTAGTAGATCGTAAAGAGATTCCGGGTGCGGTTCTCCATATACAGCACAAAGGCAATACAGTTTTTCACAAAGCTTATGGTGGATTTACCACCCGTATACAAAGAGAACAGCTAATCACCACGAACACCATCTTTGACTTGGCCTCCCTTACAAAAGTGGTGGCTACACTTCCATCCATCCTTTGGCTGCTCGATCACAGCCGTCTGGAATTGGATCACTCCATTCAAACGTACATCCCAGAATTCGCCCATCCCGAAGTCCAAATTGTACACGCGCTTACCCATACATCCGGCCTCCCTGCAGATCTTCAAATGGTCAAACGGGAGGAAAGTAGAGATATTTTATATGAAATCACCCAATTAAATTTGCTTAATTCTCCTGGAAAACAGGTCCTCTATAGTGACCTGGGAATGATTCTGCTCGGTAAACTTGTAGAAAGGATCAGCGGCCTAACACTTGGTGAATTCACAAAGACACATCTTTTTAACCCCTGGGGGATGAAACGTACCACTTTTAACCCAAAAGAACTTGATCTTACAGCTTCAACTGAATGGTATAAAAATCACTACATTCAAGGGCAAGTCCATGATGAAAAAGCTTATCTTCTTAAAGGAAGAAGTGGAAGCGCAGGTTTGTTCGGAACAGCTTCGGATGTCGCCAAATTAGGAAATTACTTTCTCTACCCAACTAGACAGCAAGTTCTAAATGCTCAGCGAATGCAGCAGGCAACCACACACGTGACACAAAATCGGGGACTTGGGTTTGAAGTATGGAGCGGTCAAGGCAATGAGCTTTCATGTGGAAGGAGGTGGTCAGAAGGAAGTTTTGGCCATACAGGATTTACAGGAACCAGTCTTTGGGTGGATCCAAAGAAAGAGCTTGTCGTCACCTTTTTAACGAATATTGTGCATTTCGGCAGGAAGCATAACATGGGTCGTATTCGGCCACACCTGCATTCACTGATTCATTCATCTTTAATTAATGATTAAGGAGGATCATTTTATGAAAAAAATGAAAGCGTTTACGTTTGTAGGGTTTTTAGCATTTATTCTAATATTGTCAGGATGTAGTTCTGAAAGCAGTGGAGATGCATCTGGTGATTCAGACTCTGGTGAAGATAGTGTTACGTTAACCATTGGCAGCTGGAGAACGGAAGATAAAGCGAGTTACCAGAAAATTATTGATAAGTTCCAAGAAGAAAACCCAGACATTAACGTCGAGTTTGAGCCTTCAAAAAACACGGAATATAACACAATCTTGAACACAGCACTTAAAAGCGGAGAAGGTCCAGATATTATTCACCTTCGTCCTTATGCCCCTGGAATTGAACTTGCCGATGCCGGTTATCTTGAACCTTTAGACGATCTAGAAGGACTTAATAAATTCTCAGAAGACACATTAGCAGCGTCCAAAGGATCGGATGGAAAACAATATGGCGTTCCCTTAAACATCAGTACAACGCAAATGTTTTATAACAAAAAGGTCTTCGATGAACTCAGTCTGGAAGAACCGAAAACTTGGGAAGAATTCATTTCTTTAAATGAAACGTTGAAAAAAGAAGGGTACACCCCTATCTCTCTTGGATCAAAAGAAGGATGGCTGCTGTCGCTATCACACGGAATCATTGGCCCAGCACATTATGGTGGAAATGAATTCGTAGATAAAATTACAGCGGGAGAAAAAGATTTTACTAGTGAAGAATTCCAAAGCTCTATTGATGCGATGGATGAGCTCAAAAAGTACTTCCCTGAAAACTATGAAGGGCTAGGTATGGAAGATATACGTACGATGTTCTTTACTGGTGACGCTGCCATGTTTCCGCTAGGAAGCTGGGAGATCGAGGTTTTGCGTGAAATGAACCCTGATCTTGAGCTAGGTTTCTTCCCGATGCCTTCAGCTGTCGGTAAAGAACCAACCATTACGACTTGGGTAGATGGATCCTATGCTGTAAATGCGAATTCAGAACACAAAGAGGCAGCGAAAAAATTCGTTCAATTCATGACGACAGAAGAATTTGGAAAACTTTTCACAAAAGAGTTTAAAATGATTAGCGCAATTCCTGGAATAGAATCTGATGATCAGCTTGTTAATAACCTTAGTAAAGCAGTAGAGGAAATGTCTACGCCATACATGATGCTCGTCCATTTTTCAGGCGGCAATCCTACGACTAAAGCAACGCTTGAAACAGAATTGCAAGGCATGTATTTAGGTGAGCGTACGCCAGAAGAAGTGGCAAAAGCAATTCAAGAAAGCGCGGCATCCTGGTATGAACCACTACAATAGGACACAGGGAGCGGAGAATAGGAAAGCAGCGACGAAGATTGTAAGCAACAACAAAAAACAGAGGAACTGGAAAAGGTGGACGATTCACCTTTTCCCTATTCCCGCCTTACTCATTTATGGATTGTTTATTGTTTACCCGCTGTTCGCTGCGCTTACCTATAGTTTCTTTGATTGGAAAGGCATCGTTCGCGGAGAATTTGTCGGATTGAAAAATTTTAAAGATCTTTTTACGCTTCAACCTTTCTCTGATCTATTTTGGAATGCATTCGGCCATAATATTCTGTATTTCGCGCTCCAGATGGTTTTTCAAAATGGCCTTGCATTTCTACTAGCCTATGTGATTTACAAAAAAGTCCGTGGATCGGAATTTCTAAAGATTGCTTACTTTTTGCCGAGGTTATTATCAGTCATTGTGGTCGGTTTTCTATGGAAGCTGATTCTAAATCCGAACTATGGAGCGCTAAACGTGATTCTTGAGAGGTTAGGTTTAGAGTCCTTGCAAAAAGCTTGGCTCGGAGACCCGGATACCGCCTTGATCGCTATTATCCTAGTAAACTGCTGGTACGGGCTTGGCTTCGGTGTATTAATCTTCCTGGCAGGCTTTCAATCCATCCCTCAAGAACTGCTTGAAGCAGGCAAACTGGATGGGGCAAACAGTTTTTCAATGATTACGAGAATCATCATTCCTTTGATGGTGCCCTCAATCATGATTATGACAGTACTCACCTTTATTCAATCGTTTGAAGCCTTTGAACTCGTCTATGCGATGCAGGGATCGCAAGGAGAACCTTACCACTCGACCGATACACTGGCCGTTTATTTCTATCGTCTCGCCTTTGGTGGCTCGACAGGTGGTGCGACTACAGCTGTTGGTCTCGGATCCGCACTTGCTGTTGTGTTGTTTCTGTTTATTGCGTTCTTTACGGCATTATATTTGAAGTACATGCAGAGAAAACAAGTCGATATGTAGGAGGGATAGGATGAATTACACCATCTGGTCAAAACCGTTTTATTATGCCTTTGCTTTTTTTGTCGCCTCTGTCAGCATCTATCCCATTCTATTGATGATCTTATCCTCGTTTAAAACGAGTGCAGAAATCTTTACAAGTCCGCTTGCACTTCCACAGTCGTTCTCGCTTGATACATACCGCAACTTATTGGAAATGGTTCCGTTCATGACGTACTTTACCAATAGTGTGATTGTAAGTGTCGTTTCCGTCTTGCTCATCCTGGTGACATCTTCTCTTGCGGCCTTTTACATCGCAAGGTTCACGTTTGTATGGAACAACATGATTTTCTTTTTCTTCTTAATGGGAATGATGCTGCCGATCAAGCTGGGAATCGTACCGCTGTTTATATTAATGAAAGACTTGAACCTATTAAACTCGCTGTGGTCCTTGATTTTTATGTATGTGGCAACAGGTATCCCGTTATCCATCCTCATCTTGACTGGTTTTTTCAGAACGATGCCAAGAGAACTTGAGGAAGCCGCTCGAATGGATGGGGCAGGGAACTTGCGGATCCTCTGGAATGTAGTTCTGCCACTGATGAGACCTGCGCTAGGGACTGTTATGATCATCCAATTCATTCAATCGTGGAATGACTTTTTCTTCCCGTTAATATTTATTACCGATGACTTAAAGAAGACGATTCCAGTCGGAATGTTGTCCTTGTTTGGGGAATATTCGGCTGACTGGGGAGCATTGTTTGCTGGTTTGACTCTGGCATCCCTTCCAATGATGGTTCTCTTCTTTGTCGCTTCCAAGCAATTTATGGAGGGACTGACGCAAGGTGCAATTAAGTAAAAGTTATTATGTTGGAGTAGACGGCGGCGGTTCAAAAACAGAGGCGCTGCTTTGTGATCATGAAGGTAGGATCATCCAACGAATGGTAGCTGAATCTACGAATTTAAAATCACGGAGCGAACAAGATGTACGACATGCCATCCACAGGATATTTTCTCAATTAACAAAAATTCTGCCAATCGATCACTTGAAGGGAATTTACGTTTCAACAGCAGGCGGAGATCGAGAAGAGGATCGATTGCGCTGGAAAAAATGGATGGTTGAGGTGCTCCCGAACTTCAAAGGTCGAATTGAGGTAGTAAATGATGCTTATGGAGCATTGGCAAGCGGAACGTATTCTTTACATGGAAATGTCTTAATCGCAGGAACAGGATCAATTGCTTATTCTGTTACCCATGAAGAACCAAAACTTAAGCGAGTAGGTGGGTGGGGGTATTTGTTTGGGGATGAGGGAAGCGGATATGATATCGGAAAAGAAGCCTTGAAGTTGCTAGCAGTCATGCATGATGGACGAGAAAAGAAGGACGATGAGTTTATTGCTGAGATGCTTTCCGACTTGAATTTGATAAGCATACCTGAAATCATTACAAAGATTTATGAAGATCCTTACCCTCGATTAAAAATTGCATCTCTGTCTCGAACTGTAATCATTCTTGCAGAACAGCAGAATCCGGCTGCTCTAACTCTTGTTCGTAAATCTATTGACCACCTTTTGGACCTGGTTAAAGCAATTGAAACAAGGAATGAATTCTTAGTCCTCTGCGGAGGGATGTTCCATTCGGAGTTTTTTAGAAGTCTTTTTAAAAAACAAATGGATCAAAGGGAAATTAGACAGAAGTTATGTTATCCAGATATTACACCAGCAGGAGGGGCTTGTATCTGCGCATTGATAACCGCTGGTATTACAATTACCCATGAAATAAAAGAAAAAGCAAAATCGTCCTATCAGTCGATTTGCGACAGCATCATCTAATGGAGGTACGAATATGACAGACGTCAACGATCGATTAAATACGGAAATGAGAAATAAGAAATCTGATCGCCTGCACAACTTTTCTACCCTGGAAATTATCGAGCTGATGAATGAAGAGGATCATTTGGTGCCAGCAGTCGTCAAACGTGCCCTCCCTCAAATTGAAAAAGTCATTGATCGAGCTGTAAAGGTTTTAAAAAACGGGGGAAAGCTTTTTTACTTCGGAGCGGGAACGAGTGGACGCTTGGGTGTGCTTGATGCTTCAGAATGCCCGCCGACATTTGGCGTACCGAATGATTTAGTGAATGGCATTATAGCCGGAGGGGATCACGCCCTCCGATTTGCAATAGAAGGAGCAGAGGATAGTGAAGAAGCAGGTGCAGCTGATGTAGGGAAACATGTGAGTCTGCATGATATGGTCATAGGCATTGCATCAAGCGGGAGAACTCCTTATGTGCTTGGGGTCATTGATGCGGCCAAAAAGTTAGGTGTACCAACTGCGGGTATTAGCTGTAACGACAATGCTGAACTTTCTAAGTTAGTCGATTTTCCTGTTGAATTGCCAGTAGGAGCGGAAGTCATCACTGGGTCCACAAGATTGAAAGCAGGCACTGCTCAAAAGATGGTACTTAACATGATCTCATCTGCATCGATGATCAAGCTTGGTAAGGTGTACAACAATTTGATGGTCAATGTCCAGGCATCCAATGAAAAACTTCGCAAACGCACTCTTTCTATTATTCAGGAGCTTACTGGGGTGGGAGAAGCGGAAGCTCTTCACTATAGTCAACAGGCGCAAGGTGATGCCCGTGTCGCCATTCTTATGGTCTTACTAAAAACAGATGTTTCTCAAGCAAAAAAAATGCTGGAAGAAAAGAGTGGGAATTTTGCTGAAGTAATGAAAGACATTAAGCGAGAGTAGTTTAATTATCAATGATAGACAAATGAAAGAGGAGTTTAGAGGAGAAATGGAGTATATAAAAATATAACGGTGTGCGCCTGTGATTCGACATGAATGACAGGCGTTTTTGCTATCAAATGTTTGATTTTTTCGAGAAGAGGAAAACAGTTTATATTATCCATTTTAACAGGAGGTCTTATGGAAAAAGGAACAGTAACTTGGGATATGATCAGAATACACAATCACACAGCAACCCCAGTCACCGACGAAGTTGCTGAAGAATTTCCGTTGACCTTGATAATCAATGGTGAAGAGTTCGCCACAATGGTTTGTTCACCGCTGAATCTGGAGGAACTGGTGATCGGCTATATAGCCTCTGAAGGAATTATTCGTAATCGAAAGGACTTATTAAGTTTTTCTATCGATGAGGACACCGGTTTTGCTTACGTTGAAACAGGAAGAAATCTTCCTGATTTAGCTGCCCAGCAAAAAAGGTGGATCGGCTCATGTTGTGGGAAGAGCAGGGCCTTCTATTTTCAAAATGATGCGACTACAGCAAAGACAGTAATGAGCCATTTAACAATAAAGCCGGAACAATGCTCCAAACTGATGGATAACTTCCAGGAAAGCGCAAGAATGTTCCAACGAACAGGCGGCGCTCATCAAGCAGCACTTGCAACCAAAGATGGAATTGAAGTTCAATTCGCTGATATCGGGAGACACAATGCTCTTGATAAGCTTTACGGGTACACGATAAAGAACCGTGTGAAGTTGAAAGATAAAGTGATCATCTTCAGCGGTCGTATTTCATCTGAAGTTTTATTAAAAGTATCCAAAATGGGGATTGGGTGCTTGTTATCGAAATCTGCACCTACGGACTTGGCACTGCAGCTTGCTGAAGACTTGAATATTACAGCTGTAGGTTTTGTCCGGGGCGAGAGGATGAATGTGTACACACATCCAGAACGCATCGATTTTCACTCGTTCAACACTTCTGAGTAAAAAGGGGAGATTAACTTGTTAGAAAGAGAGCATACAGTCGTTACGGTAAACGGGAATGAATACTTAGCGGATCCTGGTCAAAACTTATTGGATCTAATTAATACCACAGGGGAAAATGTTCCTCAAATCTGTTACAACGAATCGTTAGGACCTATCGAAACTTGCGACACATGTCTAGTTCAGATAAATGGAAAACTTGAACGAGCTTGTGGTATGAAAGTGGAGCCAGGAATGCGCGTCCAAACCCAACTGCCTCAAGTACATAAAGCTCAGAAAGAAGCATTGGACCGCATTTTGGAAAAACATGAATTGTATTGTACGGTTTGTGATTATAATAATGGCTCGTGCGAAATTCATAATACGATGGCGGACTTCGGTTTGGAGCATCAATCGCGACCTTTCCAGCCAACCTCCTATAACATAGATGATTCAGGATCCTTTTACCGGTATGATCCTGATCAATGTATCTTGTGCGGACGTTGTGTAGAAGTCTGTCAGGATGTCCAGGTAAATGAAACACTTACAATTGATTGGGAACGTCAAGAACCACGTGTCATCTGGGATAACGATGTTCCGATAGACCAGTCTTCGTGTGTGAATTGCGGACAGTGCTCTACAGTGTGTCCGTGTAACGCAATGATGGAAAAAGGAATGGAACACGAAGCGGGTTTTTTAACTGATCAGAAACCAGGAATCCTAAGGTCAATGATCGAGATGACTAAGAAGGTAGAAACTGGGTATGGACCGCTTTTCGCTGTGTCCGATACAGAAGCAGCAATGCGGGAAGAGCGCATTAAAAAAACGAAAACGGTGTGCACGTACTGTGGGGTTGGCTGCTCCTTCGATGTTTGGACGAAGGATCGGAAAGTGCTGAAAGTCGAACCTCACCCACAATCGCCAGCCAATGGCATTTCTACGTGTGTAAAAGGAAAATTCGGGTGGGATTACGTTAATAGTGAAGATCGCCTTCAGAAGCCTTTGATCCGCCGTGGCGATTATTTTGAAGAAGTGGAATGGGATGAAGCCATTTCTTACGTTGCTCAGCGTTTCAATGAAATCAAAGCAGAAAAAGGTGCTGACCATCTTGCGTTTATTGGATCATCAAAAGCAACTAATGAAGAGTCGTATGTCATGCAAAAGCTGTCCCGCCAGGTGATCGGAACCAATAACGTAGATAATTGCTCCCGTTACTGTCAGGCACCAGCAACTAAAGGTTTGTTTAGAACGGTTGGATATGGCGGAGATTCTGGTTCCATCGATGACATTGCCAGCGCAAAACTTGTCATTACAATCGGTTCAAATACAGCGGAATCTCATCCTGTCCTTGCTTCAAGAATCAAGCGTTCTCAAAAACTATTTGATCAGAAACTATTTGTCTTCGATCTTCGAAAACATGAAATGGCGAAGCGAGCCGACCGTTTCTACCAGCCGAAATCCGGCACCGACCTTGTCTGGCTGTCCGCCGTTACGAAATACATTCTTGATCAAGGTTGGGAGAATAAGAGTTTCCTTAACGAATGGGTTAATGGTTTTGATGATTATCGAGAAAGTCTTGAACCTTTCACACTAGAGTATGCTTCAGAGATGACAGGAATTTCTATCGAAGAGTTAAAAGAACTAGCTAAAGAAATCAGTTCAGCAGAAAGCGTCGCGGTTTGCTGGGCTATGGGTGTGACTCAGCACATGCGAGGCAGTGATACGAGTACAGCTATTTCGAATCTATTGTTGATTACAGGCAATTACGGAAAGCCGGGAACGGGAGCCTATCCGCTCCGTGGCCATAACAATGTTCAAGGCTGCAGTGATTTCGGAAGCATGCCGAACTTTTTCCCAGGATATGAGAAAGTAGATGATGAAAAGGTTAGAACCCGCTACGAAAAAGCTTGGGGCGTTGAATTGCCAAAAGAGATTGGGATGGACAACCACGAAATGATCAAGGCCATCCATGACGGAGAGCTCTCATCTATGTACGTTATGGGTGAGGACACTGGGATCGTCGATGCGAACATCAATTATGTCACCGCTGCCCTTGAGAAACTGGATTTCTTTGTTGTTCAGGACTTGTTCCTTACAGAGACGGCTGAATATGCAGATGTTGTTCTTCCAGCATCCCCGAGTCTTGAAAAAGAAGGGACATTCACTAATACCGAACGGAGAATTCAGCGACTCTATCAGTCTTTCGAACCGTTAGAAGGAACGTATCCAGATTGGAAGATTATCCAGATGATCGCTAAAGAAATGGGCCATGACTGGAATTATCAGCATCCAGCTGAAATTATGGAGGAATCCGCGAGTCTAGCTAAACTATTCGCTGGAGTCAATTATGAGCTCCTGGAGGGGTATAAATCATTGCAGTGGCCGGTTGCTGAAGACGGAACGGATTCTCCGCTGTTGTTCACAGAAGGATTTCCTTTTGAAGACAAAAAAGCGAAGCTCTATCCGCTTACGTTTGAGTTGAAATATGATACGAATGAAGAATACGATTTGCACGTAAATAACGGCAGGCTCCTTGAGCATTTCCACGAGGGCAATATGACCTATCGTATTGAAGGGATTGTTAGGAAGACACCTCAGGCCTTTATTGAGGTATCAGAGGAACTCGCGAAAGAACGCGGCATTCAAGAAGGAGCAGAAGTGAAGTTGATCTCGGAAGCCGGAGAAGCAACAGGAATCGTAACGATCACGGATCGTGTTAAAGGGAAAGAGCTATTCTTACCTTTAAGCGGCAGAGGAAAAACGGCCATCAACTACTTGACAGACAACCGTGTGGATAAAGATACCGATACACCTGCCTATAAAGAAATTGCTGTGAAGATGAAAGTCCTGAAAAAGAAAGGAAAATCACCAATTCCGCCGAATAATCATAGAAGAGGAAACCCTGTACCACAAATCAGTGTCCAGGTCGAGAAAAAATGGGAACGCGATGATTATAAATTCCCTGGAAATAAGGTGAATAAATAATGGCGAAATCAATTACTAAAATTAAAAGATATGAAAGAACCCGTGAGGAGCAGGTGGAGAGTGACGCAGCTGAAGTTCGTGAAGCTGTTGCCGACAACAAGGAAGCGATTTTAAAAGGCATCGATCTTCTTCAGGCGTTAAATGAAGGAGGAACCCTGGATACCGCTAGCGCATTTACTAAAACAAAAAAAGAGGCGCTTGAAAATGTTGTCCAGGAAATTAGTAAGGAGCGTTACACTCCTTTACTTGAAAACCTACCAGAGCTTATATTCTTACTAGGTGAAATTGATGTGAAAGCATTAAGAGACCTAACCAATCGACTAAACCAGGGACTTGAAGCCATGGATGCCGACGGTCCTGAACAGAAAACGTCAATCTTTGATTTAGCAAAGGCCTTAAAAGATCCCGAAATCAATCGCAGCATTACGATGCTTCTTCAATTCTTAAGAGGAATGGGACAGAAGTAAAAAAGAATTCACAATCTACATTAATAGTTAGATGAATATGGCCACATAGTAAAAGCTCAGAGTTTATAGCTCTGAGCTTTTACTTATTAGTATTATTTTTGGTAAGTTACTGCACTAAATCTCTAAAAAGAACCAGACAATCATGATGATCTGGATAATAATTTTTGCCACCGTTCCACTCAAGAAGCCAAACAGAGAGCCAATCGCGGCTTTAAAAGCCTCATTTGAAGATCGTTTTTGCACCAGCTCTGTTGCAATCACAAGAATAAATGGAATAATTAAAATACCAAGTGGTGGAATAATGAAAGAACCGACAATAACACCTACAGCAGCCATCCGTTCTCCCCATTTACTTCCTCCATACCGTTTGACGAAATAGCTATTCGCAATAATATCGGAAACAATTAGGATAACGGTTAGTAGAATCATTCCAATCCAGAAGAACGCAGAAAGCGGATCTCCATCTAGGAAGAAAAAGTATGCAAGAAAACCGATCCAAAGTACTAGGGGTGCTGGTATGATCGGAAAAATAACGCTGGCAAAGCTAGCAATAAAACAGGCGATGATAATCACCCAAATGATAATATCCATAAGCGAACCTCCTGATTTTTCACTTTCTAATGTTTGTACGATTACTCTCTCATAAAGGTTTCCTAAAATCAAAAAGCCGGACTGTAAAAAGTCCGACTACGATGATGATTATTTCAACCCAAGTTCCTGTCGATCAGGCGGAGCCATAAATTCAGGACCCACTGGATCATGTACGTGTTTTAGCAAAATCTCATCAATATCGTGCATTGTCTTTTCATCGATCTTAAAGTCCTCAACCTCTTCAACTGGATCCAACTGTCCAGGGCGACGGCCACCCATGAGAGCAATGCCTGATCCAGGCTGGTCGAGAACCCATCTCAATGCAAGATGCAGCACTCGTTTACCATAACGGTTCTGAGCTAATTGATCAAGCTCGTGAACGGCGTTCAAATATTGTTTGAATCTTGGCTGTTGGAATTTAGGATCATTGTTTCTCAAATCGTCTCCTTCAAACTCTCTGTCTGAGGACATTTTACCGGATAGCATTCCTCTGCATAAAGAGCCGTAAGACACTGTTGTAATGTCATGTTCCTGCGTATAAGGCAAGGTTTTATCTTCAATTTCCCGTTCAAATAAATTGTATGGCGGCTGCAACGTATGGATAGGTGCTGCCTCCCTAAACGTATCCATTTGCTCAGGACTGAAATTGCTGACACCTATTGCTCTAATCTTGCCTTGTTTATATAAATAGTGGAGTGCTTCGGCAGTTTCGTGAATCGGTGTTACAGGATCGGGCCAATGAACCTGGTACACGTCAATGTAGTCGGTTTGCAGGCGTTTCAGTGAGTCTTCCAATTCCTTGTGAATTCGTTCCTTGCTGGCGTTACGGAATACAGAATCATCGTTCCAATCAATGCCTGCTTTGGTAGCCAGCAAAAGATCTTCTCTATTACCTTTCTGTTGAATAGCTTTTCCAATGATCTCCTCAGAGCGACCGAAGCCGTAAACGGGCGCGGTATCGATAAAATTAATGCCCCGGTCCAGCGCTGAATGGATCGTGCGGATGGACTCGTCTTCCTCCGTACCGCCCCACATCCAGCCGCCAATTGCCCATGTACCTAGACCTATGCGGCTCGCTTGTAATTTTGTATTGCTAATATTAATCATTTCCATCATAAACACCTCCAAAGCGTTCTGAATGTATGTACCCGTGTTTAGCTTGTATTAATCGTTTCGATGGTCGAAACAGACCACCATTTTTATATAACTTTCAGAATATTTAAGATATAATGAGGTTAAATATGGCGTGGAGGGAAGGGTATGGAAGTAGCGAAAAAATCGGTCGATACTGAACGGCCCAAAAAGCGAAAGTGGAAAAAATGGACATTAGTAACACTTGGAATCATTTGTATGCTTGTTATTAGTCTTTTTATTTTTGTAAACGTTTACATAAATCGTAGTCTGCCTGAGGTAGAGGGAGAAGTACTGCTTGAAGGACTGCAAAAACCTGTAGAGGTGACAAGAGACGGCGACGGAGTGCCTCATATAGAAGCTGAGAATTCTCAGGATTTGTTCAAGGCCCAGGGCTATGTACAGGCGCAAGATCGATTATTTCAAATGGAACTTGCAAGAAGACAGGCATCAGGCACATTGAGTGAGGTTGTCGGTGAGGCAACAGTAAATCAGGACAAGTATTTTCGTACCTTAGGTTTAAGAAGAGCAGCTGAGAGATCTTTGAAAGTGTACTCAGAAGATGCCGTGAATATTTTACAAGCCTATGCAGATGGGGTAAATGCGTATATAAAAGAGGCTAAAGAGGAAAATCGCCTTCCACCTGAGTTTGCTTTGATGGGTATTTCACCTGATCCTTGGACGCCCATCGACTCTCTAACCATAGGGAAATATATGGCGTTTGATTTAGGTGGGCACTGGGAAAGACAGGCGTTCAATTATTATTTAATGTCCCAATTTCCCGAAGAGAAAGCGTATGAACTTTTTCCTACATATCCAAAAGCTGCCCCGACAATCTTGGATGAATCAGAAGTCGTCGATGTAGCGGCAAGCTTTGAAGATGTTATTCTCCCTCATGAATTCAATGGGAGTAACAACTGGGTGGTTAGCGGGGATCGAACAGCTTCAGGGGCTCCTATGCTCGCTGATGATCCACATCTAGGTCTTGCTACCCCTTCAATTTGGTATCAAATGCATCTCCGTTCACCAGAATTAAATGTTTCTGGGGTGATATTTGCAGGCATACCTGGGATCATTCTTGGTCACAACGATAACGTAGCATGGGGAGTCACCAACGTAGGACCGGATGTACAGCAGCTTTATTTAGAGAAAAGGAACCCAGAAAACCCTCATCAATTCCTCTTTGAAGAAAAATGGGAGCAAGCAAAAGTATATGAAGAGCCGATTCAAGTAAAAGATGGGGAAACGATTGACTATGAAGTAGTGGAAACAAGGCATGGGCCTGTAATTAGCGAGTTTGCCGAACAAAGTGGCAAAGACAATGTCCTGTCCCTTCGCTGGACAGCTCTTAACGCAACAACGGAACTGGAGGCTGTATTGGACATCAATAAAGCTGCCAATTGGAAGGAATTTGAGAAGGGTTTAGAAAAGTTTCTGACTCCCGCGCAAAACTTTGTATTTGCAAGCAAAGATGGAACGATTGCCTATAAAGCCAATGGGCGAATTCCAATATATGAAAATCCTGAGGATGCCTTGCTTCCAATGAAAGGATGGGAAGAGGAAAATTTATGGCAAGGCTATATTCCTTTTGACGAATTACCGAAAATAGTTAATCCCGCAAAAGGATATGTAGCCACAGCCAACAATAAAATAACTGATGAAAGTTATCCATATCACATTAGTCATAACTGGGCACAGCCTTATCGTTATGAACAAATCTCACAAATGTTAGAAGCGAACGATCAGCTGGATGAACAAAAGGTAATGGATATGCAAATGGACGTGAAGAATCTGCAGGCTGAAGAGTTTGTTCCTTTTTTGTTAGAAACAATTAATCGTTCCAAATTAGCTAGTATTGAAAAGGATGGAATCGCCTTAATGGAGGAGTGGAATAGAGAAGATGAACGTGATTTAGCACAACCGCTTATTTTTCATCGGTGGATGCTGAATCTCCAGAAGGTACTCTATGAAGATGAACTTCCAGCTGAAATGATGGATCTTTTTCACGGGGCTGGTCAAACGACTGATGAGCTATTGAGAAAAGTTCGTAATGGTGAAGAATCGAAATGGATTGAAGAGGCTGGCGGAATAGAAAACGCACTAACCTCAGCATATACCATGACAATACGGAATCTATCAAAGAAATATGGAGAGGACCCTTCCTCCTGGAAGTGGGGTAAATACCATAGAGTTGAATTTACTCATCCACTTTCGAGTATTTCTTATTTGGAAAGGTTCTTTAATCCTGGAGATCCTCAGCCGGTAAGCGGCAGTCGAGTGACTGTCAGAGCAGCTGGATTCAAAGAGAATGGACTTGTCAATCACGGAGCGTCATGGAGGTTTATTATTGATTTAGAAAATATGAACGACGCCTATCATATTGTTGGCCCAGGTCAATCTGGTCATTTGAGAAGTGATTGGTACCACGATCAGCTCGATGATTGGGTAGAAGGGGATTACCATTTGACTAAAACGGATGTTTATGAAGGACAATCATTAACCTTGTCCCCTGCCCCATGAAAACCTTTAATATATGCGGGGTCACATCTTCCAAAATAGCCTTATAACCCTTTTGATATGGCTGTATGGATGATTCTGTTACTTAGTACCAGGCAAGGTGTTCGGTGAAATCGCTTGCTTTCCGCGAGGGTGACGGCAAGTCTCCTCATGGTCAAGTACATGGCTTTCTCTCGACCTTAATCGGCAATAGCCACAGCATTTTTTTCTTTGGACACGTCTCAACATATTTTAAGGTATTGTCCATAGTAAGCTAGCTCCTTCCGTAATGTAGCTCTGATTGGGTTTGGTTTCTTACCTATCTATACCCGATTAACCTACGATATTACGGGTAAGGAGCTAGTTTTTCGTTCATAATAACTCGGTTAGCTAAATTACCTCAAATAGTTGGACATTTATCTAACCTGAAGAGGGACTTCGGTTGAGAACATTTACGAAAGAAGGAAAATACCAGGCCGTTCATCGCTATTTAAACGAAGTGATACGATATCAATACAGCAGTAGATTGATGTGAAGTGCTTTCTAGTGTTGCTGGGTTCGTTTACTTCATGAAAGTAGGTATGGCTCGAAAATGACGTGACTCCCGCCGGAGAAGGATCTAGGCGAGACATCATATAGAGCGAAGCGAACGAGGAGGATTGCAAGCTCCCCTTTAGGAAAGTGAGTTATTTTCCAGACAACCCTAACCTCTATATGAGTACGAACCCAAATTATCTTAGGATCAAGTCTTCTATTATCCTCGAGTTACTATATTAATTTGTATAGCTCTTACTGAGGGCGTTTTTTTCGTATAAATTGTTTTTCTGAAGAACTATATTGAATAGTAAATGTAGGTAAAATGTGACACAATATGGATACTAGTTGTAAATGGAGGGAGATTATGCACGAATTTCACGATGCTTTTATTCAGATCCTCATTCTTTTAGCTATTTCAGTTACCGTCATCGGGATTGCCAAGCTTCTAAAAGAACCTTATTCAATCGCTCTTGTCATCGTCGGCTTGATTTTAGGTCTGACGAATTTTCCAATCATTGAAGATGCAGAATTCTACATAACACAATCGGAAGTTTTTCAGGCAACGGTCATCTCTTTATTTCTACCGATTTTATTAGGTGATGCCACGTTAAAATTGCCGTTTCATCATTTATACAGTCAGAAGAAGCCCGTGCTTGGGCTAGCATTTGTCGGCACATTCCTTTCGTTCATATGCATTGGAGCTGGAGCCTATTACTTGCTAGATCTGCCGCTCGCCGTAGCATTCACGTTTGCTGCTTTGATGAGTGCAACAGATCCTATTAGCGTTCTTTCTATTTTCAAATCCCTTGGTGTTCCTCAAAAGCTTTCCACAGTTATGGAAGGGGAGTCCTTATTCAATGATGGAATCGCTGTTGTTCTCTTTAAAATTGCCAGCATCTATTTGTTAACCTATATTGAGATGGGGTGGGCAGGTCTTGGGAGTGGTGTTTTCCTTTTTCTTAAGTTTGCAATTGGCGGAGCATTGATCGGTCTGTTGCTAGGATTCATTTTTTCGCAGGTTATCCGTGTTTTTGATGACTATCCACTTGAGATTGCTTTTAGTGCGTTATTGTTTTTCGGGAGTTATTTTATTGCTGAGCATTTCCATACTTCAGGTGTTATTGCCGTTGTCGTGGCGGGGTTTGTATTTGGAGATTACGGGGCAAAAATCGGGATGTCGATTGAAACAAGAACGAATATCAATACGTTCTGGGACGTCATTACGCTTCTAGCTAACTCTTTAATCTTCCTTATGGTTGGGCTTGAAATTAGAAATATTGACTTTGCTGGTAACTGGGGGTTTATCGCACTGGCCATTTTAATTGTGTTAATCGGACGCACAATTGCTCTTTATATTAGTACAGGTTGGATCAAAGAGTTGAATTCTAGAGAAAGAATTCTGTTAAATTGGGGAGGATTAAGAGGGAGCTTATCTATTGCGCTTGCCTTAAGTCTTCCTATGGAGTTCGATGGCAGAGAACAAGTGCTGTTGTTCACTTTCTCTGTTGTCCTATTCTCATTAATCGTCCAAGGGTTGACGATAAAACCTTTGATTCAAAAGTTAGGAATAACAAAACCCTCCTAATCATTCAAAAAATGTTCTCCTCAGATGGGAGAACATTTTTTATGTTTTCTCTACAACCAAATGGACTTTGTTTCCAGATGGATCTTCTGTTCTATAGAACTCTGGGTCTTTAATTACAGGGTAGTCTAGAGCATCCAATAGATGTGCCGCGATCTCTCTTTTTTCATTATCGGGAAAAATAATGGAAAAGGCATTTAATCCAG
Organism: Halobacillus sp. A1-3; assembly: GCF_050971765.1. Lineage (NCBI taxonomy): Bacteria > Bacillati > Bacillota > Bacilli > Caryophanales > Bacillaceae > Halobacillus > Halobacillus sp. A1-3. The sequence continues at coordinate 110,598 of NZ_JBPCEO010000002.1, read as the reverse complement.
CACTATCTTCTGGAGCTGAAGGTGCATGAACACCTTTCCACATATTGAATGCTAAATGATGGTGATAACCACCTGTAGACATAAATAAAGCTTGATTTCCTAAGCGACTTACGACTTCGAATCCTAGTGCTTCGTAAAAAGTTTGTGTGGTTTGTAATTCTGCCACATGCAAATGAATATGACCCATTTTAGTATGTGCCGGCAACCCTTGACCATCACTATTCTCAAGCTCGCTTAGCAAATCATTGGTGTTGAGTGGATCCACGGCCATTTTTACTCTATTTTGATTCCAAATCCAATTTTCAGAGTTGCGATCTGTGTAAATTTCAATACCGTTTCCATCTGGATCACTTAAGTACAGAGCTTCACTTACAAGGTGGTCGGATGCCCCTAAGCGAATGCCGATTTTAGTAAGATGGTGGAGAACTTTTGCAAGGTCTTTTCTAGTAGGGACAAGTAGGGCAAAATGATAAAGACCTGTTGCAGAGGCTTGTATTGGTTTCACAAAATCAGGCTGTTCAATCGTTAGCAGTACGGAGGATCCATCTGCTGTTAGATGAGCGTTCCTTTTTGTCTGTTTTAAAATCTGAAGACCAATCACGTCCTGATAAAATTGAACCGATCTTTTGAGGTCTTGGACATTTATCTTAACTCGACCTATATAGGTATTTGGACTTTTAAAAAACTTTTCCTCCAAGGTCTATTCCCCCATTTACCTTCATTTGATTACGTACGATAGAGGAGGGCTGCACTTATAGTCAAGAAATATGCCCCCTGGGAAATAGGAAACTTAGGGTTTATCCTATAAAATAATCTCGATAAATAACGAAAATGGCTACAAGGCCCACTGCTCCATAGGCAATGGCTGTATAAAAACTAGCTGAGGGTGTAAACTTTTTTTCAACAGTTGTCTGTTTTACACCTGTTTGAGACTGAACCCTTAAGTCGAGACTTCGACTGGAGTATCCCCCAGATGAGTTAAAAAACTTGATCGTTACGGCTGCTGCAAGACCCAGGACAAAACTTAGATCAATAAAGTGAGTGTCCAATAGTAGAGCAAGTCCATAGTTAATCACACCGAGTACTAAAATGGTAATGATGGAAGCTATCCATTTAGTAATGTTCATCTCCCCCTAAGAATGGTTTTATCTAGATACGAAAAGCTGAGGGAAAAGGTTTCACTAATCTGAAAAATCCCTCCATCTGATGATGCAGGGATAAAATCTTACAGGAAATTTTTTAATCGCTTTACAGCATGAGATAAATCATCATGGATGATGTAATCGAACAGACTATCTTTCTCTGTCGGTTCGTTATTTATTATCGCAGATGTGATACCAGCTTCTGCAGCAGAGTAAGGCAATAGACTAAAAGGTGTTACGAAAAGCGACGTACCCATCACTAATAGCAGATCGGCTTCTTTGATAACGGCTTCGGACTCTTCATGTGCTGTAATTAAGTCTCCAAATAATAAAACATCAGGTTTTAAAATCGTTCCGCATTGGTCGCATTGTGGAATAGCATTTTCCATCACATAATCTAGTGAGAAAGAACGTCCGCAATTAGGACAGCTTGAGCGATTTAACGTTCCGTGATATTCAATCACATTTCTGCTTTCAGCGATCTGATGCAGACCATCAACGTTTTGTGTAATCACTGTAACGCTTCGCTCCTTATTTTCCAATTCATAAATAAATTGGTGAACCGGGTTAGGCCTATAGTTCTTTAATAATTTTAAACGGAAAATCGCTTTATATTTCTTCCAAAAGTCTTCTGGATCATGAAAGAAATAATTAGAAGACATATAATATTCCCTTGACTTATCTTCACTCCAAAGCCCTTCACTTGAGCGAAAATCAGGAATGCCGCTGGCGGTAGACACCCCAGCTCCAGTCAGTACGACGACATTTTCTGCATTCCTTAAATGTAGAGCTAATGTTTTGTACACGTGATCACTCTCCAACTATCTTTTATCTTTTATTGAACCCTTTTTTTTGCACTAAGTCCGTAACATCCATTCTCATCGGTTTAGTAAAACGTCTGAGCATTTGATCCGTCCATGTATCCACACGGTTGTTGCTCGAACGGGACTGATAATATGAAGCAATCTCTTTATCAAAGGCTTTAAGTTCACTCGTATGGTCTTTATACTCATTTTCAAAATATACAGCTTCTTTAGGTAGCCTTGGCTTTTGGTTTGGTGAGTGTGCAGGGACACCAAGCACCATTCCGAATAAAGGGATAACATGTGGGGGTAAGGAAAGTATTTCATCCACTCGTTCTAAATGGTTTCGAATACTTCCGATATAACATATACCAAGCCCCATAGACTCAGCAGTTATCGCGGCATTTTGAGCAGCCAGTGCCGCATCAATAGCAGAAACTAAAAAATGCTCACTATTTTCGAGGTTTGGCTTCATGTTTTCGTACTGCTCTTCATTCGCTTTAAGTGTATGACGATGTAAATCAGCACAGAAAATCAGCAAATGACCGTTATCTTTTACATAAGCTTGTCCGGTGATCTCCGCTAACTCTGTTTTTTTAGCTGGATCAGTTACTCCAATTATACTGTACGCCATCATATAACTTGACGTTGAAGCTTGTTGGGCTGCTGATACGATGGTGGACAGCTGTTCATTAGTGACTGGGGTGTCCTTGAATTTTCTTATTGAGCGGTGGTTCAATATGGTTTCAATTGTTTTATTCATGATTTCCTCCTGATCTGTTTAATGTGCAACTTATAAAATGATGCAAGTTTTTATTGAATTAGTGCAAGCAAAGTTCTAAATGGTGCAAGAACACCCAGGTTTGGTGCAACGAGGCCCCCAAAAATTTAAAAAGACCTCCTACACTGGTGAAAACTCTACTTAAATTATGAGCTTTAGCAAGTAAAATTAAAAGCACTAATGGTAAACGATAAGTTTTTCTTGTCATCCATAAAAGTAACAGATTAAGACATAAATGGATAATGTTTGAGCTTGTTTGTTCGTTTCCGGTTGATCAATACTCTGCTATTCTAAATGATTTAATAAGAAACTTTACTTCCTAACATTATTAGATAAAAAAACACAGTATAGATGAGGGTTTTTGAGGGGGTTAGCAGGGATTTTGTCGATAGATGAAGAATTCTAATTAAATAATAAAACTTTGCAGGGGGTGGGAGACTTGGCAGAAGTATTCGACTTTCAGTATTACAAAACGAAGAAAATCGTAGAGATGCGTTTTAGGAACCGGGGATTGATATTCGAGGTGTACATGTCGACGGTCCAGTTCGTACATCATTACATTGAACCAACCTATGAAAATCCGGTTGAACATCTCACGACGGACATCAACTTGAAACATCTATACAATGGAGACAGAGACCGGTTCATTGCAACTTTCGCAGCTCTTGTGAAGTATTGGGAGATCGAACCATACCCTAATCGAGAAATTCCCATGAACAGAGAATTTGAAAGGTTCCCTACTCTGGGTGATTTATGTAAGTATATAGAAAAAAGGGTGAAATACCTATAAGACCCTTAAGCCTCATAGCTTTCACCCTTCTTCGTATTCACAATTCCCACATAAAATTGGATGACCCCCAAGGCCAAGATAACCGGGCCGATAGTGACCGCAAAGGCAGGGCTGATCATGATTTGAACCATACCTGCAATTAACACCATCCCATATCTTTTTGCTCTGAAAGAATGATACGCCCAGAAGACGGACAGGGCAAACATTACCCACAAAGCTGGCACAAACCAACTGACTTCAAATAAATTTTGCATGTCTGGCAACTCCTTTTTAGATTTTTTTGAATGTTTAATAATATTGATATGGTACCATTTGTAAAGTCGCCTGGACAAGAGCGAAAAACGTCTAGTTTTGCGAACGGTAAAAAGGCAGCTAAACTCAATGATTCCCAGATCGAAAACTCCTAAAATATTACTTTGGAAATTTATTATGTAAAATAAGTTATATCTCTAACACTTAAATATTTTTATCTCAGTACGGTGTGAAATTTTACTCCGTATTTTTTTAGTTTCGGATGGTAAGTGAGGTGTTCTATATCTTAAATGTGTTAAATGGCAAATTATTAGGTGAAAATGGATATAAAGTTCGGTATGTTAAAGGTAAGAATTTTTTTGACACTGATGCCGAATATAAATTGTAGGAGTGATTCGTTTGAATGGGAAGATTGAGGTGGAACACCTTTCAAAGACGTTTAGAAAAGGAAACGTTCAAGCTGTAAAAGATGTCAGTTTTACTGTAAATGAAGGAGAATTCTTTGCATTCTTAGGTCCTAACGGAGCAGGGAAGTCAACTACTGTTCAAATCCTTACAACGTTGATCAATGCGACTGGCGGAAAAGCGATTGTAGCTGGTCACGACGTAATCAAAGAACCAGAAAAAGTAAGAAGATATATTGGAGTTGCTCTTCAGGAAACAGGCGTAGATCCTGACTTAACAGGTCGCGAAATGTTGGAACTGCATGCAAGTATATTTGGTTTCTCGAAAAACGCTGCCAAAAAGAGGGCCAACGAACTGTTAGATATCGTCCAGCTAAAAGAGGCGGCAGAACGAAGAGTAGGGAATTACTCCGGTGGGATGAGAAGGAGGCTGGATCTAGCTCTGACTTTAGTAAATGAGCCAAAAATCCTTTTCCTGGATGAACCGACAACAGGTCTTGATCCATCTAACCGAATGGCGATTTGGAAAGAATTGCGGAGGTTAAATGAAGAAAACCAGACTACGATATTCTTAACCACTCAATATTTAGAAGAAGCAGACTCGCTTGCTCAAAGGATCAGCATTATTAATAATGGGGAAATTGTTGCAACGGGAACTCCTAAAGAATTGAAAGCCCAAATAGGAAATGATCTAGTAACCATGACCTTTTATTCGGAAGAAGACGAGCAGAAAGCAGAACAATTATTAATAGAACAGTTTGGTCAAAGTGAGGTTATTTTGCAAAATAAGAAACTTACAGTGTATGTAGAGGATGGAACGAAAAAATTACTGGAAATTGTTCGGTTACTGGTTCAACGGGATATCCAGGTGGAAACCATCAATCTATCATCACCGACGCTTGATGACATCTTCCTTAAAATCACTAATGAGCAAGTAGAAAGGAGCGAGTCGGTTGGGGAATAACGTTTGGAAAGATACATGGCTAATTACAGTCAGAAATATTAAAACAACCTTGCGAAACCCATTTTCATTTATTCCGAACCTTATGATCTCAGCTTTTTTTCTACTTGTATATGAAGGAGGATTGAGCGGTATTTCTCAACTGCCGACTTTTGAAGGAGCAAACTATCTCGCTTTTATTCTGCCTGTTTCTATCGTTTCAGCTGCTATTGGAGGAGCAGGTGGAGCAGGTCAAGGGATTGTCAAAGATATTGAGAATGGCTTTTTCTCCCGGCTCTTATTGACACCTGCTTCCAGGCTGGCGATAGTATTAGGACCAATTATTGCCGGAATGTTGCAGCTATTCATTCAGACTATATTAATTATAGGGATTGGCTTTTTGTTAGGACTAGAAGTAGAAACTGGATTTGGAGGAATTCTATTTGTTCTTCTGATTGCAATTGGATGGGGACTTGCTTTTGCAGGGTATTCCGCAGGAGTCGCACTAAGAACGAAAAACGCCCAGGCCGCTCAAGCCGGCACGTTCATCTTTTTCCCACTAATTTTTCTCAGCACAACTTTTGTTCCATATGAGTTGATTGAAGCACAGTGGTTAAAAGTAGCGGCAACGATTAATCCGACGACCTATATTTTTGAAAGTATGCGTACCGCACTTATTGATGGCTGGATATTCTGGGATTTGATGCAAGGAGTTATAGCAATTGTTATTGCCTGCACGATTACGATTACATTTGCCGCGGTTTCAGCAAAGAAGGCTGTCTCGCGGGGATAATTGAAAGAAGTCACGTTTCCTTTGAGGTTGTGGTTTTTTCTGTCAGACGGTCCTTTTTGGGAGACTTTTGATATACTAGTAACATACTCAAAAAAGTTAGGAGCTGATGTTTTATGAGAGATTTGAATATACGCCTATCTATAATCAATCAACAAACATTCAATGGAGGGCACATCATCTCTTAATGTCCTCCAAAAACAGGAGGAATTTTATTGAATCAATTGGAACGTAAAGATTTTCACTCATTTTTTCAAGAGCAAGTAAAAGGGGAGGAACATATTGCGAGAGTCACACGTTTCTCTCACGGGATATACACTCTTGCAGACGATACACAAACGTATAAGGCAAATCTGTCCGGACGCTACCACTACGAAATTGTGACGTCAAGAGACTATCCAGCTGTCGGTGATTGGGTCGTCTTTCAGCCCTATGAGAATGGAGAAAAAGCGGTCATCCACCATTTATTACAAAGACAAACGTTGTTATCCAGAAAGCAGGCGGGTACGAGTAAGCATGAACAAGTGATTGCAGCTAACGTTGACAAAGTATTTATTGTAACAGCTTTAACGCAAGAATTTAATGTTCGTCGTCTAGAACGTTATATTCAACAGGTCTATGAAAGTGGCGCCATACCTATTGTCGTATGCACGAAGCGTGATTTGTGTGAAGACGTTGAAAATAAAATCGCACTTGCAAAACTCAGTGCACCAGGTGTTCCCGTTCATGCCATCGACAATCTGAATGGCGAAGGGGTAGAGCGACTACTTGAAGAAGTGAAGCCGGGAGAGACAATTTCTTTGATCGGTTCCTCCGGTGTCGGCAAATCCACGTTGATTAATCGGATGCTGAACGACGATGTGCAGAAGACGAACCGGGTTAGAGAGAGTGATGACCGTGGTCGCCATACGACGACTCACAGAGAGCTGTTTTCTTTGTCTAATGACATTTTTATTATTGATACACCGGGCATGCGCGAGCTTCAGTTGTGGGGGGAAGAACTTGGAGTGGAAGCCACTTTTGCGGATATTGAGAAGTTGAGTCCTGATTGTAAGTTCAGAGATTGTGAACATACTTCTGAACCTGGCTGTGCTGTCCAACATGCAATTGAAGCTGGAGAGATCGATGAAGGAAGGTTGAAGAGCTATAATAAGCTAAAGCGGGAATTGTATCGTTTGGAGCTAAAAGACTTGCACGGACAACATATTACTAACCGAATGCTGCATGGACCAAACAAGAAAAAGTTTTCTAATTAAGAAAAAGCAGGACTCGAAACCGAGTCCTGCTTTTTTAGCAACTTCTTATTTTACTTGTTCATATAACGATGGATTTCCCAAGAGCTGACACGCAGGGAATATTCTTTCCATTCTTGCTTTTTATCAGCTACATAAGCTTGAGATGTATGATCACCTAGAGCATTCATAAGCAGTTCGTCTTTCTGAAGTGCTTGTATTGCTTCTTTTAAGTTTGTAGGAAGCGTCGGTACACTATCGTCCGTCACTTCGTAAAGGTTACGGCTTTCTGCTTCTCCGGCATTCAACTCGTTACGAATGCCGTCAAGACCAGCTTGAATCAAAACAGCAAGCGTCAAGTAAGGATTTGCTGTAGGGTCCGGATTACGTACTTCAAATCGAGTACCATTTCCGCGAGTATTAGGTACACGGATCATACAGCTGCGGTTAGAGTGTGACCAAGCAACGCTAACTGGCGCCTCATAACCTGGAACAAGACGCTTATAGGAGTTAACATTCGGGTTTGTAATGGCAGTTATTCCATCTGCGTGGTGAAGGATACCCGCGATGAATTGTTTCATAGTCTTAGAAACGCCATCTTTAGCATCTTCATCGTAAAACGCGCTGTCACCATCTTGGAATAGGGAAAGGTGGCAGTGCATTCCAGAACCGTTTTCACCTGAGAATGGTTTCGGCATGAATGTAGCGTGATAAGAATGGTTCGTAGCGATATCCTTAACAACGCTCTTGAACGTTTGGATATTATCAGCTGTTTTCAGCATGTTATCGAAACGGAAGTTGATTTCGTGCTGTCCCATGGCAACTTCGTGGTGAGAAGCTTCCATTTCAAAACCAAATTTCTTCAATGTTCGAACGATATCACGGCGTACTTTATCTCCTTTGTCAATCGGAGAGGCATCAAAATATCCGCCACGGTCGTTCATTTCGCGAATTGGATAGCCGTTCTCATCAAGCTTGAATAAGAAGAATTCAGGCTCTGGACCAACATTTACAGTATAGCCCATTTCCTCTGCTTCCTGCATCGCACGCTTAAGAATATATCGAGGGTCACCTTCGAATGGTGTACCGTCTGTCTTATAGATGTCACAAATAAAACGAGCACTGCGGTCTTCGTCTACCAGGGAAGGCAGGATTAAGAATGTGTCTAAATCTGGTACAAGATACATATCACTTTCTTGGATTTCTGAGAAGCCAGAAATGGAGGAACTATCAAACATTGCTTCGTCATTTAGGATCATATCTAATTCTTCAGCAGGTAATTCTACATTTTTAGTATCACCCAACATATCTGTGAATTCTAGTAAAATAAATTCTACGCGATTTTCCTTTACTTCCTGTTTAATTGCTTCTTTTGTGTAAGTCATACATTACCCTCTCTTTTAATGTTTTATAAGTTTATTTATCCAAAAAAGGCTGGATATGTACCTCAAAATTCCTTATGTAAGGAATTCTAACACATTGTGTAGAGAAATCTCAAATGTGTTTTTAAATTTTTTGAAAATGATAGAATACTATTCTCAAACTGTCAAACTTTAAATCAATGAATCTAAAGGGCAAAAAAGGCGTATAGATGTGATGAGGTGATGAAATGAAAAAATATATTTTTCTTACTTTAGGACAGGGGATGCTGATTTTTTTCTTTACCTATTCAGCCTCAATCATCGATAAAAACTTACAAGAGATAGCCAAACAAACTTTTCAAGTCTATCCCTATATCCTTTTTAATCAATTCGCCTATGTTCCCATTGGACTTATTCTAGGTTTTGGGTATTGGATTACCCAGAAAAAGCGGGAAGGTTCATGGAAAATGGACAAAATTCGCCTAACTATTATAGGTCTCCCTGCACTTTATTTCTTGCTAGTACCCTATATTGTTAATGTTGAACCTCTATTTCCACTTTTAATGATGACAAATTCTTCTTTATCTGGTGTCATACAGGTTGTGGTGGGTTATATTTTTATAACTAGTTTTCATAAGAGTTAGGTGTCTCTTAGAAGCGGGAATGGACGAACAAAGGGATATGCATTATAATCGTGTCTGTAAACCATATAGAAGATACATAATTTCTTATAGAAGAAAGGAGCATGACAATGAGTAAAACTTTAATTTTTGGTCACAAAAGCCCAGATACGGACACGATTTGCTCTGCGCTCGTTTATTCAGACCTGAAAAATTCTTTAGGCTTGGACACAGAGCCTGTACGACTAGGAGAGGTGAACGCTGAAACCCAGTACGCTTTGGACCAATTTAATGTGGAAGCACCACGCTTAGTTGAGCGTGTTTCGGACGAAGTGGAACAAGTGATCCTTGTCGACCATAACGAACGCCAGCAAAGTGTCGATGATATTGAGGATGTCCAAGTGACTGAAGTTATCGATCACCACCGAATTGCAAATTTTGAAACGAAAGGCCCTCTATACTATCGTGCGGAGCCTGTAGGATGTACAGCAACTATTTTGAATAAGATTTATAAAGAAAAAGGACTGGAAGTTTCTAAACCGATGGCAGGTTTGATGCTTTCTGCGATCATTTCCGACTCTTTATTATTCAAATCCCCTACTTGTACGGATGAAGATGTTGAAGCTGCTAAGGAGCTGGCAGAAATTGCTGGAGTCAACGCTGAGGAATACGGCCTGCAAATGTTAAAAGCAGGAGCGGATATTAGTGATAAAACAGCTGAAGAACTAATTACAGGTGATGCGAAAGAATTCACTATGGGAAGTAAAAAGGTTGAAATTGCACAAGTCAACACAGTGGATACAGATGATGTATTAACTCGTAAAGCAGAACTTGAGGCAGCTATGGAAAAGACCGTTTCAGAAAAAGGTCTTGACCTCTTCCTGTTAGTGGTAACAGATATCCTGACAAACAATTCCACTGTTGTTGCTGTCGGCGAACAAGCAGCAGCTGTCTCTCAAGCCTTTGATGTGGCACTTGAAGGGAACCAGGCGGTACTTGAAGGTGTCGTATCCCGTAAGAAGCAAATTGTTCCACCATTAAACCAACATTTCGCCTAAATAGCAAAAAAGCGGTCTTCTACTTTAGGAGACCGCTTTTTTGATAAATAAATGATGATTACGTGTGGTGCAGCTTATTCCATTCCTCTCTCAAAATACCATATCGTATAGAATCGTAATATTCACCCTCGTAAATGCGGCACTTTCTCATTCGTCCTTCTAATTTCATGCCTAGTTTTTGACCGACTTTCATCATTCGTTCATTTTTTGACCAGGTGGTCAGTCCAACTCTGGCAATAGGAAGATTTCTGAATAAGTAGTCGACCCATAAAGTTAAAGCTTGCGTTCCATATCCTCCATTCCAACAAGCAGGATCATAGATGCCAATTCCGACTTCAAGCCAGAGGGAAGGTTTATGTTCCCAATAATAAGTGACAGTTCCGATGATTTGCCCATCTACCTCAATCAACAGTCTTGAATCAGGTTCGTCAACAGTGAGACGCTCTTTTCGAGCATGTTCATGACTTCTGTAGCTGTCCAGTGTATGAGGCTCAAGGGGATAATAAGGAGCATCCCATTTCTTCCATTCGGGTTCCCCGTTTCCATAGATTAGATTATATAAAACAGGGATATCTTTTTCTTCAATGGAGCGCAGCTTTAAGGTTTCATTTTGTAAAACGGTAGGGTTGCTGAATTTAGTCATAGAACCTTCTCCTTCACCTGTTCTTGTATATTTATGGTATCATAATCCTTGTGTTTTTTTCTCAATTGAAGAGGGTATAACTTGTAGAAGGTTACATAAAAAGGATGATGGTATGATACATGTCACGGCTTATTCAAAAACAGAAGGATTGAGAGAAGGGCTTTCTCTTGATCAACTGACAGCAATGGACTGGGATTGGTACTGGGTGGATTTTGAGGCACCAACCGATGAAGAAGTAAAGCTGCTGGATACATATTTCAACTTTCACCCGCTGGCCATTGAAGATTGTCTGCATAATCTTCAGCGTCCGAAACTTGATTATTATGACGACCATACATTTTTCGTCATCCATGCTGTCAATCAAGCTGAACTTCTTCGAGAAGAAATTGATATTTTTATGGGGAAATGCTCGATCGTTACGTTCCATAAGCAGCCAGCACCTGCCTTGGAGACCGCGAGGAGGATTTTGAAAAAGAGTTCAATGGATGAGGTAGACGAATTTTTTATCTTTTATCAAATTCTGGATAAAGTTGTCGATCATTATTTTCCAATTATGTACAAAATCGAGGATCATATTAACGAAATTGAAGATAATAGACGAAACTTATCTATGGAAATGCTGCTGGATGAGCTGTTTGACAGGAGAAGTGAACTCCTTACATTAAGGCAAACTGTCCATCCTATGAGAGATTTGCTCTATAGAATTTTGAATACTCATCATTTGGACGGTGTAAGAGAACGTAAAGAATATTTCGCTGATATTCACGATCACTTGATCAAAGTAGCAGACATGATAGCTTCCAACAGGGAAATGACTCAGGATATTCGTGACAGCTATTTATCTCTAAACTCGCATCAAACCAATCGAACAATGCAAATCCTGACCGTTATTTCAGTCATTTTCATGCCGTTGACGTTTATCGTCGGCATTTATGGTATGAACTTTCAGAACATGCCGGAGTTGAAGACAGATTATGGCTATTTTGTGGTTTGGGTAGTCATGATTTCTATAGCTTATGGAATGTACCGTTGGTTCAAGAATAAAGGTTGGTTTGATTGATAAAGTAAAAAAAAATCCCATCTCCTAAGGCAGGAGGTGGGATTTTTTTCGGTCTAAGGACTGAGCAAGAATCACCCGGTCGACCGTTATAGAAAAGGAAGTCGGCGTCTATAATTTAAGTAAGATAAAAAAAGGGTGGTGAAAGTGAATATGTGGAACGAATATGAAGTAAGTCTTGATGTTGAACAAAGACGTCCACGCTAATACTTGTCAATATAAATGGAGGTGAAGGAAGAATGTTAAACGAATTTGAACTTATGAACTTGGTGCAAGAGCGGCGTACAAAATGAATAAAGAGGGGAGGGAAGTCGTTTCATTGAAGCAGTCGGCCTTGCTAATTTATAAAGATTCGTATTAAAGAAAGCTATCCAGAATTAGTGAGGATAGCTTTCTTTTTTGAGTTTTTAAAGAGAAGTGATCAATATCTTTAGCTGTTTTTTTATTTCATAATGTCGTGATCGACATACCGCTTTCCGTTTAATTCACTAATTACATTCACAGCGACTTTGGCCCCATCACCCGCAGTGATAATCGTGTGGACACTGACTCCAGCTACGGTTCCCGCTGCCCATACTTTAGGGAAGGAAGTATGGCCATGCTCATCTACCTTGATGATTTTGGCTACACGTGGTTCAACTCCATCGATAACCTCTAGTCCAAACTCTTCAGCTAGCTTGACAGACATTCCTGTAGCAAAAATTACGTGTTCTGCTTCATAGGTACCTTCTTGAGTTTCAATAGAGTACATAGCTCCGTTTTCCTCGATCGAGTTGACCTCGGTCTTAACTATCTCTGCGCCAAACTTTCCTGCTTGCTTCTGTCCAGATTCAAGGAGCTTTGGCCCTTCAATCGGCTCAACTCCATAGTGATTTTCAACCCAGGCTTTTGCCGTGATACTTTTTCCATTATCAAACATTACGGTCTTTTTTCCTGCTTTTGCAGCAAAGAGACCTGCACTTGCTCCTGCTGGACCCGCGCCTATAATCGCTATATCATACATTTGGTATCTCTCCTTTTCTTAATTCTTTTACTATTAGTGTAGCGTGAGTGCGGAAAAACAGAAACCCACTCCTCATGAAAAAGTAAGTGGGTTTCAATCTTGTTCGTTATCTACTCTAAGTATGCTTATTGTGGGCTATCCTCTGGACAAGTATTATACTAAAATGGAAGTATTGCTGTTCGCCATAATTCCAGAATATTTCCTACGGCAAGTCGTAGAGATAATATTTTCTGCCCAACAATTCTGAATTTCCTCAAAAGCTGCCCCAACGTTATCGCCATCAATAATCATCAAAATCGGTTCGCGAAGGTCTACAAATAAGAAAAAAGATAAAAGCTTCGGTAAATGACCTCCATCAGCGATTAAGTGATTTTGGTGCAGGTAAATGTCACATCCATGTTTACTGATACATTTGTACATTCTCATAATTTGGTTTGTCTTTAAAGGTTGATGCAAGAGAATTTCATATGAATTTAATTCTGCCACTGCCATCACCTCCGATGTTATTTGTTGGTATATCCCTTCCCTGACAAAACTTGTATTAAACCTCTATTGTTTAATGCTCGTAGATCATTTTTCTAGTCATGCCTCCATCAACGACTATATTTTCCCCAGTTACAAAGTCATTTTCCGCCTCTGTTAAGTACATACAGGCTTTGGCGATATCCTCTACTTTCCCTACCCTGTTCGATAGATGTTGTGTATGATCAATCCCACGAAGTTGGTCGTATTTATTCGTTTGGATCCAACCAGGGCTGATTGAGTTTACCCGGATTCCAAACTGGGATAGGGAAGCAGCCATTGCATGAGTCAAGGCCACAAGCCCTCCTTTAGTTGCTGCATATCCTTCAGAATCAGGCTCTGACATGAAAGCTCTTGTTGAAGCCATGTTGATGATCCTCCCTTGTATGTTCTTTTCTTTCCACCGAAAACTCGCGTGTTTTGAAAAAAGGAATGCGCTCCTTAGATTTGTATGGATGATATTTTCCCAATCCTCCACTTCAAGTTCAAACATAGAAGTAAATGTGCTAACTCCCGCATTGTTAATCAAAATCGTAATGGTACCGATTTGCTCATCTATTCTTTGAAATAAATTTGCTATATTGTCTGGGTTGCGAACGTCACATGAGAAGAAAAAGGCCTCTTTACCTTTTTCTCTAATTTTTCCAATCAACTGACGTCCACGTTCTTCGTCTATATCGCAAGTAATCACTGTTGCTCCTCGATCTGCATAGGATAAAGCTAGCCCGCGTCCAATTCCATTACTTGCACCTGTAATAAGTACCGTTTCTTTTTCAAAATTCATAGTATAAACCCTCCTCACTTCGTTTTACCTTACCTTTTCATATCATAAACCTGCCTGGTCGGCGGCTTGCTATTACTTGTGAAGTCTATAGGAAGATGGTATCATCTATAAAAATTGGAGGTGATCGGATGAAACGAGTCACACTTGTTGACGTATTTAAGCACAGAATTACTCAGAAATACTTACAACGATCAGGCATTCATCACGCGGTCACCGTCAGCGGATATGCGTTTGACATGGCGTTAAAGGCAGGAGTGGATCCTGATCTTGCAACTAAATCAGCTCTGCTGCATGACATGGGTCACTATGAATGGTATCGGGATGGAAAATGGGATTATGAAGAGTACAGGAAACATGATATTCATGCCATTAAAGGAGCAGAACGTGCACACAAGCTTTTGATTCGTCTTGGAGAGGATCGATTAGTAGCAAAAGAAGTTTCCTTAGCTGTACTACTGCATACGGATAGTTATCTGCCATTTGAATTGGATGATAAACGAACCAAGTTACAGGACGTGGTGGCAAAAGCGGATGAAAAGGACGAACAGCCTTTGGGACTGCATCATTACAAAAACATGGATAAAAGTGAAGCAATTCAGCGGCTTAATATGCTGGATCTTAAAATCGAGGAATTTTATGACGGCCAGGCAGGATGATAATTTGTATGACTTTTTTGAAAATTGGGCTTTACTTTAAGATAAGGTTCTTATATAATTTCCAGTGAAAGAAAAAATTCTCAGAAAGCGAGGTCGAAACCAATGATGAACACTTTAACGTGGATTCAAACTGTACAACTAAATCGACCTGCGCTATTTATTAGATCCTAATAAAATTTCTTAAAAATAGGTTCATAACAGCCGCAGGTGATGCATATTGTATTCCTGTGGCTTTTTTGCGCCTTAATATTGGAGCGTCTTTAAAGCAGAGCCACAGGACACCTGTGGCTTTTTCATATGGAATCAAAGGGTATTTTTACTCTTTTGATATAAATTTACAATTAAAAGGAGGTATAAAGATTATGACAATTCATTTTTTTATTTTTACTGTCCGTGTGAACCGTCGTCAAAAACAACATTACTCACCACTCCCCGGTTACCGGCCGAGTGCCCAGGACCAATGGCTTGACCGTAAAGCAATGACTAAAAATATCATCTAAGAAAGGGAGTGTAACCGATGGCTGAACTATTGAGAATTGAATTTATGAATTGGTTAAATGTGGAGAAGGATACCGCTTAGTGACAACCACATAGGAGGAAAATACGATGAGAATTAACTTTTTGATTTTTGCGATTTCCATTGAGAAAATGGCCCCAGAAGCTAGAGATCGTTATGCTGAACGCGCCCGTTTGATTAGTAATCGCATTAATGAAATAAAAATGAAACACAAGCAATTGTAAATAGAACTCCCTGCTTAATGAGCGGGGAGTTTTTAGTTTTGGAGGTTCAACTTACGTTCATGGTTAGTGAGCCGGTTCCCTGACGCATCTTTCTCATTTAATGAACGGAACCCATATCGAGTTAAAAATAGGTAGTAATTGAAATCAAAACCTTTGAAAAAGTGGGACAACTTCGTTATGGTCAATGAAAGATCAATAACTTAATTGAAGGACTGAATAAGATGAATTTACATAGAAAACCGATTCCGGTTCAAGAGGCCGTAGAGCTTGTGATGGAGCATAAAAAGACAGGAGAAATAGACAAAGTGGATATAAGTGAAAGTGACCAGAGGATTTTAGCAGAGGATATCCTTGCTACTCATCCAATACCTCCATTCGATAAATCACCTTATGATGGTTTCGCATTGAGGTCCGAAGACACAATCAATTTATCGAGAGAAAACCCTGGAGAGTTCGTTGTGACTGAAACCGTGGGTGCCGGTCATCTTGCAAGCCGCCCTCTTAAGAAAGGGGAAGCTATCCGTATTATGACTGGTGCAGAGATTCCGGTTGGTGCTGACTGTGTAGCCATGTTTGAGATCTGCCAGACTTATGAAAAGAATGAACAAGCATGGATGACTTTAAAGAGACCTCTAGAAAAAGGCCAAAACATCATACCAAAAGGATCGGAAACAAGTAAGGAGCAATGTCTTGTTAGAGAAGGGACCAAAGTCAATCCTGGAGTAAAGGCGTTACTTGCCACATTTGGTTATTCAGAAGTCTCTGTATATAGAAAGCCAAAGGTTGGGATTTTTGCTACAGGAACTGAACTGCTTGAAGTGAGCGAACCACTGGTTCCCGGAAAAATTCGAAACTCGAATGCTTATATGATTGTCTCCCAAATTGAGCGAGCAGGAGGAGAGGCGTCTTATTATGGCAAACTAATGGATGATTTTAATACGTGCTTTGAGGCCGTTTATAATGCTTTAGCTGAAGTAGATGTGTTAATAACTACAGGAGGTGTGTCAGTAGGAGATTTTGACCTCATGCCGGCCATTTATGAAAAATTAAATGCGAGTGTTCTCTTCAATAAAGTAGCGATGAGACCCGGAAGCGTCACGACTGTAGCTCTTTCAGGTGAAAAACTGCTGTTCGGACTGTCCGGCAACCCTTCCGCCTGTTACGTAGGATTTGAACTGTTTACATATCCGCTCATTCAAAGTTATTTGGGGAGGAAGGATATCCATCATCGGCACATACAGGCTACCTTAGGCAATGACTTTAAAAAGCCTAATCCATTCACTCGTTTTGTTAGAGGATTTATCGACTACGAAGAAGGGAAAGTAGTAGTAAAACCAGCTGGAATCGATAAATCTGCTATAGTTACCTCGCTTGCTCGTACGGATGCTTTTATTATGTTGCCTGCTGGCACAAGGGGATTTGAAAAAGGAGCCACAGTCGAAGCTCTATTGCTGGAGCATCCTAATGGACAGGAGCATTTCTAAGTACCTTAGAGGAAAGGAGTCAAGGTTATGAGTAATTATGTATTGGATCAATACGACCGTCCGATGAAGGATTTGAGGATATCTGTAATCGATCAATGCAATTTTAGATGTACATACTGTATGCCAGCTGAGATATTCGGAGAAGATTACCGATTTATGCATGAAGACGAACTGTTAAGCTTTGATGAAATCATCCGTCTGGTAGAAATTTTTGCTCAATTCGGCGTAGAAAAGATCCGGTTGACCGGCGGAGAGCCGTTAATGAGAAAGAATTTGGATGAGTTAATCTATCGATTGAATCAAATCGAAGGGATTAAGGATATAGCCGTTACGACAAACGCTGTTTTTTTAGTTAAACAGGCTAAAAAGTTGAAAGCAGCTGGTTTGCGACGGGTAAATATCAGTTTGGATGCCATAGAAGACGAAGTTTTTAAGATAACTAATGGACGAGGAGTAAAAACGAAACCTGTATTAAAAGGAATTGAAGCCGCCAGGGAAGCAGGTCTTGAAATCAAGATTAACATGGTTGTAAAGAAAGGCATGAATGAGAGCCAGATTCTGCCGATGGCCCGCTATTTCAAAAAAACAGGTGACACGTTACGGTTTATTGAATTTATGGATGTTGGTAACCATAACGGTTGGAATATGAGCGAAGTAGTTTCGAAGAAGAAAATTATTGAAGATATTCATAAGGAGATGCCGTTAGTTCCACTTGATGCGAATTACTACGGTGAGGTAGCTTCAAGGTATAGGTATGAGGATAGTGGTGCAGAAATCGGAATCATTTCTTCTGTAACCGATGCCTTTTGCAACAGCTGTACAAGAATACGGCTGTCAGCGGATGGTCAGTTGTTTACCTGTTTGTTTGCTTCAACAGGGTACGATATTCGTGAAATGATAAGAAGCGGCAAAAGCGACCAGGAGATTACTTCCCACTTGATTAAAATATGGACTGGAAGAGACGACCAATATTCTGTGGAACGGGCCCAAAAGAAACCGCAGAAGGATAAGAAAATTGAAATGTCCTATATAGGAGGATGAACAACAGCCGATTTCCGCTCGAAATTCGGCTTTTTATAGGCGAACGTCCCTTTGCCCAGAGTGGTTTTGTACCCTATAATATTAGTATGACAATTCGCCCTTGGAGGTAGGTTACCTATGAAAACCTTTAAATTAATTTCTTTGGATATTGTAGAGGAAAAAAATGATGACATCACACAAAGGCGGATCAAACTACAAGACGGATTAATTATTAATCGTGAAGACGATCATGGCCGATGGGTGATTGAAGCTTTTGTAGATGAATATTATGACGAGTTTTTTCAAGCGATGTACGATAATGATGAAGAAATTATGGTTCAGGTTAAAATTACTACCCAAAGCAACCGTCCCGCTACATTTCTCGTCAAGCCTATTGATTTCAATAGGATAGGCAATCGTATCAATATTATATTCATAGGAACGATTGTTGATCGTCAGCAAGAATACATTGAAAAAACACTTAAACAACTGCTTGATGAAGGATATCAGGGAGATGAGCTTCTAGAAGAATTCAAGCGAAGAGGGGCAGAGTCCAATTCGAGATAATGTTCGACGCGTTTCGCCAACGTTTTGCAAAAAAGAGGAAGAATTTAGAGGGAGTAAAGAAATTAAAGAATCATCCTGCTATAATTAGAAATGGTGTTCGAACACATGAACCAGAAAAAGTAGCATTAAAGGAGATATTATATGTGGGTGAGAAGAAAAAGCCTGCGTTGGCTCAATGAATTATCGCCATTTCAATTAATCGCAGTATACTACTTGGTTGCGGTCACCATTTCATCCATTCTTATTGCATTGCCGGTGGCTCATAAACCAGGTGTGAATATGGCTTTCATCGATGTGTTATTTACAGCAGTCAGTGCCGTGAGTGTAACGGGCCTGACTACAGTCCCAACTGCAGATACATTCAGTACAGCAGGCGTATTTATTCTTGCTTTAGTGCTTCAATTTGGCGGGATCGGCGTAATGACTCTGGGCACTTTAGTTTGGCTTGTTCTCGGTAAAAAAATAGGGTTGAAAGAACGTCGTTTGATCATGACGGACCAAAACCAAACACGTTACCAGGGTATGGTTCGGATGGTGCAGGAGATTGTACTAGTAGTATTACTGATAGAATTTGTAGGCTTCCTAACGCTCGGAACTTATTTTTTACAATATTATGAACCGGGTGAAGCTTACCTGCAGGGATTCTTCGGCACAATTAGCGCCATGACGAATGGCGGATTTGATATTACAGGTCAATCCCTCATTCCGTTTAAAGATGATTATTTTGTTCAATTTATCAATATGATATTGATTATAGCAGGAGCCATTGGTTTTCCTGTCCTAATTGAATTAAAACAATATTTATTTAACAATAATCAACTGCAAACGATCCAATTTTCATTGTTCGCTAAATTAACAACAATCACTTTCTTTGCTTTAGTTGTATTAGGAACAATCATCATTGTGTTGCTTGAATTCAATAATTTCTTCGCAGATAAGGACTGGCATGAAATCTTCTTTTATGCTTTGTTCCAATCGATTACAACGCGAAGTGGTGGTCTATCTACAATGGATATCAACCAATTCACTGAACAGACCCAGCTATTTATGTCTTCGTTGATGTTTATCGGTGCATCTCCTAGTAGTGTAGGGGGAGGGATCCGTACAACGACGTTTGCGTTGGTGCTTATTTTTATCCTTACATTTGCTCGTGGGGGAAATCATATCAGGATCTTTCGCAGGGAAATCCATAATGAGGATCTTAACAAAGCCGTTGTCGTGACATTGATGGCTCTATTCCTATGCTTTTTGGCTGTCATTGCTTTGTCGATCACTGAACCCTTCACTTTGAACGAAATCATCTTTGAGGTGACCTCTGCGTTTGGAACGGTCGGGCTTTCTCTAGGTATCACACCAGGTTTAACCGTCTTCGGCAAAACCGTATTGATGTTATTGATGTTTTTAGGACGGATAGGGATCTTAACGTTCTTATTTACTTTCCATAACGATAAGAAAAAAGGGAAGTATCATTATCCTAAAGAAAGAATCATTATTGGTTAGTTTAAATAAAATAAACGAAAAAAGTACACAGCCCCCGACGGCTGTGTACTTTTTTTGAGCATAATTCCTTTATCTCTTTAAGGTACAATACTGAGGATGGGCCTCAATTATTTGTCCCTAGCAATAAAATGCTGCTCCCACAATGATCAATAGGATGAACAATACGACGATTAAGGCGAAGTTGTTAGGGTAACCTCCGCGATAACCACCGACTCTTCTACAACGACGTCCTCCATAATAAGGATAGCCTCCGTACATAAGCTCACCTCCTGTTGTTTACATTTCAGCCTATGCACAGAAGCAGGGATTTGTATGGTTAGATACCTAGTCGGTTATCAATCCATGAAGGTTGTAGGAGCAAGCTTAATGATCCTGCTTCGCTGGTTCATCCCGCTGTTTACTTTTTCATTGTGTCGGTGTGGACACCTGTCAATTTCTTCACACCAATGATTAAGCTGTTCATTAATCATTTGATCATGATCAGGAGCTGAAGCAGCATGGGAAGGAAAGTAAGGCCCTGAGATTCTTTGATTGGCATACATGAACATAGCCTCCTTAGCTCATATTGTTTCCGATCAAATTAATTTTATGAAATGGATGAAATTGATAATAATTCCAGTTATATGGATCAATATCTGTAAGGATGGTTATAAAAAACTAGAAAAGGGTAAAGGAATGGGACATAAGAACGTGGAATTTAATCCTAAAACACATTGAAAGAGAGTTCTTATTCGGTCTTTACATATTATTTATGTATAATTATTGTATAACTAATGTACAAGAGGAAGAAGGTGAAGCTCTTGAAAACCATCGCAGTCGTTGGAGCAGGACCCGGCGGGTTGGCCTCCGCTATGATGCTGGCATCTCAAGGGTACAATGTCCATGTATTTGAAAAGCAAAATTATGTCGGAGGTAGAAATGGGCATTTTTCTCTGGGTGATTATACCTTTGATATAGGACCGACATTCTTGAGTATGCCTCATATTGTCGAAGAAATTTTTCAAGCGTCAGGAAGAAACGTTCACGATTACTTAGATTTAATCGAATTATCACCAATGTATGAACTTCAATTCGATGGAAAACGAGTTCCTATGTATCGAAATAGAAAAAAAATGCTCGAAGTTTTATCTAAACATTTCCCCGGAAATGAGGCGGGTTATCAGCGTTTCATGAAGGATACAAGAGAAAAAATGCAGGCTCTGCTTCCTTTGCTGCAAACGCGTCATTATAGGTTAAGGGATTATGTAAGCAAGCGCTCTTTAAAAGCTCTTCCTAAGCTGTCGCTAGGTAAGTCTGTGTATGATGTTTTGTCACAGTATTTTAATGATGAAAAGCTGAAAATTGCTTTTACATTTCAAGCTAAATATCTAGGTATGTCACCATGGGAATGCCCAGGAGCTTTTTCCATCCTCTCTTACATGGAACATGAATATGGTGTTTTTCATCCTAGAGGAGGAGTCAACCAGCTGTCTAAAGCTATGGCCGAAGTGACTAAAGAACATGGAGGAAAAATACATCTTGCAAACGGCGTCCAAAAGTTTAAGTTAGACGGAAGAAAAGTCGTCGGCTTGGAACTAGACTCTGGAGATGATTTTTACGCTGATGAAGTCATTGTGAATGCTGATTTTGCCAATGCAATGCAGCATATGCTTGAGGATGACGTGCTGAAAAAATACTCAAAGCGTAATTTGGAGAAAAAGAAGTATTCTTGCTCTACTTTTATGATTTACGTCGGATTAGATAAGCTTTATGACATGCCGCATCATACGATTCTTTTTGCAGAAGATTACAGAAAAAATGTTAACGAAATGACTAAGGATTTAGTGCTCTCAGAGGAGCCCTCTATTTATATCCATAATGCTAGTGTAACCGATGATACGCTTGCTCCAGAGGGCCACTCAGCTGTATATATATTAGCACCTGTGCCTAACAATTATTCAGAAATCGATTGGGATGAAAAACAAGAAACTTTCAAGCAGCTGATTTATGATGAATTGGAAAGGAAGACCGGGTTCACAGACATCCGAAATCACATTGTTGCAGAGAAAGTATTGACACCTAAACAGTGGGAAACGAATCACTTTGTTCATAAAGGAGCAACGTTCAGCTTAGGGCATCAGCTATCTCAAATGATGTACTTTAGACCTCATAATCGCTTTCAGGAACTTGATCATTGCTGGCTTGTTGGGGGCGGGACTCATCCAGGAAGCGGTCTGCCGACGATCCTTGAATCAGCAAGAATTACTACAGGTTGGATTAAAGAAAAGGAGGTGAAAACCTCATGAACCAGAGACAAACAGCCATTGTTGGAGGTGGAATCGGGGGCTTGGTAACCGCCCTTATTCTCTCAAAAAATGACGACCGCCATATTTCCATTTTTGAAAAGAATGCTTACCTTGGAGGCCGTTTGACCTATGAGAGACATGGGAATTACAAGGTTGACCAAGGACCAACAATTGTGCTCCTTCCAGAAATGCTCTTAAGTATTCTAGAGGAAGGAGGAATCGATCGAAAAAGCATCCCACTTATCCCTTGTGATCCACTTTATAAGATTCATTTTAAAGACGGTGAGCCTTTCTATAAATATACCGATCCTGACCGGCAAAAGGCTGAATTAAAAAGGCGGTTTCCTGGAAACGAAGCGGGGTTTGATCGTTTCTTATCAGACATGAAAGTCCGTTTCTTGCAAGGCAAAGCCCAATTTCTCGAACAATCCTTTGTGGATAAGCGAAAATTTTTCTCCAGGAAAAACTTACACACGCTTATGAGATTGAAAGCGTACCAGAATGTCAAAAGAATGATGAGGAGCTATTTTAAAGATGAGGCCCTTGTAGAAGCTTATACTCTACAAACCCTATACATTGGTGGTCATCCTCAGCAGTCTCCAGCGATGTACTCCCTTGTTTCTTATAGTGAGCATGACCACGGAATCTGGTATATGAAAGGCGGATACGCTCACCTGGTGGAAATCATCGTAGAGGTCCTTAAATCTAGAGGAGTGTCCATTTTTACGAATGCTGAAGTCGAGAACATTCAGTTGGAAGGTAATCAAGCAAAGTCAGTAAACGTTGACGGACTAAGTCAACCAATCGATGAGGTAATTCTTAATGGGGATTTTCCTACAATGGATCGTCTCCTACCGGCAGATAAGCGGCTAAACCGGAAGTACACACCCTCCTCAGGATGTTTGCTCATTTATATAGGGCTTGACGAAAATTATCCGAATTCAGCAATTCACCAATTTTTTATGTCATCCAATTTTGATCTGCACATGAAACAGGTTTTTGATTTAAAGCAGCTGCCCGATGATCCATCCTTTTATACGTTTCATCCATCATTAATTGATGATTCCCTTGCTCCTAAAGGAAAAGGAGTGCTCTATACCCTTGTCCCCGTTCCAGTTGGAAAAGAGGTGGATTGGAGCGGAAAAGAGGATCTAATTAATTATGTCTTAAATCAAATGGAGGAAAGAGGATTTAAGGATCTCCGCAGTCGGATCAACTGGATGAAAGTAAGAACACCAGAAGATGCCAAAGCAGATGGGTTATATGAAGGAGGAAGCTTTGGAATTGCTCCGACTCTATTTCAATCAGGAGTATTTCGCCCACAGCTGCAGCCCTATCCATTCGATAATGTATATGCGGTAGGAGCATCTATTCACCCTGGGGGAGGAGTTCCTATTGTTATGCAAGGATCAAAGCTTCTGGCAAATCATTTGCAATATCATTCAGCTGAAAGGCATAATTACAAGCGAGGTGTTTAGTGATGACGGACTTAAATCAAGCATACGAATATTGCCGCAAGATTATAGAACAACATTCCAAAACCTTCTCTAAAGCTTTCGCCATGTTACCTAAACAACAGAAAAAAGCCGTTTGGGCCATTTATGCTTTTTGCCGCCGGGCAGATGATATTGTAGATGAAGGAAAGAACCCCAGGGAAGAGCTGGAGTTATTTGCTAAGGAGTTTGACCAGTTTATGGAAGGGAAGCTTTCAAGTACTCATCCCGCTTGGATTGCGCTTGAAGATGTGTTTACACACTTCACGATGGATCCAAGACCCTTCTACGATATGATTGAAGGTCAGCGAATGGATTTATACCCACAGCCGGTCGCTACAAAAGAGGACCTTTTGGATTACAGTTATCACGTGGCAAGTACGGTTGGACTGATGCTTCTGCCTGTTATAGCTCCGGGAAAAGTGGGAGCTTTACGAAATGGTGCGATCGAACTCGGTTATGCCATGCAGATCACGAATATCCTTCGAGATGTTGGGGAAGACCTTGAGCGGGACAGAGTTTACCTTCCTTCCGATCTGATGGAGAAGTATGAGTACACCAACTATGATCTTTATAATAAAAAAATCACCCCTGCCTTTATCCAGCTATGGGAAGAGCTTGCCAAAGATGCGGAAGTTTATTACGCGAGGGCATTGAAGACTATTCCTTATTATCCTCTCTATTCACGTGGTCCAGTCGGTGGCGCAGCGAAAATGTACCGCGCTATTCTGCATTCTGTTCGAAAAAATGACTATAGAGTATTTAATCAGAGAAATTATGTGTCAGATCAAGAGAAAAAGCAAATTATTGCCGAGATGCAATAATCTGCTTTTTCTTTGTCTAGGAAATGTAATATGGGGCTACATTAAGGTCTTGCGCCTAGACACGGAAGGTCATCCCTATTCAATATGAACGATTTTTCCTAAGATTTGATTCGCTACATTCTGTCCGCTTAAAACAACCATGGGAGAACCTCCGCCTGGATGCGTACTCCCTCCACAAAAATAGAGGCCATCAATGTCCTGTGATTTATTAAACGGGCGCATAAAGGCTTGCATACGGTTGTTGGAAGAAGGACCATATAATGCCCCCTTGTAAGCACCGAACTTGTCCTCGATTTCTCTTGGTCCCATGGTGTCTTCAAAATGAACGTGTTCTCTAAGTGGTATCCCGGCCTCAGCTAACTGGTGATAAATCAACTCTTTGTAATCTTCCGCTTTAATGGTTTGATTACCCGTAGCTGGCGCATTGACTAGAATAAAACAATTGTCACCTCCGGGGGAAAGTTTAGGGTCAGTTTTGGAAGAGGTTCCGATATAAATGGTCGGTTCCTCAGCGTAGTGGCCTGCTTTCAACTCTTTAAATTCTTTTTGATAATCCTTAGAAAATAAAACGTGATGATGATGCAGATCCTTCAACATTGTATCCAAACCTGCCATTATAACGAAAGCGGAAATGGACGGATCGAAAGAAGCAATCTTTTCATTGGATAAGTGGGAACGCGGTTCAGTCGCTAATAATTCAGGCACAGCTTTCAAAAGATCTCCATTCACGATGATATGATCTGCTTCTTCAATCTCTCCGTTCTCTAATTCCACACCTGTCGCTTTTTTTCCTCTAGTTATGACCCTAGTTACTCTGGCATTCGTATGTAAAGCTGCTCCTTGCTTTTCAGCTGCTTTTACAAAAGCTTCGGCAATCTTTGTATTGCCACCTCTGACGTAATAAACACCATCATTTAATTCCAGATGAGCAATCATCGCAAATGTGGCAGGCGTCTTATATGGACTAGAGCCCACATACGTTGAATACCGGTTGAAGGCTTGCAAGATATGAGGATTTGAAAAATACTGCTTAAAAAAACGATCCATAGACTGGAAAGGTCTCACTTGAGTCATACTTTTTGTAAGAGTAGGGGAAATATAGTCCCTCCAGCCAGAAAAGGTTCGATGTAAAAAGTATTTTTCAGACAGGTGAAATAGCCGTTCAATCTCCTGCAAAAAAGAATCAAACTTCTTATAGCCTTTAGGGTCAAGTCTGGAAATCTGCTCCTTCATAAAAGCCTTATCCGTAGAAAAATCAAACACGGTACCGTCTTTAAACTGATTTCGTGTATGATAATCAAGCTTAGTGAAAGGGAGCTCTTGATCTGGATCGAGTCCGCCGGTTCTAACAACTTCTTTAAAAACTTCTGGCATCGTAATTGTATTTGGACCAAAATCAAAGTGATAACCGTCTACATCTACCGGCATCATTTTTCCTCCAAAGTGGTCATTTTTTTCGTAAAGTTTGACATCTACTCCATGTTTGGCGAGAGTGACAGACGTTGACAAACCACCAAGCCCACCGCCTATTATAATAGCTTTCATTCGTAAGACCTCCCTTTCCACTTATAAGTACGGCCTCTAAGATGTACAAGCATCGAAGAGATCATGATTGAAATGAGTAAAAGGATTGAAACTGGAATCAAAAGAGCAAGCCATAGCGGATGTCCTGTTCTTGCATCCACAAACATCTTAAATGCTACAGTGAGCAAGTAAGGAAGTATATATAGCCAACTTTCTTCTATGAGAGCTACAATAACGAAGCCCACTGGAACGAGAAAGACAAAAGAATAAAATAAGGACAACCCAATGACCATGGGGACTGAACGACCTAACCCTGTGTAAATATTTTTGGTGAAACCTTCCCACGTTTCCTTTGCAGAATCGTACATATAGGAAAGAACCGAAGGAGTGATGTTGGCGAGTATCATCTTGTATCCATGTCTTTTCACTTCTCTTGCTAAATGAACATCCTCTACTAATGAGTCTTTTACGGACTCGTGGCCTCCAATGAATTCATATACTTCTCGCTCAATTATTATAAAGATACCGCATGCAGCAGTGAAGAGCGGGCGTTTCGTAAAGTTTGCCACAGCAAGTGGTAGGTGAAGCTGGACAACCATGTGTTGTAATGGAACAAGCATATGGCTCAGAAAATGATTATTGGGGTAATGAGGAAAACCGCTCAACATACTGGCATTATGCCGTTCCATAGTGGCAAGCGTCTGTTCGATTACGGAGGGAGCGACTCTGGCGT
This sequence comes from Halobacillus sp. A1-3, assembly GCF_050971765.1. Lineage (NCBI taxonomy): Bacteria > Bacillati > Bacillota > Bacilli > Caryophanales > Bacillaceae > Halobacillus > Halobacillus sp. A1-3. The sequence continues at coordinate 83,589 of NZ_JBPCEO010000002.1, read as the reverse complement.
CTGCATCTAAGAATAAATAGTATGTACCGTTCGCCATTTGAGAAAGTTGATGACAAGCATGGACTTTTCCGTTCCAGCCTTTCGGTAACTCTTTTCCCTTATAAATGGTGAAACGAGGGTCCTTCTCCGTTTCAGTTAATAGAAGGGAGTATGTCGCATCTGTCGAGTGATCGTCCAAAAGAATAACTTCTACAGTAGGATACGTCAGATTCTTCAATGACTTGATCAAACCTTCTACATTTTCTTCTTCATTTCTTAAAGGTACAAGAAGGGAAACCTTTGGGGAAGCTGATAATTGATTCGGTGATACCAAAGGCAGTAGGAAAAGGCTGTTGATGATCGTCCAAATGTTCAGCAGAATCGTGACAATTAAAAGAATAGTAAATAACATGGAATTCCTCGCTTTCTTTCAAATCTTTTCGAAAGAACGATGGTCCTCTTGAATGATAAGCTCACGGAAACTGTTCAATTGAGCCGTTGCTGCCGATTCAAATACTTGAGTCATATCTTTTCGTCCTAGATCAAGATAAGATTCTTTATCTAGTGTAGGACCAATTTTGATATACGCATTTGGTTTTCTTGTATGCTCATGAGAATAATACAGGGATATCGGCACAACATTAACTTCCGGACATTTTTTTACGATATAAGAAATGCCTGAGAGGAATTGGAGCGGTCGTTTTTCCAAGTGCTGCTCGCTTCCCTGAGGGAACATCCAGACTGTTTTATTTTGATGTAAAAGCTTCGAACTGTACTGAAGGGAATCCACTAAATGCCTGCGGTGAGCAGGGTTTACAGAGAATGCACCGATTTTTCTGAAAAACGGAAATCGTTTGACCCCGTCCTCATGCATCATACCGTAACCATCAGACTGGATAACTCGGTCATTAATATGATAGATCATTAGTGGATCCCACCAGCTAGAGTGGTTCATGAGAAACAATGTTTTTTGAGAAGGGGGGGAGTCTGTTTTCATCAACCAAATATTTTTAAAGTGAGCCTTGAGAAAGATCCGATTGAAGCGTTTGAATCCCCACTCTATAAATGAACTTTTATTAGCTTCCAACATATACTTTTCTCCTCCAAAAATACATTCCATACCAAAAGGCAGTGAGGAAGATTACGAGAATGGCTGCGCCAGCGATTCCCCCTGTGAAGGCGATTAGGCAAAACATAAAGATAATGAGTCCAAACATCAGACTCATGCGATTTGGCCAGACTCTCTCTCTTGTTTTTGATTGTGGAGACCATAGAATAAAGAACAAGTGAAAGAGGGACGAAAGCAAAAACCAACCGATAAAATTAGAAAGTGGAATATCATAGTAAAAACCAGGTTCCTGCCATAACCAATACTCTTTAACTTTAAAAGAAACGGGATCAAGAATAAGGTCCATTGTAACAGCAATCAATGCACCTACCAGAATAAAAGCAATCGGCCTTGCAGTTTTTCCAATATCCTGGGTAATAACTTTCGCTAATTCATGCGAGCACCCCATAATCAAAAGCCAAGCAAATCCAATCGTTAAAGGTGTATCAAAAATTTTTATGCCGAAATTCGTGTTATAACTATAAGATCCAAATAAGAAATTATAGGCAACACCAAGATGTTCGACATAGATACTTACGATAATGATTATCAAACTGTATGTAAGTCCACCAGCGGTCCCGTATTGCTTACAGAAATAGATACCTGCTACAATCCCAGCTGTTATCAAGAAAACACTGTTTGCCCATTCCAGCCAAGGAGGAAGGAGGTCAAAGGCAAGCAGGATGACACCGCAAATGTACCAAAATATAAAGAATCGATAGATGAGAGAGCTCATAAGTACCTCCTTTGTTTCTCCCTTCATGATACCTCAAACTGTTTGCGAATAAACAAAAAAAGACCTGAGGATCAAAGATCCTCAGGATGATTATGTTATTGATGAGCCAAACGTCTATTTTTAATGCCAATCACTTGTTTTTGTAAAAGTGGAAGAACCCAGCGATCCAATCCGTATTTACCTGCATTCACCCCTGCGATAAGAACGAAAATGGTCAAAAGTACCATTTGCGGGTTTGTGCTTATCGTACCGCTGAACAAAAAGGCAAAGTTCATGATGATTCCACCTAGGGCAGCTGCGTTGGTGAATAATCCAATGATAAGTCCGAGTCCAACAAGTACTTCTCCCCACATGACCACAAAGGTGAATAATTCATGATTTGGAAGGGCAACAGTTTCTAAAAACACTGCCCACCAGTTTTGTACAGCTGGATGTGCACCTTCGGCCTTACCTATCGCTCCATTCAGAAAACCGGCCGTTTCAAATCCACCTGTTACTTTGCCTATACCTGCCATGAACCATGTGTACCCTAAGTAAACACGTAAAACAGTTAAAATAATTGCTGCGGTTCGGTTATCTCTAAGCCATTGAATCATCTTAAACACTCCTTGTAAATTTGTTCAGTATTTCACATGATTAGTGAGGTACTGTTGATCTTTGCTACAGTTATAGTGTACTTTACTATCTAAGGTTTTTTCTATAGTTTGTTCAATACTTCACAAGAATGCCATAACAATATGGCATTCTTGTGAAAAAAAGTGTTTGCTAAGGAAAATAGGGGGGAATTTCAGGATGTATAATGCACATGCTATCATGTATAATAGATAAAGCGGTAATTCGATTTTTTTGATAAAATAAAGTTGATCGAGGAGGTGAAGGTATGGCTGAGGTCATTATGTTTGTGGTCTGTGTTATTGTTTCGTTGGGATTGATCGGAATGTGTATCTTCGACCACGGTTAAACCGTACTTAATTACAGAAAACAGATATCATAATTTCATAGGCTTGATTTGAAGATCGAACCAGATGCAGAATAGGGCATCCGGTTCGATCTTTTTTGACACCTCTTTTATACTGGCATCGATTATAAGTATGAAAGGAGGTGTTTAAACATGGCAATCAGTTCTGAAAAAGTAGGCACACAGCTTCAAATGGTTTTTGAAAATGGAGTTGATGGGGAAGGAAATCCAACCTTCCGAACTAAATCGTTTAACAATGTTAAACCAGCTTCAACACCAGAACAACTGTATACTGTATCAACTGCTCTTTCCCAGCTTCAGCAGCGTATTCTCTACACAGTAGAACGTAACGATAGTTTTGTTATCGCAGATCTTTAAGTTTTTAAAGGAATAGAAAAGGAGGGATCCACTTGAAGAAGTTAGAGCTTAAGTTTTTGAATGAAGAGGGACGTACGGTTACCATTTCGTTAGATGAACCAATCGAGCCTGCTGATCCAGCAGCGATCACCGCAGCGATGGATGCGATTCTTGCTCAGAATTGCTTTTACTCCAGCGGAGGCGATCTTGTTGAGAAGAAAGAAGCAAGAATAGTAGAACGTAACGTCTTTGACGTAGAACTTTAATCTAACCAGAAGAGCCGCTATCCATCCGCATAGCGGCTTTTCACTTCTATAAGTGAGGTGGATGAAGTGGAGACATGGCTGGCACTCATAACAGATGTCGGTTTTCCTATTGCGGTGACATTCTATTTACTGCACCGCATGGAAGGGAAGTTGGACCTCTTGATTGACACACTGCACCAGTTGTCAGAAAAAATCACTGCAGCAAAATAGGAAAACGCTCTACGTGAAATTAGATCCACGTAGAGCGTTTTTAATTTGTCTAGCCTACAAACAGGTTATGAGGGAATATGGTTACTTAGTCAATCCCCATTCCTGAAGTGGATAGATGACTAACTCGGTTCGGCCGATTATCTCCTCTTCTTTAACAAACCCAAGCCCATTACGGCTATCCTTACTAATGGAACGGTTATCGCCCATTACGAAGTATTTACCATCAGGTACCTCGACAGGACCAAAGTCTCTGGTTGCGTCGATGGCTTCATCATTAAGATAACCTTGCGTCTGTTCTTCACCATTAATGAATAGGGTATGATTTCTAATTTCTATCGAATCACCAGGCTGGCCGATAATTCGTTTAACATAACTTTTTACAGGTCTCTCAATGATGACGATATCTCCGCGGTCAGGTTCATCTATATAATAAATGATCTTGTTGAACATGACTCGCTCACCGTTCTCAAGTGTCGGATCCATACTGGCTCCCTCGACAATAGAAGTCGCAAAGAAAAAGGTCCTTAAAATAAACGCCAATGTAATGGCTACAGCAATGGCTTTAATCCACTCGAGCCATTCATTTTTAGCTTGTTCTGACACTTTTGATCTTCCTTTCTTAATGAACATGACTTTAGAATGATGTCCATTTCACTCTTTATTTTATCACAAGTGAGGTAAAAGAAAAGACAGAGAGTTGTCATTTAATACACACTTAACACAACGGAATGATTGTCGAATTATTAGAAGTTTTATCAACCATCTTTACAAAGTCATAGATAATTGAGATAATTTTTCTCGTGCTAAACCATTAGACGAACAAACATTCTTTTAAGTGCAATACAATTAAATTAAATAGAAAAGAGCAAGGGGGAACCTCAGGTGCAAGTAACCACAAATCATCCTCTACTTGTCAAAATCGAGCAGCTTCGTGAACAGATGTGTGAAGCAGCGCTTGAGAATGGTTTTTCCAGTGAAGAAACCGTTCAATTAAGTCAGGAATTAGATGACTTGCTGATTCTAATTCAAAGTAATGACGTATGAAAGACCATGGAGCTTTTAAGTTCCATGGTCTTTTTTCTTTAACAAAAGCTGAGTTACCTTATATTCAAAGCCTTTTTCTCAATATAGCTTACATATTCTGAAGACTCAGGTTCGACACTTTCACGTTCGTTGCGTGATAAGTGTTAGGGTTGGCAGGAAAACAACTCGCTTTCCTGCGGGGGAACCGGCAAGCCTTCTCGTTCGCTTCGCTCTCTGTGGGGTCTTCGCCTATGTCCTTCTTCCGCGGAAGATTCCTGTGGGATTAACATGATAGGTGAGACCCCGGAAGACGTAGTCTAAGGAGGCTCAGCACATGCCCATGGAAAGGAAGTGATTACTCGTACCTCCTTAATCTTTCTATGTCAACAGAAACTTCCAAACTCACTTTATTACGAAACTGAGTACTATTATTCTAATAGTTGCCCAAATGCTTATACCGAATTTATGTTGAGAAAGTTCTCGAGGCGGTTTAGTCCTTCTTGGAGTGTTTCTAAACTATAGGCATATGAAAGTCTCAAGTAACCTTCTCCATATTGTGAAAACGCATCTCCAGGAACGAGAGCCAGCCCGGCTTCCTTGACTAATTGTAGAGCAAGTTCGAATGTTGTTTTCCCTTCAATCTGTAGTTTAGGGAATATATAAAAAGCGCCGTCTGGTGAAGTGTATTCAATCCCCATCTGAGTTAATCGCTCTTCAACATATGTTTTTCTTTCCATATAGGCAGCTTTCATACGTGAAGGATCTTCCTTTCCATTAGTCAATGCTTCAAGTGCAGCATACTGACTGATAGAACTTGCGCAGGATACGTTATATTGGTGTACCTTCAGCATATGCTTTGACAGCCAAGCAGGAGCAAGAATGTATCCAATTCTCCAGCCGGTCATAGCATGGGACTTAGAAATTCCGTTAATGATGATTACTTGATCCCGGATGGTAGAAAATGAACCAATTGAAACGTGTGATTTTTCATAAACAAGCTCACTGTAAATCTCATCAGCGATGACAAAAACTTGATGCTTCTCAATCACACTAGCAATGTCTTTGAGCTCCGTTCCTGTTAAGGAAACACCGGTAGGATTGGATGGATAAGGAAGAATAACCGCTTTGGTTTTCGGTGTGATTTTTTCTTCAATCAATTTGGCATTCAACTTAAATTGGTTACCACGAGTATCCACGTGAACAGGTGTTGCCCCAGCAAGTCGAATCAACGGCTCATAACCAGGGTAAACGGGACCGGGGAGGATGACTTCATCTCCCGGTGTAAGCAGAGTTCGAAGTGAAACATCAATCGCTTGAGAAGCACCGACAGTTACGATGATTTCAGTATCGGCATCGTAAGCCAGCTGAAAATTTTCTTGAACATGATTTTCAATTGCTTTTCTCAGAGAAAGGATTCCAGCATTATGTGTATAACTAGTGTGGTTATTCTGAATGGCCTGAATCGCAGCCTTTTTGACATGATCAGGGGTATAGAAATCAGGTTGCCCGATTGTTAAGGACACAACATCTTCGTATTGTCCGACCATATTAAAAAACTGGCGTATTCCTGAGATTTGGATGTCTTTAACATATTGGTTGATCAATTGTTCCATGGAAGCACCTCTTTATATAGATTTAACAAAATGTTCAAACAATTGAAACATATTCAATGTCGAAATCTGTTATGATTTGATTGTATTAATCTGAAAGGAGTTTGATTATGAGACCCAATCGTATTTCTTTTGAAGATTTAGTAGATCAAAATAAACAACAATTGCTAAAAGACCAAGAAGCTTTAGATAAAATTGAACGTGAAATAGATGAAAAACACGTTAAGAAATTGTCTTCAACTTCATATGTAAACTGATGATATCACATGCCAAAAGCACCCGCATACCTATGCAGGTGCTTTTTTAAACTTATATTAAGTTCTACTTCATGATACGCCACTGTTGATTTGATATAATGGAAGTACATGGCAAATAAAGGAGGAGCCTCTAGATGGAAGATGTTGGGTTAGTATTGGAAGGTGGAGGTATGCGAGGCGCATATACGGCCGGCGTACTAGAGTTTTTATTGGATGAAGATATACATATTCCTTTTGTCGCCGGAGCTTCTGCTGGAGCTTGCAATGGAAGTTCTTATGTGGCGAAGCAAAAAAAGCGAAACTACGAAGTTATCGTTGGCTATGGTGATCACCCAGAATACATATCGTATAAACGAATGTTTACTCATCGCCAACTGTTTGGAATGGATTTCATATTTGATAAACTGCCAAATCAGCTAGTTCCATTTGATTATGAATCTTTTAGCAGCCAATCGACCAAATTCGCTGTAGGAACTACTGATATGGACAGCGGGGAGCCTTTATTTATCGATCGCTTTCCCGATCGTGAAAGCCTATTAAAGGTGATTCGTGCATCCAGCTCTCTACCATTGATCGCACCAAGTATTACATATGATGGCAAGCAGTTGATGGATGGAGGTATTTCCAATCCAATTCCAATCCAGCCGTCAGTTGATCAGGGCAATCGGAAACATATTATCGTATTAACAAGAAATGACGGCTATATTAAGAAGAAAATGAAATTAAGCTGGTATTTAAACCGAAAATACCGACAGTTTCCTTATTTTGCACAAGCGCTGTTGAATCGTCATGTTCGATATAATCAGCAGCTTAAAAGGGTGAAAGAAATGGAAGAAAACGGGGAGGCATTAGTTTTAAGACCCTCTGAACCCCTTCAGGTCAGCCGTATTGAGAGGAATAAAGAGAGGCTTCACCACCTTTATATGCAAGGCTATAGCGAAGCTCAAAATCAGGCCGAGCGGTTAGTAGATTTTTTACAAAAATAAACCTTGGGAGTTGAATGTTGTGGGTGTACCTGAACAAATAAAAAATGAAATTGTACATACGTTTCAAAACCATAGAAATGAAGAAAATCGAGATGGCATGGAAGCGTATATGAAAAATCAGTTTCTGTTCTATGGAATAAAGACACCAGAGCGAAAAAAATTGTTAACTCCGATACTGAAAGAATATCAATTGCTTTCTCAAACTGATCGAATACGTACTGCATTGTTATTATTTGAGGAAGCAGCAAGAGAGTGTCAATACGCTGCTCTCGCTTTATTGGAAAAAGGCAAAAAGCGCGCTTCACGATCCGAGATTGGTATTTATAAGGAGTTACTCGTGACCAAGTCATGGTGGGATACGGTTGATATGATTGGTTCTAATCTATGTGGAGAATACTTCAAGAAATATCCCGACATGCTTAAGCCAATTACAGAAAAATGGAGGCACTCAAGGAACTTATGGGTGAGACGTTCTAGCATCTTGCATCAACTTAAATATAAAGGTCAAACAAATGAAAAGCTTCTATTTGAGACGATCGATGTTCTAAAAGATGAAAAAGAATTTTTTATTGAAAAAGCGATAGGCTGGGCGCTAAGAGAGTATAGCAAAACAAATTCTGAAGCTGTGGTGAATTATTTAGATTACACAGAGTGCCGGCCTTTGAGCCGGAGAGAAGGTTTGAAGTGGCTAAAGAATAAAGGGATGGTTCATCAATAAGAGGGTTTACACGTTCCTCCCTATGTCCATAATGGTAAGGCAAGCGGATGTATGGGAGGAAGCAATGATGAACAATTGGTTTGATTTTACCTTTTTGGATCAGACATTAGGATTACTTGATGAAGACTTATTGCAGGTGTTCAATCTAAAACCCGAATATGTTCAATTTTCATTAGTGCTTTTATTGGTGACTTCGCTAATGTGGGTTGTTCGTCCAGTCATTGAATGGATTATGTTAAATCACTGGAGTACGATGGCCAGCTATACGACAAGCGTACTTTTAGCTTTAGCTTTTCTTCAACTTGTGGATCGGTATGCGATGGTTCAGAAAGAATCAATGCTGCCGGAATATTATTGGCCTTTATGTTTATTGGCAATCAGCAGCTACGGTGTCCTATATTCGCTTTTGAAGGTAATTAAAAGAACGTGGGTTCACTTTTCTAAACGTTCCAAAAAACGAGCAGCATAATTTACTTTTTATTTGCCGCCTTATAATCAGGTGGTTTTTTTATGGAAATCTTTAAAAAAGTCTCCTTTTCCAGATCGACTATAACGTTGGAAGATGAAAAAGGGTCTACCATCGAGTTCGAAAATAGAAATCAGAGTCACAGATGCTTTGGGTGACAAAGTTGGCGTCCAAGCTTCCAAAATGATGGTTATTGATCTAGTAAAGTCATTGGTAATCATTGATAAAAATAGAAAAAGCCGCATGATCTGCGGCTTGTCTCATCTTGACTTATTCAATGATTTAAATAGCTCATCATGCCAGGCGTAGGCTTGTTTAGCCATTACTTCAGGACTTTGTTTTGTTGGTGATGCTTCTACAACGAGCTTTTTCTCATGCTCTGACAAGTGTTCATAAGATGAGCGAAGCTCGGTAGTATACTGCATGTAATCCTTTAATTGATACAGGAAATCCTCCATATGGTTCATCGACATCGTATCATCCTCCTCTATTTCTTTCATACCTTTTTCCAATAGTTATGAAACATTTAGAGGACGATAGGAATAGTTAATTCTTTTTCCTTCTTTGGTTCCACGGAGTGATATCAGTTTGTCCAAGAAAAGAAGGCTGCAGTGTGGATTGGAAGGATTGAGTCATCGGTTTAGGCTGTTCCCAGTCCAAATATCGATAGAGTGTCCGTTTCGCTTTTGAAAGAGATAGTTTAGGCTTGGGATTGCGATATGAATGATCTACCTTGCCTAGATGTTCAAGCTGATCGAAATCACTTTTATTAGCTGGAATGTGGAAGTAGAACCCACCGATTTCAATGAGGAGAGTGGAATGCTGCTGACTGAACTTGGGATGATCGGAAAAGTGGAGGCCAATTTTTTTAGCGCGGTTTTCCTCGAGAAGCTTGTCTATTGTATGCTTCTTAATGTCATACAGATGTTTGGGTTCGGGTGCTGTTTTTGCATGACGATTCACTATGAATAAGGCCTCGGCCAGTTCACGATTCGTTGTCTTCAGGTCTTTCATTAGTAAACTCCTTTCATCCATATTTATTTCTCTATTACGTCTATTTTAAACAAATTTCAAAAAAATGGTATATAGGTCAAAGTTACGCTTTTTCCATTCATTTCTAATTATGGCGGGTTTGATCCCGTTTCTGTTAGTAAATCTGCCTGTTAGATAGTGCTATCGTATCACGTTTGTAAAAGCTTTGATAAAGGTAAGGAAGGTTGTCACAAAACTGTTATAATTACTTCGATTTCAGTGTGTAAACTGAGATCTCTGGTCTGCACAAGAATCGGTACGGCATCCGTGTAGTCCCAACCCCACGGCTCACAAATAACTGCAGCCGATCACCAAGCTGATAACTTCCTTCTACATACTTCTCTGCATATGGAGGTGTAATCATATACCCATAGATAGGAAGTTGGACTTGACCTCCGTGGCTATGACCAGAAAGCTGTATATCTACCGGATAATGCTGAATTTCATCAGCAACATCAGGCTCATGTACCATAAGTAACGTGAATATATCCGGATCAACAAGATGAAGTGCTTCATCAATATTTGGTCTTCCAAGCATCACGTCATCCAATCCAGCAAGAATAAAAGATCCTTTATTGTCCCCAATTCTTGTATGGCTATTTTGAAGTAATTTGAAACCCCCAGCTTTCATCACTTCTTTAATTTTCTCCGTCCCATTCCCGCCATGGTCATGATTCCCGTATATCCAGAACTTCCCTAACGGGGAGGAAAGTTGGCTCAATAGAATGGGAAGCTCATCAGGAAAATCGTACAAATGCGGAGCATCAACTAAATCTCCGGTAAATAAGATCAAATCTGGTTTTTGATTGTTTATTTCATTTATTAATTTTTTAAACTGTTTTAAGTCATAGTGATAGCCAACATGCGTATCAGAGAACTGAAGAACTTTAACGTCATGCAAGCTAGTTGGTATTTTGACACTCTCTAACGTGAAATTCCTTATCGCAATCATCCTCGGTTCAACGTATCTTGCATAATAATAGCTGGCACCAGTTAAGCCTATAATCCCGAAAACACTACGCAAACTGTTCTTAATAAACTTGCGCCTTGTTAATTTCATATGGTGACCTCTCCTCTAAAATTCTTGGTCATTATACCACGAATTCTATGATTCAACCTTCATAACATGCCTAATAGAAAATATTTCTTTAAAAATGAACAGGAATTCATTTTTTTATGTGGAATGTAATGAGAGAGAAGAGTTAGGAGGTCATGGGAATGAAAAATCAAGTAGTCATTGTAACAGGAGGGTCCAGTGGAATGGGCCTTTATATGGCAAAACGATTCTTAGATGAAGGAGCGAAAGTTGCAATTACAGGTCGAAACATGGAGCGACTGGAAGAAGCGAAACGGCAGATCGCAGAAGGAAAAGAAGAGCAGCTGTTATTGGTTCAAATGGATGTTCGAGAAGTTGAAGATGTTACGCGAATGGTTGATGAAACGCATGAAGCTTTTGGAAGAATAGACCACCTCGTCAATAATGCAGCTGGAAATTTCATAGTGCCTGCTGAAAAGCTCTCGCCTAACGGTTGGAATTCGGTTATCAATATCGTACTGAATGGCACATTCTACTGCAGTCAGGCGGTAGGTAATTACTGGATTGAAAACAAGATTAAAGGCTCGATTTTAAATATGGTTGCTACGTACGCGTGGAATGCTGGAGCTGGGGTCATTCATTCCGCATCAGCTAAAGCAGGTGTACTAGCGATGACACGTACTCTTGCTGTTGAGTGGGGTAAAAAGTATGGCATTCGAGCGAATGCAATTGCACCCGGACCAATCGAGCGCACAGGAGGAGCAGATCGGCTGTTTGAATCAGAAGAAGCTGCAAAACGTACCTTAAGTTCAGTACCTCTTGGGAGATTGGGAACACCAGAAGAGATTGCAGGTCTTGCACGGTTTATCTTGTCTGAAGAGGCGTCATACATGAACGGAGAAGTAGTTACCCTGGATGGCGGCCAGTGGCTCAACAAATTCCCATTTTAATAGAAGGTCGACTTACTATTGAGAAGGGGCACAGTTTATCTGAAGCATTGAAGAAGTTATGTGAAATTCATTTGTTAACAAAAAACAAATAATAGAGAGGACTATATCTTGCAATAAGATATAGTCCTTTTTGGTAAGAAAAGAATTTTACCGTGATTTGTAAATAAGCCCCCTATCCTGCTATTTGAACATCGGTGTTGAACTAAAGAGTTATATTAAAATAGAAAATTTCTGTTATAAATAGACATTTATGGGGTATTAAGAGAACGCGTGGGAAACCAAAGAAAAAAAGAGGAGGATTCCATGAGAAAGAAAAACTTGATTGACTATGGAATATTTGTTCCTTCGTTAATCATTATCATCGCCATCAGTATACCGTTTACATTATATGAAGCGGAGTCACTGAAACTATTAAATTCTATATTCGATTATATTGTAGAAGTGTTCAGCTGGGGGTATCTATGGTACGGGATCATACTCGTTGCAGCAGGACTATATTTCTCTTTTTCCAAATATGGTCAAGTTGTCCTCGGTGATCCGAAAGAGAAGCCCCGATTTACACTCTTCGAATATGCATCCATTTTAATCGCCATGGGAGTTGGCTCGACCATCATGCGAACAGGCATGCTGCAGTGGACATCTGTAGCAAATGATCCACCAGCAGGAGTCGAACCTGGGTCGACAGAAGCCTTGTTATGGGGTAACGCTTATAGCATGTTTCTTTGGGGTTTCCAGGTTTTTGCTATATTCGTAATGATCGCTCCTGCAATGGGATATATTTTGCATGTCCGTAAACGTCCGTTAATGAGAATTTCTGAAGCCTGTCGTGTTATTTTTGGAGATAAACTGACAGATGGATGGGCGGGAAAAGTCCTTGATATTCTTTTCCTAGTCAGTATATTGGCTGGTGCTTCTGTTACGTTAGGACTTGGAGCTCCAATAATTACACATAATTTATCCGCACTATTAGGTATGAACGTGACATTTGGGATGACCATTATTGTCACGATTGTTTGGGTATTCTTGTTTTCACTGAGTGCATACTTAGGAATTGAAAAAGGAATCAAACGTTTAAGTACATGGAATATGTACTTGGCAGGAATATTTGCTATATTCATTCTTATCGCAGGACCAGGCGTGTTCATCTTGAATTATTTTTCAGATAGTGTTTATTTTCTATTATCTAATTACTTGAACATTTCTCTTAACACAGGTTCCGTGTACGAAGGAAAGGCTTCTCACATTCAAAGTAATACGGTTTTTTGGTATGCCTATAGTGCTACATGGGCTATGCTGCATAGTGTGTTTGCAGCCAAAATCTCAAGAGGAAGAACAATTAAAGAAATGATTCTAACGTATCTTCTTGCTCCGACGCTAATTTCGTGGATTGCAACAGGAGTACTTGGAGGATTGGGTGTGCACAGGTATTTGAATGGAGATCTTTCTGTTTTAAATTTAGTTGAAGAAAATGAAAGAATGGCGGCGATTCCTGAAATTCTATCTACTTTGCCGATTGCCGAGTTTTCCATTATTGTTTTTATGATTGTAGCGCTTATCTTTTTGACAACGACGCTTGATTCTACCACTTATACAGTAGCAGCTTATACAAGTACAAGGGACATGAGTAAATTTGAACCACCGAAAGTGCTGCGAATCGTCATTGCTGCTGTTATTACACTCATGGCATTAGTGCTGATGAGAATTGGAGGTTTGCCACCGCTTGAAGTGATTTCAGGGTTGATGGGACTGCCAATCATCATCGTGCAATTTTTACTCATTTACGCTGCGAAACGGATGATAGATGTTGATCAGGCTTGGAAAAATAATGTAAGAAGTAAGAACACAAATCTAAGAAGTAAAAGCACAAATACAGGTTAAATCTATCAGGGATAAGAGTCTTTTCTATTAAAAGGGGCAGATGTACAAGCGGTTTCTCTTTTATTTCATAGATTATTAAATGTAAGCGACGTCACTTACAAACTTTTATGAAATGAAAGGGGAATGTGCAATGACTTTAGTTGCTGTAGTAATCGCGCTTCTATTCTTGGTGGCGCTACTTGTTGCTGTGCTTTTGGGAACACCTGAACAACAGCAAATTGTTATTGATTGTATCAATGAAATTCTCGGTACAATTGGTTAATAGGTTTTTGGGGAAACGTCACTTCACTGACGTTTCCCAATTTATTTAGTGAAAAAGGAGTAAGGAAAATTTGGAGGAGAAGAAAAAATATAATGAAAAGTCAGCCGAGTCGTCCCAAAATACGGTCAATATCGATGCTCTGTTGAAATTTGCAACTTCTATGTTTAAAGATCAATCGTTTCTAGATAGAATATCAAGTAATGACGATCTCAATCTTAGTAAAAACTTGGGAAAAGTTTTCAATCAGTCTTATGAAAAATCTAATACTAAACAAATGGAAGAGCTGAAAAAAGAAGTCACTGACTTAAGAAGTGAAATCGATCAAATAAATAAACAATTGGAAGAATCCAAAAGAAAATCCAAGATCTCACAGATTATTCTAAAGTGTAAGCAGTGGTTTATCTGAGTTTTTTGGAAAATTTCCATTTATTTGGACGCCCAATGGGGAATGACCCAGGCGTCTTTTATTGTGCGAATATTTAAGTAATTAAATTTGTAATCCAAATCATATATTGATGAAGGAGGTGAAGGTAAAAGATGAAGAATTATAGGGAGAGTGCCAAATTTGAGCATTTGTTTTGGTTACAAATCCTTGGCGATCATGCACGCTTTATTCGAGATGCTTTATATCCATCGGAAGAAACGGGGATCCAAAAGGCAAAAGAATATGTAGAAGTGTTTGATCAATTCCTAAGAGCCGTCCGTAATGATGAGATGGGGGATTTACAGGAGTTTACTAATCAAGTAGGAAAAGTTGTACGTGAATTTCGCAAGTTTAAGCTGTCACTACTTGAACGCCAACTAAAGGGAAAGGTTGGTGTCCACTTATCTCCTACTTTTTTCAATCATATGGTTAATGAGCTTGAGGAGTATTTATTAGTTATCGGATTTCTTGGTAAAGGAGATATTCCTCCAATTTTTCATGAACTGCATCACCATATGCTATGGTTATTGGATGCTTCAGGCCACGCAGGTGCAATTAATGATCAGTTAGACGGTGTAGAGAAACGTCTGAAAAAGAAGAGTGAAGAGTTCATGAAGCATTTTAATCAATTTTATTTAAAATCAGTAGAACTAACCGGATATTTACGAACTAATTTGAATTCATTTCCGGCTCTTGGAAGGTTTAATAATGATGTAGAACTTGAAATGAAATTGTTTAAAACTTTTCTCAGTGAGTTAGAAGAAATGGAGTTATCAGAAACTTTGTTAGGTACATTTTCGGGATTAATGGCTGACCACATGTTTCGTGAAGAATGCTATTACCTGTATAAATTGGCTGAATCTACACAGAAGCCATACCCTGCTTGTGACCCGACACAACCAAGGACAGAGGATCCTTTTTAAACTACAATAAGATACATAGCCAACTAAACGCTCATCTATTTATGGATGGGTGTTTTTTAGGAGAAAAAGAACAGCTAAACCCTTGTTAAGGTTAGCTTAGGGTATAGCTTATTTGATGTGTTTTAGTTCACGATTCATTTTATTAGGTATATTTTTGATATGCAGGTAAAAGCGAACTTATATAACTATATTGGTGAGAATAGCGACCGAAAAAAACATTAGTATGTTCTTCAAATGCAGCGGCATCCAGCCAAAGCTTAATGATAATATAAAATAAAGAATGGTGACAGTGGTAAAATGGAGAATAAGTTTGTAACGGGAAATTTAATGACTTGATTTCAAAGTAGGGTGAGAAACCGTGAAGAGCCAGGCGCAAAGAATATAACCTGCTAAAATTAATCTTCTATTTAAAATGCAGGTTCAAAATTTTTTTCATATGTCTATTGGATAAGAGGCAACTAATTAAGTGCTATAAAATATAAAAGCCGATCTGTATATTATAGTATAGATCGCTTTTTTTATGGGTAATGTTGATAAATGAGGGCTATTAGTTTAAAGAAAGTTGGGAGCACATGAAATCTAAACATAAACATTTACCTGCTTATATTGTAGATGAATTTAAAGAACTGGATAGGGTCACCAAACCGATCTTTAGGAAAATGAGACGGTACGCCTTACTATCTTTCATTGCCATACCTGTTTCTTTGATTAATATACTCAGTTTATTTTTGGCTCAAAAAACAGACCAGATTTACATTCTGCCACTCTTGTTATTTAGCATCATAGGGGCGTTTGGTCTTGCGCTTCAAAAAGAAGTTAAATTTCTATATCAAGATATTCAAGCCACAAGTGTTCAATTTATTAAGGAACGAATACAGAAAACTGAAGTCATGCATGAACATAAGAGAAAAAGTTACATGGAATCGGTTGTTAAGGAACCCTTTTCATCCATAAACCTTTTTGCGGAATTTTTGGAAGAAGAGCGACGTCTGAAAACAAACAAGTAATTGCCTTTTTAAAAAAACGCTCAGACGAATGTCTGAGCGTTTCTTCATTAAGTGATGTAAAAGAAGATGGAGAAGAAATGGAGAATTGATCCTCCAAGAACAAACAAGTGCCAGACCATGTGATGATAGGTAAAGCTTCGCCAAACGTAAAAGACTGCACCTATGGAGTACATTACGCCACCGACAACTAGGTAAGTAATGCCGGCCGCTGGAACTTCTGCAGTCAATGGCCCCCATGCCAGGATAATTAGCCAGCCCATCAGCACGTAAAAAATGGTAGATAGGATAACGAATTTTTTTACAAAAAATACTTTAAATATGATCCCAAGTATCGCCATTCCCCAGACGATACCAAAAAGTGTCCATCCAAGAGTGCTTCTTAGTGGGACGAGTAAAATCGGAGTGTAGGTTCCAGCTATAAATAAGTAAATGGCTGAATGGTCGAAAATTTCAAAGAGATCTTTGGCTTTTCCTGGGGGGAAACTATGAACGAGCGTCGAAGATACATAAAGTAAAAGCATGGTGATTCCATAAATTGTTACAGAGACTAAGTGCCAGGCATTCCCTTCAATACTTGCGAAAACAATTAAGAGGACGAGCATCGCTAAGCTTAAAACAGCACCGATGCCGTGCGTGATTGCATTCGCGATTTCTTCACGTTTTGAAAATGTATGAGTTGTCATAATTCTTTTTCAGCTCCAATATCGTTGGATTGTTACCATTATACGCCTTTAAAAAAACTTATCAAAGAGAAAATGTATTTTACAGGTTTATCCATTTGGGTGCTCGGGGTAAAGAATAGGGCTAAAGAGTTTGTAAGGAGAGGTTTGTCGGAATTTGCAGGTCGATATGTGTTTCGATGTATGTTAAACTATTCATGGTTCACAAGAGCGTCTCTAACTGCTCCTTCAGTTGCTCGATATAAAGGAGTGAAAGATTACTATGGTAAGTTTAGAAAAAGAAAGATTGGAATTAGAAATTCCTCAGGTATCGGATATTATGATACCTTCTGAAAAAGTAGCCCACGTACAAGTAGGAAATCCTTTGGAACACGCTTTGCTTGTCCTTGTTAAGTCTGGATACTCAGCTGTTCCGGTTCTTGACCCTACGTATAAATTTCAAGGGGTTATCAGCAAAACAAAAATTTTAGAAGAAACATTGGGTATTGAAGACTTTGAACTTAATCGTCTGTCGGAAATTCAAGTTAAAGAAATTATGGACACAGATGTACCTTGTCTAAATTTGGACGACAATATGATCGATGCACTGCATAAATTGATTGATTTTCCTTTTGTTTGTGTTACGAATGAGGATGGAGAATTTGATGGAATCGTAACTCGCCGAACGATTTTGAAGCAGTTTAGTAAGCATTATCACGAAACACTGAAACATCTATAAAACTACAACCACTAAAGAATAAACCTATGTTAGAATAGATGGCATCATCATGATGCCATCTATTTTTTTGGATGAAGGGGAAAATGTATGGAAGATCGTTACATAAAAAATCGCGGTTATATATTAGCTGCGATCATGCTTGCTATGTTTTTAGCGGCGATAGAGGCGACCATCGTCTCTACAGCGATGCCGAGCATCGTTTCAGACTTAGGCGGTTTCAGTCTATATAGCTGGGTATTTTCAGCTTATTTACTGACGAATGCAGCAACGGTATTGTTGTTTGGCCGGCTCTCTGATATCTTCGGACGTAAACCCATATTCCTTACTGGAATTAGTTTGTTTCTTGTAGGAGCTATTCTATCTGCCATGGCTCCATCCATGAAGGTACTTATCGGGGCAAGGTTAATTCAAGGCCTGGGGGCAGGTGCCTTGATGCCTATTGCAACAACCATCGTGGGAGACATTTATACAAAGGAAGAGCGCGCAAAGATTCAAGGCTACCTTGCAAGTGTCTGGGGAATCTCTGCAGTAACAGGACCAGCGCTTGGTGGTTTTTTTGTTGATATTTTAAGCTGGCACTATGTGTTTTGGATGAACATTCCTCTTGGTCTCCTTGCCATGATAGGAATTATTTACTTTTTTGATGAGAAAGTCATTAAAGAAAGGCGCTCGGTGGATGTAGCTGGTTCAATTTGGGTGGTTCTGACAGTTAGTTCGATCATGGTTGTTCTTGTTGAAGGTGGAGTCAGAATAGCATGGGTTTCCTTTCCGATGCTGATTTTACTCACTGTTGCAGTGGTAGGATTTCTCTTATTCATGCAGCAGGAACGGAAAGCCCAGGAACCAATGATGCCTTTTCATATATGGTCGATTCCATCGATACGTTACGCTAACCTTACTTCATTAACAACAGGGATGATCCTTATCGGTGTATCAAGTTATCTCCCTGCTTTTGTTCAGGGTGTGATGGAACAGCCAGCTATAGTTGCTGGATTTACCTTAACTACGATGTCGATCGGCTGGCCGATAGCCTCTACTTCCGCAGGTCATCTTTTATTAAAGATAGGATTTAGATCGACCTCTATCCTTGGCGGGATTTCATTAATTATCGGGGGAATTCTCTTTTCCATGTTAAGTCCTGAAAAAGGACCGTGGTTTGCTGCATCTGGATCTCTCTTTATTGGTATTGGGATGGGGCTCTCATCCACTTCGTTTATCGTATCGATCCAGAATAGTGTGGGATGGAAAACACGTGGAATTGCCACCGCAACAAATATGTTCATGCGTACAATCGGGAGTGCGATCGGTGCAGCTCTTTTAGGAGGGATTCTAAACGGACGAATCAAGGCGAATATTGAAGCTTCCAGTCTGCCTGATTCCTACACAGTCGATTCCACGAATGAGCTGCTCAAGGAAGCAGATAGAGAAGCACTTGGCTCAAAAGCTCTTAATATATTACAGGAAGCCTTAGCCAGCGGGCTGCATATGGTATATATAGGTTTGTTAGTCTTAGCGATTATAAGTTTCTTATTAATCCTGAAATTACCTAAACAAGAAGATTGAAAATAGTCTTAATCCTTTGATAAAGTAAAGGGGAAAAGATTTTTTATCAGTACATAAGGAGGACGATGTTGTGAAACAAATGGATGCTAATGAAATTATCTCTTTCATTTCAAATAGTGAAAAGTCCACGCCGGTAAAAGTTTATGTCAAAGGGGAAAAACTTGAGGATATTGACTTCGGTAACCAAGTTCAAGACTTCATCAGTGGAAAATCAGGTGTATTGTTTGGAGAGTGGAAAGTCATTCAGCCACTTTTAGAAGCGAATGCTGACCAGCTTGATGACTATGTGATTGAGAACGATCGCAGAAATTCTGCAATTCCACTTCTTGATTTGAAAAATGTCAACGCTCGAATTGAACCTGGCGCTGTCATCCGTGATCAAGTTGAAATCGGAGATGGAGCGGTCATTATGCTTGGTGCTATGATCAATATTGGATCAGTAGTAGGGGAAGGAACGATGATTGATATGAACGTCGTTCTTGGTGGCCGTGCAACAGTAGGAAAGAATTGTCATATTGGAGCTGGTGCTGTTCTAGCTGGCGTCATCGAACCGCCTTCTGCTAAGCCTGTCGTTATTGAAGACGGAGTAGTCATTGGCGCGAATGCTGTCGTGTTGGAAGGTGTCACTGTAGGCGAAGGGGCTGTGGTAGCCGCCGGTTCAATCGTAACAGAAGATGTACCACCAAATACATTGGTTGCTGGAACGCCTGCAAAAGTGATTAAAGATATCGATGATCAAACGAAATCAAAGACTGAAATCAAACAAGAACTACGCAAATTAGATAATTAAACGGTAAGGCCTTGCTTATGAGCAAGGCTTTTCTTTTAAGGGAGAGATATAGTTGAAAATAGAGAATTTAATCAAAATACGGAGAGAATTACACAGAATTCCGGAACTTGGTTTCCAGGAATTCAAAACTCAGAGGTATTTGTTAGATTATATAGAAAAGCTACCTCAGGAACACCTAACAGTGGAAACATGGGAGACAGGAATTATTGTAAAAGTGGAAGGAACAATGGGTGAACAAACCGTCGGCTATCGAGCAGATATTGACGGCTTACCTCTAAGAGAAGAAACCGGCTATGCCTTTACTTCCGATCATAAAGGCCAGATGCACGCCTGCGGCCATGATTTTCATATGACAATTGCCTTAGGAGCATTGACAAGGTTAGCAAAGCGTCCTGCAGAGCATCATTCCGTTTTTTTGTTCCAGCCGGCAGAAGAAGGACCAGGCGGAGCAGAACCGATGATGCAATCTGAAGTTATGAAAAATTTCAGACCAGATAAAATCTTTGCCTTGCATATTGCTCCTGACTTACCGGTAGGAACGGTTTCCACAAAGCCAGGACTCTTATTTGCAAACACAAGCGAACTATTTATAGACTTTTCAGGAAAAGGTGGTCATGCTGCCTTTCCTCATTTAACTCATGATATGGTAATCGCTGCCAGCTCTTTTGTATCCCATTTACAGCAGATTGTAGCCCGAAGAGTCGATCCATTGGATAGTGCTGTCATTACAATTGGAAAAATCGAGAGCGGGACTGTACAAAACATCATTGCGCAATCAGCAAGGCTTGAAGGTACCATTCGGACTTTATCACCCGAATCAATGGAGAGGGTGAAAAAAGAAATTGAAAAAATCGCTCAAGGGTATGAGATCGCTAATGATTGTCAAATTTCTATTGATTATGGCTCTACTTACTATCAAGTGTTCAACGATGAAGCTGCAGTTGATGCATTTCAAACACTTGTAGAGGATACAGACTATAGGTACCAAGAAGCACAAATGGCGATGACCGGAGAAGACTTCGGGTATATGTTAAGGGAAATTCCTGGGTTTATGTTCTGGCTTGGTGTCGACTCAGAAGCAGGGCTCCATCAGGCAACACTCACCCCAAAGGAAGAGGCATTACTTGTAGGTGTTGAGATTGTAGAACAGGGGCTAAGAAAACTGTAAAACGTAAACATGAATACCTTCAAGCTGAAAGTAAACACTAGTGGTGTACGTTTACTCTAAGCAGGAGGTGGATGTTGTGAAAAAGATAGGAATTGAACAGAATTTAAGTGATATACGTTCAGCGCTACAGCAAAAAGGGTATGAATTAGTAGAACTTAGAAGTCAGGAGGACGCTGCTGGCTGTGATTGCTGTGTCATTTCAGGTCAAGATCAGAATGTCATGGGGGTCATGGATACAGAAACTCAAGGGTCTGTCATCAATGCTCATGGCCGTACAGCAGATGAAATTTGTCAAGAAATTGATAGTCGTTTCTCCTGATAGCCTTTTGGAGGCTCTTGCCTCCAGTACATAGAATAGGGAGAGGAATGTTTATGGAAACTACGATAAAGCTCTTGGCTGTAGCCTTATTAATTGTATTAACCGCTTTTTTTGTTGCAAGTGAATTTGCAATCGTAAAGGTGAGAAAGACCAGACTGGAAGCCCGGGCTGCAGAAGGAAATAAAAAGGCCAAAACTGGAATTAAACTAACAAATGATTTGGATTATTACTTATCTGCTTGTCAATTAGGAATTACTATCACTGCTTTAGGTTTAGGTTGGCTGGGAGAACCTACGTTAGAGGTGTTGCTTCATCCATTATTAGAAGGATTCGAGCTTCCCTCGGGTATATCTCATACCATTAGTTTTGCTATAGCATTTTTCGTCATTACGTTTTTACATGTGGTCTTGGGTGAATTAGCTCCTAAAACACTTGCCATTCAAAAAGCAGAGAGTATCACTCTTTTGTTGGGAAGACCACTCGTTCTATACAGTAAATTAATGTATCCATTGATTTGGTTACTGAATGGATCTGCGAACATTTTGGTAAGACTGTTTGGATTCCAGACAGCAAAAGAGTCAGATGAAGTCCACTCAGAAGACGAGTTAAGATACATCTTGACCCAAAGCTACCAGCAAGGGGAGATCAATCGTTCTGAGTATACGTACGTTGACCGCATTTTTGAATTTGATAACAGAACGGCGAAAGAAATAATGATTCCTAGGACAGAAATGGCTGTGTTGGATATCAACGATTCAATCTCAACGAACATTCGGGTAATGAGAAATAATCGCTATACGAGGTACCCCGTCGTTGATGATGATAAAGATCACATATTGGGCATTATTCATATGAAAGAGTTTTTTTATGAAGATGTAGAGCAGCAAGGAACACTTAGGCCATTTCTCCGTCCGGCACTCAAGGTATTCGAAAATGTACCCATTAATGACCTTCTTGTAAAAATGAAGAAAGAGCGCACTCATCTTGCTGTTCTTATGGATGAATATGGGGGAACGGCAGGTATTGTGACAGTAGAAGACATTATCGAGGAAATAGTAGGAGAAATCCGTGATGAGTTTGATCATGGGGAAGAGCGAGAAATCAAGCGTTTAAAGAATGGCCATTTTTTATTAGAAGGAAAAACTTCGATTGCCGACATTAATGACTTCTTTGATGTTGAATTGAGTCACGATGATATTGACACAATATCAGGTTGGATCTATACCAAGGATTATGATGCCAAAGAAGGGACTGTGGTGAGCGGGGAAGAGCTTCAATTCAAGATCGTCGATATGGAAAATGGACAGATCAGAAAAGTGGAAGTATGGGAAGCTACAGAATAAGAAAGAGCCCGGTTCTATAACCGGGCTCTTGGTGTGTCAGTGACTACTCTTCGCTCTCATTTTTGTTTACATAGACTTGATGTGGATAAGGGATTTCGATTCCTGCCTCATCCAAAGCCTCTTTCATTGCTTTTCTTAAATCACGTTCAACTCCCCACTGTTCCATATTCGCCGTTTTCCCAAGAATACGGATAACAACGTCAGAGGAACCAAGGCTTTGAACACCAAGGACATCAGGGCCTTCTTTAAACCGTTCATCCTCAGTAAAACGATCAGCAACTGCTTTAAGTACCTTCATAGCTTCATCAATATTCTCATCGTAACCAATGCCAATATCGACAAGAGCGCGCATGTTGCCGCGCGAATGGTTAGCAACCCCTGAGATGTTACGGTTAGGTATAAAATTCAATGTACCATCAAAACTGCGTATTTTTGTTGTACGAATACCTACTTCTTCTACAACTCCATCATAACCGCCAGCTGTAACATAATCATCCACCTCAACTTGACGCTCGAGAAGAATGAAGAAACCTGTAACGATATCTGACACTAACCCTTGTGCGCCAAACCCGATTGCCAGGCCGACTATTCCTGCACCAGCCAGAAGTGGGCCAATATTAATACCAATCGTGCTTAAGAGCATAATCACTAGTATGAAGAACAGCGAATAGGAGAAAATATTAACAGTAAGTTTTTGGAGTGTCTTATTTCTTCTTTCAGATAACTTTCTTTGTGTACTCATTCGGTTAATCGCTGCTTCTATTGCTTTTGTACCTATTGGTTTAATGATTGCAAAAGCGATAAGTAAAACAAGAATTTTCAAACCGCCTGTGATCAGCCATTCAACAACCACAGATGGGTTGAAGACAAAACCTTCTTCAAATAAATTCATAATAGAACTCCTTTCCAAATAGCCTAAGTACCCTTTTAATAGAATATCGGAATCGTGTGCAGGTTTTCAATTAATAATGTAAAATAAATCAAGATTATTGTCGAAAGGGTCTTCTATGCAAATGATTTTACTTTCCTGACTAATTATTGTTTAATGAGAACCAAATGTATCCATACTAGAAGAATGAGCAGGTAAACAGCTAATTTTCAGCAAATTAAATTTACTATTACTTAACATTGACTATAATCAGCCTGCTCGTTATACTAGTGTATGTGAGAAAAAATACATGAACATTTTTTTCGGAGGGATTTCAAATGGCAGAACGTATGGTAGCAAAACAAGCACCACGCTTTGAAATGGATGCAGTGCTTCCTAACAAAGAATTTGGTAAAGTATCTCTTGAAGAGAACATGAAAAACGACAAATGGACAGTCCTTTTCTTCTACCCAATGGACTTCACATTCGTATGCCCGACTGAAATCACAGCACTTTCTGATCGTTTCGATGAGTTCGAGGATCTAGATGCAGAAGTGATCGGGGTATCTACAGATACAATTCACACGCACCTAGCGTGGATCAACACATCTCGTGAGGACAATGGTCTTGGAGACCTTCATTATTCTCTAGCGGCAGATACGAACCACAAAGTATCTCGCGACTATGGTGTACTTCTTGAAGATGAAGGTGTAGCTCTTCGTGGACTATTTATCATTAGCCCTGAAGGCGAGCTACAGTATCAAGTTGTAAACCACAACAACATTGGTCGTGATGTTGATGAAACATTACGTGTGCTTCAAGCACTCCAAACTGGCGGTCTTTGCCCAGCAAACTGGAAGCCAGGTCAAGAAACCCTATAAGCATCATTAGAATTGAATCACAAAGTTTTTAGGGTCTAACCATGAGCGTTAGACCCTTTTCTCTACCTATTACAAAGGAGGATGTTCTTCATGAAACTAAGAACACCAATGCCGGAGCTGCCAGAAGCAACCGAGTGGTTAAACAGCGATCCCCTTAAGAAAGAGGATTTAGTTGGAGGCAAGCCTACATTGATTCACTTCTGGTCTGTCAGCTGTGGACTATGTAAGGAAGCGATGCCTAACGTTAATGAATTCCGTGATGAGTATAAAGACGATTTAAATGTTATCGCAGTCCACATGCCACGTTCTGAGAAAGATTTGGACCTTGACCAAATCAAACAAGTAGCAGAAGAGCATGGAATTACCCAACCGATTTACGTAGATAACCAGCACGCGTTAACGGACGCGTTTGAAAACCAATACGTGCCTGCATACTATGTTTTTGATGAAGAAGGAAACCTTCGTCACTTTCAAGCAGGAGGTGGCGGTATGAAAATGCTTCGTAAGCGTGTAAACCGTGTATTGGGAGTCAACCAAAAATAAACGAATGTTTTAAAAGCAATCCCCATAATAGTAGAGGGATTGCTTTTTTTATTGTTGTTATACTTTCTCTATTTAGAGAGCTGTTTTCAAAAGGAAATGAAACTACATAATTAATGTTAAAAAAATCTTAATTAATCAAAATTAGCCTCACAATCCTGAATACTCGGTTTCGAAACATTTGTGTGAGTGATGGTGGATGGGGCAACGACTCTAAATTGCCCAAAGAACTCGAACCAAGCTTTCAAGAATACTCCTATGTCGCGGAATATATGGGTCGTGATAATTGATATTAAATAGAAGATACAGCAAACGAATGAGTAGTGGCCTCAGACCATAGGATGAAATCGATAAAATTTTGGAAAAATTGAATCAAATGGGTGGAAAAATATTTCGATACCCGATATATTAGTAATTACGTTAAAAATTATTTTAGAGGAGGGAGACCTTTGAATACCTTTAAAAAGTTAAAGCAGTTTTATTGGCCGAATAAAAAGTTTTTCCTTTGGTCGTTGTTTTCACTGCTTTTTGTTACAGCGATAACTGTTGTTTATCCTATCGTATTGCAAAGAACAATTGATGACGTAATTATAGGAGAGCAATACAACCTTATCCCTTACATTAGTGCTATATTTATCGTTTTGATGATTGTCAAAGGTGTCGCCACTTACTTCCATCAATACTTAGGAGATTATTTTGGAATTCGTTCTGTGTATGCCTTGCGTGATGAACTTTATCAGAAACTCCAGCGTCTTTCTTTTAAATATTACGATAATGCGAAAACCGGTGACTTAATGTCACGTTTGACCGCAGATGTAGAAGGGTTCCGCTTTTTTCTTTCCTTCGGATTTTCTGAATTGATAAGAATCTTCCTACTAATATTCATTAGTTTAAGCGTAATGTTTTACTATTCCCCTCCTCTCGCCTTAGTGACTATGGCTGTCATGCCGTTTTTGGGTATCGTTGTATATAAGTTTGATCGCCGTGTTCACCCTGCTTTTCGAAAAATCCGGAAGTCTTTTGGAAAACTGAATACACGTGTTCAAGAAAATATTAGCGGTATGAATACAGTGAAATCGCTTTCCAGAGAAGATTTTGAAATTGGACGTTTTGATAAGCGGAGTAATGATTACCGCACGAAGTATATTGACACATCCAACATCTGGTCTAAATATTTTCCTTTAATGGAATTTATAGGGAATGTATCTGTCGTAGCCTTGCTGGCATATGGAGGATACTTAGTGATTAGCGGGCCTCTCCAGTTAGGGGAACTGGTCGCCTTCTTCAGCTTAGTCTGGTATATTCTCGGTCCCCTAATGAACCTGGGGTTTGTGATTAACTTGTTTTCACAATCAAAAGCTTCCGGCGAACGCCTTTTGGAAATTCTGGAAGCTGAGGAGGACATTCAGGAGAAAAACGATGCTATTGTACAGGATCGTCTTAAAGGGCATGTAACCTTTAATGACGTAACACTCACTTATGCGGAAGACGACGATTCAGCCTTAAAGCGAATTACGTTTGATGCACCTCCCGGAAAAACCATCGGCTTAATCGGAGCAACAGGCTCAGGTAAAACGAGCATCACACAGTTGATCACGAGATTCTATGAACCTGAAAAAGGAAAAGTACTAATTGACGGTAAACCTGTCCAGAGATATGGATTAAAAACACTGCGTAAAAACATAGGATTCGTCCTTCAGGAGTCATTCTTATTTTCTACCACTATTAAGGAAAATATCTCTTATGGAAATCCAGATGCTACAATTGAAGATGTGAAAGCAGCAGCCAAACGAGCTCAAGCTCACGACTTCATTATGGAGATGCCAGAAGGATACGATACCCTTCTAGGAGAACGAGGGATGGGTTTATCTGGTGGACAAAAACAGAGGATCGCGATCGCACGAGCAATCTTAATTGACCCTGCAATCTTAGTTTTAGATGATGCCACTTCAGCTGTAGATATGGAAACAGAGTTCCAAATTCAAAAAGCGTTGCAAGAAGTTATGAAAGGGAGAACGACATTCATCATTGCACACCGAATTTCTTCTTTAAAACATGCCGATGAAATTATAGTTCTCGAGGACGGCGTCGTAAAAGAACGCGGCGTACATGAGGAGCTAGTCATAAATGGTGGGCCTTACCAGCGTATTTACGATATTCAATACCAGGATAAAGAAAAAATATTGAATGCATCCCATATTTCTTAAAGGGGGGAGATTAATTTGGCAAGAAAACCGAAACACAGGCCAACAACGAATAAACACTTAAATCGATTTAAATATACTCAAGATCAAGCAGTGGAAAAGCCATTTAACTGGAGTCAAATGTGGCGGCTGTTGAGATATGTAAAACCATATTCGAAGAATCTTCTTCCGATTTCTATCATTGCGATGCTAGTTTCCACCATTGTAAGGCTGGTCGTTCCTATATTGATCGGTAAAGTTGCCATTGATGTCGCCATTAGCGACGGTGATACCAATTTATTAATTCAACTTGTTATAGGGATTGCAATTCTTTATTTACTCAGCTATATAGGAAATGCTCTGAGAATTAAATATGTTAATATTCTGGGGCAGAATGTGATCTATGATTTGCGCCAGCACCTATTTTCACACGTCCAGCGTTTATCTCACCGATTTTTTGATTCAAGATCAGCAGGTTCGATCCTTGTTCGTATTATGAATGATATTAATTCCCTTCAAGAGCTGTTTACAAACGGGATTATAAATTTGCTGATGGATGTAGTGATGCTGACGGGGATTATTGTTATCCTACTAGTATTAAGCCCGGAGCTTGCATTGGCAATCATGGTCATCATGCCGATTATGTTCTACATTTCCACAAAGCTGAGGAGGAATATTCGACGCTCCTGGCAGGATGTACGGATCCAGCAATCACGTCTGAATTCTCACTTAAATGAGAGTATCCAAGGGATCCGGATCACCCAGTCTTTCTCCCAAGAAAAGGAGAACACGGAATACTTTGATGGCGTAAATACGGATAATTTTCGTTCTTGGCGTACTGCTACGAAGAAAAGTGCTATGTTCCGGCCTTTTGTAGAAATGAGTAATGCTGTAGGTACGGTCATCCTCATTTCATTTGGGGCTTTTCTAATTTTGCAAGGGGACATCCAAATTGGTACGTTTGTATCGTTTGCCTTTTTCCTAGGGATGTTCTGGGAACCTATTTCAAGACTTGGAATGATGTACAATCAGCTCTTAATGGCTATGGCTGCATCTGAACGAATTTTCGAATTCCTTGATGAAAAACCAAATGTTGAGGAAAAGACTAATGCTAAGCAATTATCTGATATGAAGGGACACATCGAATTTGAACATGTTCAGTTCGCCTATGATGACAAACGTATCGCCCTCCATGACATTAATCTTGAAATGAAGCAGGGACAGACAGTGGCTCTTGTTGGTCATACTGGCTCTGGAAAATCTACGATTGCCAATTTAATTAGTCGTTTTTACGATCCGACAAAGGGAGCTGTGAAAATTGATGGAGTGGATCTAAAAGATGCCACAATCGATAGCATCCGCCAGCAAATTAGTGTCGTGCTACAAGACACCTTCATTTTTTCTGGAACGATTATGGAAAACATTCGGTTTGGACGTCCTGACGCTTCTGATGAAGAAGTTAAGGAAGCAGCTCGTGTCGTGGGAGCCGAGGACTTCATTATGCGCCTTAACAATGGTTATGAAACTGAGGTGGAAGAACGAGGTAACATTCTATCTGCTGGTGAAAGGCAATTGTTATCCTTTGCCCGCGCTCTATTGGCGGATCCAAGGATTTTGATATTGGATGAAGCAACCGCCAGTATTGATACAGAAACAGAAATGAAAATCCAGAAGGCACTTAGGAAATTATTGAAAGGCAGAACAGCCATTATCATTGCACACCGTTTGTCAACGATTCGCGAAGCCGATAATATTTTCGTTCTAGAGAATGGAAGAGTCCTAGAAAATGGTTCCCACGAAGAGTTGATGGAACAAAAGGGAGAATACTATGAACTGGTTAAAGCACAATTTCAAATGCTTGATGCCATTTAGGTCTATGAAGAGACGCCGAATAAAGGCGTCTCTTTTTTTAATGCTTTATTTAAAGTTAGAGCTTTCAAAAGAAAGGGAAGAGGAGAAAGAGATAGGCATAATTTTAGACAGTTTTCTACGTGTAAGGTATGATAATTGTAAATTATATAGATTGTGAAGTTTGTCACAAAATAGTCATTAACATCTTAACCATAGATCTTATCCACCATTTATACTGTGAAATAGACGATGTTTTTTAGACCTTAAGTGGTGAGGGGGAAAATAATGTTTGAATTTGATAGCGCGACGTTGAGTCGAATGCTGACTTCTTTGACGCTACTCTTTCACGCTATATTTGCAACTATTGGCGTAGGAGTACCTGTGATGGTTTCCATCGCAGAGCTCATTGGAATAAAGAAAAAAGATCCGCACTACACATTACTTGCTCGACGATGGACGAGAGGGTACACAATTACTGTAGCCGTAGGGGTTGTGACAGGTACGGCTATCGGTTTACAGTTGTCTTTATTATGGCCAAGTTTTATGCAGTTGGCTGGAAATATTATCGCTCTGCCGCTCTTTATGGAGACCTTTGCCTTCTTCTTTGAAGCCATCTTCCTGGGAGCTTACTTGTATACATGGGATAGATTTAAGAATCCAATTTATCACTGGCTCCTATCAATTCCAGTGGTCATTGGGGGGACGATGTCTGCCTTTTTCATTACAACAGTAAATGCGTTTATGAACACGCCTCAAGGGTTCAAATTAGAAGATGGAAATGTGACGTCCATTAATCCTTTACAAGCAATGTTCAATCCAGCTACACCGACGAAAGTTTTTCACGTCATCTCATCCTCCTATTTGACGGCTGCTGCTGTTTTAGCGGCTATTGCTGCCTTTTTTATTCTTATGAAAAAAGGATCTCAATATCATAAGAAGGCTTTAAAATTGACGGTAATTGCTACTTTTATCTTTGCGATCATGACAGCTATCGCTGGAGACCTTTCTGCTAAATTCTTAGCTGAACATCAGCCTGAAAAACTAGCAGCAGGGGAGTGGCATTTTGAAACGGAAGAACAGGCTGATTTAATCGTGTTCGGAACGCTCAATGAAGACAACGAAGTGGAAAATGCCATCCGTATTCCAAATGCGCTTAGCTTTCTCGCCTACGGAGACTTCAATGCTGAAGTGACAGGGCTTGAAGAAACTCCAGAGGATGAGCGGCCACCTCTTTGGATTCATTATATGTTTGATTTAATGGTTTCTATTGGTTTCTTCACGCTTGGAATTTCACTCTTATATATTGTGTTTCTGAAAGTGAAGAATTGGAATGAACATCACCCGCTATTATTATGGGGTATTGCCGCAGGTGGTCCATTGTCTATGCTTGCCATTGAATTTGGCTGGGTCTTTGCTGAAGTTGGTCGTCAGCCGTGGATATTAAGAGGGTTCATGACTGTGTTCGAAGGATCGACCACATCTCCTCATGTCGATTGGATGTTTATTCTTTTTGTAGCCTTGTATGCTGTGTTAGCTGTAGGGTGTATCGTTGTTCTTAGAAAAATGTTCAAAAATAACCCTGCAGAGCTTGAACTCGAGCACCGTTATCCTCAAGTAGCAGCGACGAAGGAGGATGACTGATTATGAGTTACGAATTAATTGGAATTACAGTACTATGGATCTTTCTTTATGGATATTTGATTGTCGCCTCTATTGACTTCGGGGCTGGATTCTTTGCCTTCTATGCGAAGGCAACAAAAAAAGATCATATCATTAACCAGCTGATTTCAAGGTATTTATCTCCAGTATGGGAGGTTACGAATGTCTTCTTTGTATTCTTCTTTGTTGGATTGGTCGGGTTCTTCCCGGATATGGCCTATTATTTTGGCCAGTCGTTACTAATTCCAGGAAGTATCGCCATCGTGCTGATCGCGATTCGCGGATCTTTCTACGCATTTGAAAGCTACGGCTCAAAAGATAATCTCGTTTACATGTTCTTCTATGGTGCGACTGGATTGCTTATCCCAGCTTCACTCTCTACCGCATTGACAATCTCAGAGGGTGGATTTATTGAAGAGACGGAAACAGGGGTTCATTTGCTTTCTGGAGAGTTATTGAGGAGCCCTTATTCATGGAGTGTAGTCTTCCTGGCTATTGTCTCCGTCCTTTACATTAGTTCGATGTTTTTAGCGTATTATGCTAATCGAGCTGGAGATCAGCCAGCATTAGATTTAGTAAGAAAGTATGCTCTTTTCTGGAGCTCACCAACCATCATTGCAAGTTTAACTACTTTTATTGCATTAAGTCAGCAAAATCCCGAGCATTATCAACGTGCCATTGAACTTTGGTGGGTATTTGGGATTTCCGTTGCCTTCTTCATGGTCGCTGTGTTCCTAGTTTATCAAGGGAAACATTATGGATGGGCCTTCATTGCGGTTATGTTTCAATTCCTTGTTGCGTTCTTTGGATATGGAGCATCCCATCTTCCGTACCTTCTTAATCCTTATGTTACTCTTTCAAGCGGTGTAACGAATGAAACAATGGCAATCTCCCTAATAATCGTATTCATCGCCGGGTTACTATTACTTATCCCATCTCTTGTTTTACTAATGAGAATGTTCTTGTTCGATGCGGATTATGTAAAAGGTAAAAAGTAGAGAAGTTTCTTCTTCTCTACTTTTTGTGTTTTATCAAGCGTTATATGATAAAATAACTTTAGATTTTCAGTGAGAAGATGGAGGAAATGCCACATGAAAAAAGAATTTGCCGTCATAGGGCTAGGCCGTTTTGGAGGCAGCATTTGCAGGGAACTTAGCCGAGAAGGTATGGAAGTTCTTGCATTGGATCTCGATGAGGATAAAGTTAATGAATATCGTGACATAGCAGCTCATGCAGTAATCGCCGATTCTACAGATGAAAGTGTGTTGAGAGAGCTAGGGTTAAGAAATATTGACCATGTAATAGTTGCTATAGGCGATAACATACAGGCCAGCATGCTGACTACGTTGATGTTAAAAGAATTGGGCATCAAAACGATTACCGTAAAAGCACAAAATGATTATCATGAAAAGATTCTAAATAAGATTGGAGCCGATCACGTTGTACACCCTGAACGTGATATGGGGAAACGTATCGCCCATAACATCATCTCAAACAACATTCTGGACTATATCGAACTGTCCGATGATCACAGTGTTGTTGAGGTGAAAGCTGGAAGTAAAATGAGTGGCCGTACGCTTGTTGACCTTGATATTCGTGCAGAATACGGATGTAATGTCGTAGCGATTAAGCGGAACAAAGACGTTATTGTTTCTCCGATGGCAACTGAAGAAATTCGTGAGAGTGATATTCTAATTGTAATTGGTGCGGATAAAGATATTAGCCGCTTTGAGAAAAACTTAGTTGTGGAAGACTAACAAAATCCCTGCCATTTAGGTAGGGTTTTTTATTTATATACAATTAGTGTTAAGCAATCTGCAGAATGATTTATCAAACTATATTCCAGGATAGTGGAAGACTTGATTTCGAGGTACTGTGAGCTTTCCGTTGCCCTAAGTAGAATTTGGAGGTCCGAGAAATCACTCGCTTTCCGTGGGCATGTGCTGAGCCTCCTCGAGCTAAAGCTCTCCGTGAAACCTTAGACTTATTACGCAACGGCCCGGAGAATACCTCGAATTCAAGTCTTCAAGATAAGGAGGCTTATATGGAAGAACGGATCTCCTTAATTTGAATGAATAATAACATTAGCCCAGCACCCAACTCACTTATTTAGTTTACTTTTATTGAATAACGGAAATAGAGATAGCTAAAGACTAATACAATAGCCCAGTGAATGTGAAAGGATGAGCCTAATGTTTAATGAAAAACGAACAGGAGATGTAATGGCCCAACAACTAGTGGATTGGGGCGTTGATCATATTTACGGAATGCCAGGAGATTCTATTAACGAATTAATCGATGATTTAAGGAAAAGGCAAAAGGATATATCATTCGTTCAGGTCCGACACGAAGAGGTGGGAGCTCTTGCAGCTGCTTCGTACGCTAAACTCACCGGAAAACTCGGAGTATGTTTATCAATCGCTGGACCGGGGGCTGTTCACTTGATGAACGGATTATATGATGCAAAAGCCGATAAAGCGCCTGTCTTAGCTCTCGTTGGTCAAGTGCATTCGGATGAAGTAGGAACAGAGGCCTTTCAGGAAATCAATTTGGAGCGAATGTTCGATGACGTAGCAGTTTACAATAAGCGTGCAGAAACAGAAGCTCAGCTGCCTGATCTTTTAGACCAAGCTATAAGAGAAGCTTATGCACATAGTGGTGTAGCTGTTCTCATCGTTCCTGACGATCTTTTTGATAAGAAGCAAAAAGGCGATGTTAGATTGACATCAAGAGGCTATTACAAGCCTGATATGGTACCGAAGACGGTACATATGATGGAAGCGAAAGAACTGATCGATCAGTCAGAAAAGCCACTCATCTTAGCAGGAAAAGGAACAGTAGATGCAAGGGATGAGCTGATCAATTTTGCTGAAGCGATTAAGTCCCCTATTGTACTTAGTTTACTTGCAAAAGGAATTATACCGGACAATCATCCTTATTGTCTTGGGCAGCATGGCCAAATAGGAACAAAGCCTGCCTACCATGCTGTGAAGGAGACCGATCTATTGATTTTAATTGGTACACAGTTTCCTTACCGTGATTTCTTGCCGGATCACGTAAAAGCTATTCAGATCGATTATCGCCCAGAAAACCTTGGTAAGTATTATCCAATTGAAATGGGACTTGCAGGTGATGCGAAGGAAACGCTAACAGCCCTTACTAAACTGATTAAACCAGTTGAGGAACGTGCCTACTTAAATGAGTACCAAGAAAAAATGAACAATTGGCGTGTCGCTATCCAAGAAGAGAAGAGATCGACAGATGACCCTCTACACGCTCCGCAAGTCATGTACGAGTTAGAGAAGCACATGCAGCCTGGGGCAGTCATCTCAGGAGATGTTGGAAATGTTACCGTATGGTTGACTCGCTTTTTACCATTGGTTGATCAGAAATTTATTATTTCTGGATGGCTTGCAACAATGGGGAGCGGATTGCCAGGAGCAATTGCTGCTCAACAGGCATATCCGGATAAGCAAGTCATAGGGGTCGCAGGCGATGGAGGCTTCACTATGGTAATGCACGATTTTGTCACCGCGGTCAAATATGATTTACCGATCAAGATGATTATATTGAACAATAGTAAAATTGGTATGATCAAATACGAGCAAGAGCAGATGGGACACGTTAATTATATGACGAATCTCGGGGATATGGACTTTGCCAAATTTGCTGAAGCATGTGGAGGGGAAGGGTATCGAATTGAAAGTTACGAAGAACTCGGACCAAAGATGGAACAGGCTTTCGTATCAAAAAAACCGGTAATCATTGATGTTGTCATTGAAGATCAAGCTCCATTGCCTGGTCATATTGATTATCAATCAGCCGTAAATTTCTCAAAATATATTGTTAAGAATTTCTTTGAAACAGGTTCCCTTGATTTACCCGACATGAAGAAAGCAATAAAAAGATTAACTTAAACCGTTATTTTTTAAATCAAAAACCCCGCTGATTTTCAGCGGGGTTTTAACTATGGTTTATACTTCCATAATGATCGGAAGGATCATTGGACGACGTTTTGTTTTTTCGAATAAAAATGGTGCAATCGTGTCCGTGATCTCGTTTTTAATTTCAGACCATTGGGTGGTCCTGCGTTCCATCACTTTCTCAACATGGGAGCTGACTAGCTTTTGAGCTTCTTTAATTAAGTCTTCAGACTCTCTCATGTATACGAATCCTCGAGAGATAATGTCTGGACCTGATGCGATCTTAAATTCTTTCATATTGATGCTCACAACTACAATAACAAGTCCTTCTTCAGATAAAATACGGCGGTCTCTCAACACGATGTTTCCGATATCGCCAATACCGCTTCCATCTACGTAAACGGAGCCAGAAGGGATTTTACCAGCAACCATCGCTTCGTCTTTACCTAGAGCTAATACATCTCCATTATCCATGACGAAGCAATCTTCAGGCTGAAGGCCGCAGTCGTGGCTCAAGTTCGCATGCTCTTTCAACATACGGTATTCACCGTGAATAGGCATGAAGAATCTTGGTTGGATTAAGCGCAGCATCAATTTCATTTCTTCTTGACTACCGTGACCGGAAGTGTGAATGTCGTTCAATGGGCCGTGAATGACTTCTGCTCCTGCACGATATAGTTTGTTGATTGTGCGGCTGACACTGATTGTGTTTCCAGGGATTGGGGAAGACGAGAACACAACGGTGTCACCAGGCTGAATTTGGATCTGACGGTGAGTTCCATTGGCAATTCTGGACAGAGCCGCCATAGGTTCACCTTGAGAACCAGTACAAAGGATCGTCACTTCATTGGCTGGCAGACGATTAATCTGCTGTGCATCAATGAACGTATCTTTAGGAGCACGGATATAACCGAGTTCCTGACCAATTGAAATTGATGCTTCCATACTCCGACCAAACACCGCAACTTTTCTGCCATATTTTACAGCTGCTTCAACGACTTGTTGCAGACGATGAATATTTGAAGCAAAGGTAGCAAAAATCAATCGGCCATCAACGCGTGAAAAGATGTCATGAATACTTTGTCCGACCACACGCTCGGACTTTGTGAAGCCAGGAACTTCACTGTTTGTACTATCTGATAACAGAGCGAGAACGCCTTCTTTTCCAATCTCAGCCATTTTGGCTAAGTCGGCTGGTTCTCCAACAGGGGTGAAATCAAATTTAAAGTCTCCTGTGTGCACAATATTGCCAGGAGGTGTTTTTACTACAATTCCGTAAGAATCTGGAATACTATGCGTCGTACGGAAGAAGGACACAGATGTTTTACGGAATTTAATGACATCATCTTCTTGGATGGTGTGCATCTTTGTATTCCGTAACAATCCATGTTCATCCAGTTTATTACGAAGCAGGCCAGCTGCCAGCTTTCCAGCATAAATTGGAATGTTGATTTCACGTAACAAGTAAGGGATTCCGCCGATGTGGTCTTCGTGACCATGCGTGATGAAAAGCCCTTTAATTTTATCTTGGTTTTGTACCAGGTAGGTATAGTCCGGAATAACATAGTCGATTCCTAACAGTTCGTCTTCCGGGAATTTAATACCAGCATCAATGAGGATGATTTCGTCTTGGAACTGTACACCGTACGTATTTTTTCCAATTTCACCGAGTCCGCCGAGTGCGAACACAGCTGTTTGGTCATTTTTTACGAATTTCATGTGTTATAAATTCTCCACAGCGAAATCTTCGGATTGTTGTTCATATGCCAAGTGATCCTCATCAAGCACCTGGATATATTCGATGTTAAACCCATTATTGGCCAATTTTTTACGTACTTCTCTTTCGGTTTCCGCTTCGACGTACATGGCCTGTGTACGTTCGCGCACAGGAACTTCTTGTGCAAGCTCCTGATATAGTACTTTGAATATCATTACTCTATCGCTCCTAACTAGATATAATTTCCACATTCTTGTCCTGTCATCAATCATAGCACGTTTGTTTGCCGTATGGTAAGGATAATGATAGTCATCCCTGTAAAAAGTTCCGCATTCATGACTTATGCGTATGTTTTACGATTCATTAACTTTTTCCAACGTTTTCTAAGCTTTCTTCGAAGACGCTTCATCATTGTGCCCATCTCCTTTCGCTGATGAAGAAAAGCGCCAAAAACGTTAAACCGCCCAATCCCTGTTACCTTTAGTATAATACTGTTTCTTAAAGAATGAAACATTTACCTATTAGAAATTACTATTATCGTGTGTTTTTCTTCTCAAACCTATGCTCTCGTGCTACAGTATAGCCAAATAGTACATAGAACTATTATAGTAAGACAAAATAAATCATGGAGGATAGGCTATGAGCAAAAAAATTGCGTTTTTCGACATTGATGGTACTTTATTAGATCATGATAAAAAGCTTCCAGAAGCAACGGTTAAAGCCGTAAAGGAGCTTCAAGATGCTGGGGTGTATTGTGCTATTGCTACAGGACGAGCACCGTTTATGTATCCAGAATTAAGAGAAAAACTTGGAATCGATTCCTTTGTCAGTTTTAATGGCCAGTATGTTGTTTTTGAAGGGGAAGAGATCTATAGAAACCCCTTGTCAGAACCTGAACTAGAAGCTCTTTACTCAAATGCGGAAGCAAATAATCACCCGATGGTGTTCATGAATCACAAAGAAATGAAGGCATCGACTCCCGACCATTCACACATTGAAAAGAGCTTAGGTTCTTTATTTTTGGATCATCCACCAGAAGATACAGCTTTTTTCAAAGGCAGAAACATTTATCAATCCCTTCTTTTCTGTGAAGGAGATGAGATAGAGGAGTACCGAAGAAACCATAAAGCATTCGATTACATTCGTTGGCATGAGTTTTCTTGTGATGTACTTCCTCAGGGGGGATCAAAAGCTGAAGGGATTAAAAAACTCATTGAAGCGGCAGGCCTCAAAAACGAAGAAGCTTATGCGTTTGGCGATGGATTGAACGACATAGAAATGATCCGGGAGATCGGTACGGGGGTTGCGATGGGAAATGCCGTCCAAGAGACGAAAGCGGTCAGTGATTTGATAACGGATGATGTTAGTGAGGGCGGTTTAGTCAACGCTATCTATAAGTTAGGACTTTTAACCAAATAGTATGTAAAGAAGCCTGCACGTTGTGTGCAGGCTTCTTTATATTAGCGATCTGCCGGAGTGGCATTCTCTGGCTCTTTAAATGGATCGTCTTTATCAATATGATCGTAGAACATAATTCCGTGCAAATGATCAATTTCATGCTGAAAGACGATAGCGGCGTAATCCTTAAGACGAAGTTTTACTTCATTGCCTTCAAGATCAGTCGCTTTAACGGTAATTCTTCTATAGCGTGGAACATATCCCGGTACTTCTCTATCAACCGATAGGCAGCCTTCTCCTGTTGACAGGTACGTACGTTCCACGGAATGGCTGACAATACGTGGGTTAAATAGACCGTAACTGTAGAGTTTGTCTTTAAGGTCAACGAAGTGAACCGCGAGCATACGTTTATTGACGTTAATTTGAGGAGCTGCGAGTCCTACTCCAGGCCTGAGACCATAGCGCTCACAAACTTGCTCATCTTGACTGTTTTTTAAATACTGTAGCATCTCCTCAAGTGTTTCTTTATCTTCTTCTGAGGGAGGGAGAGACACTTCCTCGGTCACTTTTCTTAGTGCTGGGTGACCCTCACGAACGATATCGTCCATTGTGATCATAGAAAACATCCTTTCTTTATCATCTCGATCATAGCATTTGCAATTAGGAAATTGTACCTTACTACATATGAAGTCCAATTTAAATATTTAAGACAGAAAAATTTATGATCGCATTCCAAATTTACGGGATAGAAGAGGAACTTTTTGCTCCAAACAAAATAAGGACGTATTGGAAACATTTGAAAGAAATCCACTTCCAATTTATTTTCATTTATTATACTATTGTACATATGCCGAGATTACAATAATGATTTGTTGTAAGAACAAGGGGGAAATGTTTGTGCGTCGAATCGTGCTTATGGCTATTATAGCTGCAGGCGTTTTTTTATTGACTGCGTGTACAGGCCAATCTGCTCAAGAAAAAATTTATGATCATTTGGAAAAAGCGGTTACGCTGGAGGATGAATTTCGCCAACAGCAACAGCCTTTAGTCGATCTAGAAAATAAAGAGCAGAAATTGTACAACGAAATCATTGATTTAAGTATGGATGAATTTGAACAGATTAAAGAGAAGTCTAAAAAAGCGGCTGGCATCGTTGAAGAAAGAAGAGAGAAAATAAAGACAGAGAAAGAAAGTATCGAAGCTGCGAAAGAAGAGTTTGATAAGATCAAACCGTTAATCGAGGATTTAGATGAGGAAAAAGCAGAAGCGAAAGAAGTAGGCAATGAGCTTGTAGAGATTATGCAAAAACGCTATGATGCTTATCAAAAGCTTTACAAATCATACGAAGAAGCATTAACTCTTGATGCTGAATTGTATGAAATGCTTCAAAAGAAGGATCTGACTGAAGAAAAACTTCAGAAACAAGTAGAGAGCATTAACGAAAAGTATAACGAAGTTACAAAAGCAAACGAAGAATTCAACAAGTACACAGATCAGTACAATGACAAGAAGAAAGAGTTCTATGATGCTCTAGGGGTTGAAGTTACTTATAAAGAAGAGAATGAATAGAAATGATAAAACCGTTGTTTTCAACGGTTTTTTTGTTTGAAAATATTCTCAGCAAAGATGTTGAAGGCTGCGAGGGATAGAAATCAAATTGGAAAGTCTGCTGAAGTTTTCTTTCTTGCATCTGCATCTGAAAAAAATTATGATTAATACAGGTTGAATAATTCAGTGATACAGTATTCATATTTCTGTCGACATTTTCAGCCTGTTTTTTACAACTATGAAGAGACTCTGTTCACAGAAGGACATTATCTTTTACGAAGTAATTGACGAATGATGGCGAATTGAGCTAAACTACATATTGGATTTACATTGTACCATTAAGAAGTTGCCGTTCAATATAACAGTTTTAGCTAAGTTTGCACGTATGATTAATAAAGTTGTGTACAGGGTAAAACGTAAAGAGCAAAAAGGTACAGTTTTTTTTCATAATTGGGAAAGCTACTCACAGCATCCATTTTTAAAATAGGAAAGGAAGAGGTGAATGACTTTGAAACGAACTCTTGAGAACATTGAAAATCAGTTCGAAACGTTTCAAATCCTTAATGAAGAAGGCGAAATCGTCAACGAAGACGCTATGCCTGATTTATCAGATGAAGATTTAAAAGAAATTATGCGCCGTATGGTTTATACGCGTATTTTGGACCAGCGATCCATTGCACTTAACCGTCAGGGACGTCTTGGTTTCTATGCTCCGACAGCTGGTCAAGAAGCATCACAGCTCGGAAGTCAATTTGCACTTGAGAAAGAAGACTTTATACTTCCAGGTTATCGTGATGTCCCACAATTGATCTGGCATGGTCTTCCACTATATCAAGCATTCCTATTCTCCCGCGGACACTATAAAGGTAACCAAATGCCTGAAGGTGTGAACGCTGTAAGCCCGCAAATCATTATCGGTGCGCAAATTACACAGACCGCTGGTGTAGGACTTGGATATAAGAAGCGCGGTGAAAATGCTGTAGCTATTACTTACACTGGTGATGGTGGTGCTTCACAGGGTGACTTCTATGAAGGGATTAACTTCGCAGGTGCGTTCGGTGCACAGGCTATTTTTGTCGTGCAAAACAACCGCTTCGCAATTTCTGTACCTGTTGAGAAGCAATCAGCGGCGCAAACGATCGCTCAGAAAGCTGTTGCTGCAGGTATTGAAGGCATCCAAGTTGATGGGATGGACGTACTAGCCGTTTATGCTGCAACTAAAGATGCGCGTGAACGTGCAATCAACGGTGAAGGCCCAACACTAATTGAGACACTTACGTACCGTTATGGACCACACACAATGGCTGGTGACGATCCAACACGTTACCGTACGGAAGATGAAGATAACGAATGGGAAAAGAAAGATCCAATCGTTCGTTTCCGTAAGTTCCTAGAGGCTAAAGATCTTTGGTCTGAGGAAGAAGAAAATGAATTGATTGAGAAAACAAAAGAAGAAATTAAAGCAGCTGTTAAAGAAGCAGACAACACACCAAAACAAAAAGTTACTGACTTGATCGGTATCATGCATGATGAACTTCCGTCCAACTTGAAAGAACAGATGGAAGAATACAAGGAAAAGGAGTCGAAGTAGATCATGGCACAAATGACAATGATTCAAGCCATCACAGACGCGATGCGCACAGAACTAAAAAACGATGAAAACGTGCTAGTTTTCGGTGAAGACGTTGGTCAAAACGGTGGAGTATTCCGTGCGACAGAAGGTCTTCAAAAAGAATTCGGTGAAGATCGTGTATTTGATACACCTCTAGCTGAATCCGGAATCGGTGGTATGTCCATTGGTCTCGCTTTAACTGGATTCCGTCCAGTACCTGAAATCCAGTTCTTCGGTTTCGTTTACGAGACTATGGACGCAATCAGTGGTCAAATGGCACGCTATCGCTACCGTTCTGGCGGTACACGTCAAATGCCGATCACTATTCGTTCTCCTTTCGGCGGTGGTGTACACACACCTGAACTTCACGCAGACAGCCTTGAAGGGCTAATGGCTCAGCAGCCAGGACTTCGTGTTGTTATTCCATCTAACCCTTACGACGCGAAAGGTCTATTGATTTCTTCCATCCGTAATAACGACCCAGTTGTTTTCCTTGAGCACATGAAGCTTTACCGTTCGTTCCGTGATGAAGTACCAGAAGAAGAATATACAGTAGAACTTGATAAAGCAGCAATTAAGCGTGAAGGTTCCGATATTACTCTTATCGCTTATGGTGCGATGGTTCACTCTGCTTTGAAAGCAGCGGATGAACTTGAAAAAGATGGTGTAAGTGCAGAAGTCATCGACCTTCGTACAATCAGTCCTGTAGACTATGAAACAATCCTTGAGTCCGTGAAGAAAACTAACCGTGCAGTCATGATTCAAGAAGCTCAAAAACAGGCAGGAATTGCTGCGAATGTTGTATCTGAAATTCAAGAACGTGCGATCTTGCACCTTGAAGCCCCAGTTCTTCGTGTAACGGCTCCTGACACTGTATATGCATTTACTCAAGCTGAAGAAGTATGGTTACCAAACCATAACACGATTGTTGAAAAAGTAAACGAAGTTATGAACTTTTAATCATCTCTAATAATAGGAGGTTATAACCGTGGCGTTTGAATTTAAATTGCCTGATATCGGTGAAGGTATCCACGAAGGTGAAATTGCAAAATGGTTTGTCAAACCAGGCGATGAAGTAAAAGAAGATGATGTACTTTGTGAAGTGCAAAACGACAAAGCTGTTGTTGAAATTCCTTCCCAAGTAGATGGAACGGTTAAAGAAATCCATGTAGATGAAGGAGAAACAACTACAGTCGGTACAGTCATTATCACAATTGACGATGGTTCTGAGGATTCTGGTGAATCTGAAGCGGAAGCTAAGGAAGAAGAACCTAAAGAGGAACCTAAAGAAGAAAGTAAAGATGATTCGAAATCTCAAGAACCTGCAGCTCAAGATGATTCAGTAGATGATGATACACGTGTCATTGCTATGCCATCAGTACGCAAATTCGCACGTGATAACGATGTGGATATTCGTAAGGTCCAAGGGTCAGGCAAAAATGGCCGTATCACTAAAGAAGACGTAGAAAGCTTCATGAGCGGCGGTCAGGCAGAAGCTGCCCAAGATACTGCACAGGAAAAAGAAGAAACAGCACAAGAATCTACACAACAAGCGGCTCCAGCTGCTGGCGAAGCGTATCCTGAAACGCGCGAGAAAATGAGCGGTATCCGTAAAGCAATTGCGAAAGCTATGGTTAACTCCAAGCAAACGGCACCTCACGTTACGTTGATGGATGAAGTGGATGTTTCTGAACTTGTTGCTCACCGTAAGAAATTCAAAGCGGTTGCTGCAGAACAAGATATCAAGCTGACATATCTTCCTTATGTCGTGAAGTCTCTTGTATCTACACTTAAGAAATATCCTGTACTCAACACTTCTGTTGATGACAATACGGATGAAATTATCCAGAAACACTATTATAATATTGGTATCGCTGCAGATACAGATAAGGGACTATTGGTTCCAGTCGTTAAAGACGCAGATCGCAAATCTGTCTTCTCTATCTCTAGCGAAATCAATGAACTAGCTGTGAAAGCTCGTGATGGTAAACTTTCTTCTGACGAAATGAAAGGTGCTTCCACTACGATTACAAATATCGGCTCTGCTGGTGGTCAATGGTTTACACCAGTTATCAACCACCCAGAGGTAGCGATCTTAGGTATCGGCCGGATTGCTGAAAAACCTGTCGTACGTGACGGAGAAGTAGTTGTAGCTCCTGTTCTTGCGATTTCCTTGAGCTTTGACCACCGTATTATTGATGGTGCTACAGCTCAGCATGCAATGAACAACATCAAGCGTTTACTGAACGATCCACAACTAATTATGATGGAGGCGTAAAGTATGGTAGTAGGAGATTTCCCAATTGAATTAGATACGTTAGTCGTTGGAGCAGGACCTGGTGGCTATGTAGCTGCCATCCGTGCTGCTCAAACAGGGCAAAAGGTAACAATCGTTGATAAAGGCAACCTAGGCGGTGTCTGTTTAAACGTTGGTTGTGTACCTTCTAAAGCATTGATTCAAGCAGGTCACCGTTTTGAACATGCTAAAGGCTCTGAAGATATGGGCATCCAATCTGAGAACACAACAGTCGATTTTTCTAAAGTACAAGAGTGGAAGAGCGGCGTTGTTCAAAAACTTACTGGCGGTGTCGAAGGCCTTCTTAAAGGAAACAAAGTAGATATCGTAAAAGGTGAGGTTTATTTTGTTGACAACAATACAGTCCGTGTAATGGATGATAAGAACTCTCAAACTTACACATTTAACAATTGCATCATTGCAACAGGTTCTCGTCCAATCGAAATTCCAAATTTCAAGTTCTCAGATCGTGTTCTAGATTCTACTGGAGCTCTTTCGCTGAATGAAATACCTAAGAAAATGGTTGTCA
This sequence comes from Halobacillus sp. A1-3, assembly GCF_050971765.1. Taxonomy (NCBI): domain Bacteria; kingdom Bacillati; phylum Bacillota; class Bacilli; order Caryophanales; family Bacillaceae; genus Halobacillus; species Halobacillus sp. A1-3. The sequence continues at coordinate 39,817 of NZ_JBPCEO010000002.1, read as the reverse complement.
TTGGTGGAGGTTACATCGGTACTGAACTAGGAACTGCATATGCAAACTTTGATACTGAAGTAACGATTCTTGAAGGAACGAAGGATATCCTTGGTGGTTTTGAGAAGCAAATGTCTTCTCTTGTTAAGAAGCGCCTTAAGAAAAAAGGTGTTGACGTCGTTACAGAAGCAATGGCTCAAGGTGTAGAAGAGAAAGAAGACGGAGTAACTGTGAAGTACGAAGTAAAAGGCGAAGAAAAAACGATTGACGCTGATTATGTACTAGTAACAGTTGGTCGTCGTCCGAATACAGATGAAATTGGACTAGAAGAATTAGGATTGAAAATGAGTGATAAAGGAATTATCGAAATCGACAAGCAATGCCGTACTAGCATTGATAACATCTATGCGATTGGTGATATTGTTGAAGGTCCTCCATTGGCTCACAAAGCTTCTTATGAAGGTAAAATTGCAGCGGAAGCCATTGCTGGTGAGAAATCTGAGATTGATTACCACGGAATTCCTGCTGTAGTCTTCTCTGATCCAGAACTTGCTTCTGTCGGATATACAGAGCAGGAAGCTAAAGATGCTGGGTTTGAAGTCAAAGCTTCTAAATTCCCATTCGCAGCGAATGGACGTGCGCTATCTCTTAACGATAGTGACGGATTCTTGAAGCTTGTCACTCGTAAAGAGGACGACCTTGTGATCGGTGCGCAAGTAGCTGGGCCGAATGCCAGTGACATGATCGCTGAGCTTGGGCTGGCCATTGAAGCTGGTATGACAGCTGAGGATCTTGCGTTAACGATTCACGCTCACCCAACGCTTGGAGAAATTACAATGGAAGCTGCAGAAGTAGCTATTGGACAACCTATCCACATTGTAAAATAAATTTAAATGAAAAAGAGCAGCCAAATTTTTGGCTGCTCTTTTATTTATGTGAAAAGAGAGAGAAATCATTGGACCATGACGATGGATTGCTCTAATTCATTTAAAATCTCTTTTGTTGGTGGATCCCCTGTAATATGTTTTACAACTTTGCCTTCTTTTTTTATGACAAGAGAGGGGAGTTTCTCTTCAGAAATGCCAATTTTATCTGCATTAGTTTTGGATTGTTTAAATTCAATATTCTTAGACTCTATCTGACTTGTTTTCCAATCCAACAAGGCACTTAAGTAGTTCTTTGCCTTATCCTTGTTATCCGTCTCTGTATAAAGATAAAGCTCATAAGAAGATTCTTGCGCACTTAAGACTTCTACATCTTCTGACTGTGGGAGACAGCCTGTTAATAAGAGCACCGACAAGATGGCCAGTAACGTGCTGAATTTCATTAAGTCCCACTCCCTTTCATTCCTTCCACACACAGTGTAACAAAGGGAATGAACAGGTTTGTTGATGTTAAGGAAATGTCATTTAAATGATATCGCAGTGTTTTATTATTAACCGACTTGTTAATCTTTATGAAATTTGTAAAGCTTTGTCCCTGATGATATTAGCCATTGTGACACAAAATAGTAAAGAAAGGAGGATGAATGATGAAGGATAAAAACAAGAAGCATAAAAGTAAAAGGGACTTGAATGCAATGAGAAAAGAAAAAGGCGAAAAAGAAGGAAAAGCAACGAACAAAGGAACAGAGTAAGAATTATAAGGGACTTGCGTATGCAAGTCCTTCATAATGTCTTTTAAGTGCGATTGTAACAGCAAGAAATAATTTGTCTTTTAACTACATAAAAAAGAGTAAAAGGTAGGAATTTAGTTGACATCCATTTGGATTAGGATTATAGTATTATTGGTAATGATATTGAGAATCATTATCAAATAAGAGGGGCGCATATTTACAGGAGGGCTATTCATGACTCGCCTACATACAAGAAACGTTAACGTTGGTTATGGAGATAAAAAGGTTGTTAAGAATCTGCAAGTCGAGATCCCAGATAAGCAGATTACAACCATTATTGGATCAAATGGATGTGGCAAATCAACATTACTTAAAGCGATGACGCGGATCATTCAGCATCAATCAGGGTCTATATTTTGGATGGTGAAAGTATTACTAAACAAAACACGAAAGAACTAGCTAGAAAGTTAGCGATACTCCCTCAAAATCCGGAGAGCGCAAGTGGGTTGACAGTTGGGGAGCTTGTCTCTTATGGAAGGTTTCCTTATCAGAAAGGATTTGGACGTTTAACAAAAAGGGACTTGGAAGTAGTAGAATGGGCACTCGATGTTACTGGAATCCATGAATTCAAATACGAATCTGTTGATGCTTTATCTGGAGGCCAACGTCAAAGGGTATGGATTGCGATGTCCTTAGCTCAAGAGACTGAGATGATTTTTCTTGATGAACCTACGACTTATTTGGATATGGCTCATCAGCTTGAAGTTCTGGAGCTCTTGAAAAGATTGAACCGTGAAGAAGGACGGACAATCGTGATGGTCCTCCACGATCTGAACCAAGCCGCACGATTTGCTGATCATATCGTTGCAATGAAACAAGGAGAAATAATTAAATCTGGATCTTGCGAAGAAGTTATACAACGGGAGGTGTTATGCCAAGTGTTTCATATTGATGCGGTAATTGGGCGTGATCCGAGAACAGATAAACCGATGTGCTTAACTTATGATTTATGGAAGGGAGAAGAAGAAACAAATGAAGAAATTATCTACAATCCTATTGCTTTTGCTAGTGCTCATTCTTAGCGCATGCGGAAGCAATTCAGGAGCAGCAGAATCTGAAGAAAATAAAGAAAACAGTAGAGAAGAGGCTTCTTCTGAAATGGTTACTTATGAATCTGAAAACGGACCTGTTGAAGTACCGAAAGATCCGCAGAGAGTTGTCGTTCTTTCATCTTTTGCGGGAAACTTGATGTCATTAGATGTGAACATGGTAGGAGTGGATTCTTGGTCCAAAATGAATCCAAGGTTTGAAGACGAGCTTAAAGGAGTAGAAACGGTTGCAGGTGATAATCTTGAAAAAATAATTGAATTGAATCCTGATTTAATTATAGGATTATCAAACACAAAGAATGTCGATAAACTGAAAGAAATTGCTCCAACAGTCACTTATACTTACGGCAAGCTCGATTACTTAGAACAACATATTGAAATCGGTAAGCTCGTTAATAAAGAAGAAGAAGCTAAACAGTGGGTAAAAGATTTTAAACAAAGAGCTGAGAAAACTGGAAATAAAATTAAAGAGAAAATTGGGGAAGATGCTACGGTCACCGTCATTGAGAAATTTGAAAAACAAATTTACGTATTCGGAGATAATTGGGCACGTGGAACAGAAATCCTATATCAAGAAATGGGATTGAAAATGCCTGAAAAAGTAAAAGAAATGGCGTTAGAACCTGGATATTATGCAATTTCTCCAGAAGTACTTCCAGAGTATGCCGGGGATTATATTATCTTCAGCAAGAATCAAGATGAAGAAAATGCATTTCAGGAAACAGAAACGTATAAGAACATTCCAGCTGTTAAAAACGGTAATGTATTTGAAGTAAATGCGAAATCTTTCTACTTCAACGACGCCCACACATTAGATTATCAATTAAAAGTTTTCCAAGAGAAATTCTTAGGTGAATAATTTAAAAGGAGGGAATCCATTATGATTCCCTTTTCTTAATCTACATAGGAAAGATGAGATTTTCATGAAAAAAATATCGTTTATTTATAAATTGATAATTACGGTACTAGTATCAATCGTATGTTTTGTGATTGCAATTCGCTATGGAGCAGCCGACATTCATATGAAAGATATCGTGTTAGCGCTAACGAGTGACGTTGAAAATAAAGGGACGCTGCTTATCAAAGAAATTCGCCTGCCAAGAGAAATAGGGGCTGTTGTCGTGGGAGCAGCACTGGCTGTATCTGGGGCAATCATGCAAGGTTTAACCAAGAATCCCTTAGCTGATCCTGGACTGTTAGGTTTGACATCTGGTGCTAACATGGCTCTCGCGGTTGCCCTTGCCATTATCCCGGGAGCTAATTACTTCTGGATTACAATCGCTTGTTTTATAGGAGCGGCTGCTGGAGCCGTACTCGTCATAGGGATAGGTTCCATAAAACGAGGAGGGTTTTCTCCTTTTCGTATTGTATTAGCGGGGGCAGCAGTATCAGCATTTCTGACAGCGATTGGTGAGTTTATCGGGCTGTACTTTAAAGTTTCGAAAGATATTACCATGTGGACCGCAGGAGGGCTTATCGGAACAACATGGAGTCAGCTTCAAATTGTTATCCCTTTTGTCGTTATTGGAACCTTGCTTGCTTTATTTCTATCAAAACAACTGACGGTTTTAAGCTTGAATGAAGAGTTGGCGATAGGGCTCGGCCAGAAGGTTCTCTTAATCAAAATTTGTCTGTTTGTCTCAGTTATTATTCTTGCTGGAGCAGCAGTTGCTCTCGTAGGTAATATGGTGTTTATAGGGCTCATGATTCCACACATTGTTCGTGCGCTTGCGGGTACTGATTACCGTTTCATCTTACCTATGTCAGTCTTCACAGGAGGAACATTCTTGCTGCTGGCAGATACGGTTGGAAGAACAATAAATGCTCCATATGAAACTCCTGTGGCAGCAATTGTAGCAATGCTAGGGCTTCCATTTTTTCTTCTAATTGTTAGAAAAGGAGGGAAGACGTTATGATTCATCCTCATTTGCTGCGAAAACAGCGGCTGTATGTCCTTGGCTTTGCTATTTTAATCTTAATAACTAGCTTTATCGCTATGGGGATAGGGTACTCTTCTGTTTCCTTTGATCGGATCATTCCAACAATTTTTGGTCAAGGTTCATTCAAGGAAGAGTTTGTTCTGTTTTCAATCCGGTTACCTAGGCTGATTATTTCAATGCTTGCAGGAATGGCTTTAGCCTTATCAGGTGCAATCCTTCAAACAATTACCCGTAATGATTTAGCCGATCCTGGAATCATAGGAATTAATGCTGGGGCAGGTGTCGCCATTTCAGTATTTTTCTTGTACTTTCCAATAGAAGCAGGCTCCTTTGTGTATTTGCTTCCACTAGTAGCCTTTTTAGGCGCCCTTGTCACTTCTTTACTAATCTATTTGTTCTCCTATCAAAAAAATGCAGGATTCAAACCGGTCAGACTGGTGCTTGTGGGAATAGGATTTGCGATGGCCCTTTCTGGGTCGATGATTATTTTGATATCTTCAGCTGAGCGTACAAAAGTTGATTTCATTGCCAACTGGCTGGCAGGGAACATTTGGGGAACAGATTGGCCATTTATCATCGCTATTCTTCCCTGGTTAGCCATTCTCGTTCCCTACACTCTCTATAAATCGAACCGCATGAACTTATTGCACCTAAGCGAACCTGTGGCAATCGGTGCAGGTGTTAGCATTGAGAAAGACCGATTTATCTTATTCATAATTGCAGTGGCATTAGCCGCATCTTCTGTTTCCGTTACAGGGGGCATTGCATTTATCGGCTTACTCGCACCTCATTTAGCAAAATCACTTGTCGGTCCACGCGTCCAGCTTTTTATACCAGTGGCTGTTTTGTTAGGTGGATGGCTCTTATTAGTCGCAGACACCATCGGCAGGAACTTAACAGATCCGAGTGGAATTCCTGCAGGGATCATGACGGCTATCATTGGAGCGCCATATTTTATATACCTTTTAATAAAAAACGCTTAATTTTGAAATAGCGCACATCTAAGACGGTGTGTGCTTTTTTCAATTCTATCGACTAGTGGGGAGGTTTCACTATGGATAAAAAAGGTAATGTTCAATAGTGGAAGCTCAATATAGAAATAGTTGTAGTTGACTTTTTATAGAAGGAGTCGGATAGGATGCGTAATTATCTCAAACATTACATTAATGGTGAGTGGGTTGAATCCACAGGATCGGACGTCGAAGAGGTTATCAACCCGGCTACTGAAGAAGTTATAGGTAAAATCAGCTTAGGAACGAAGGAAGATTTAGATAAAGCTGTGAAAGCAGCTAGAGAGGCTTTTCCTTCTTTTTCAACAATGTCTAAGGATGATAGAGTAAAAATGCTTGAACGAATTGCAGAAGAGTATGAGAAACGAAAAGACGACATTATAGAAACCATTACGGATGAATTGGGATCTCCTTTAGCAGTTTCTGAAAAAGTTCATTTTATGATGGGTTACAACCATTTTTCTCAGGCTGCCGAATCTTTGAAAGAGTTCTCCTTTATGGAGGATATGGGCGGACACACGCGTGTGAAAGAATCTGTAGGAGTCAGTGGTTTAATTACACCTTGGAATTTCCCAACAAATCAGACCTCTACTAAAATAGCGAGTGCTTTTGCGGCTGGCAGCCCAGTCATATTAAAACCTGCAGAAGTTACCCCGTTTGCCGCAATTATTTTAGCCGAAATATTTGAAGCAGCTGGAGTACCAAAAGGTGTCTTCAATCTTGTAAACGGTAAAGGAGACGTTATTGGTGATGGCATTAGCTCTCATCCAGGTATTGATTTTGTGTCATTTACCGGCTCGGGTAGAGTAGGTAAGAAAATAATGCAAAATGCATCAGAAAGCATTAAGAACGTTGCTCTTGAGCTTGGTGGTAAGTCACCACTTGTTGTATTGGAAGATGCGGACATCGAACAAGCAGCAAGAACAGCTGTTAATCATATTGCTACAAACACAGGTCAAGTATGTTCCGCTGCAACTCGAATATTGATTCCTAATTCAATGAAAGAGGCTTTCGAAGAAGAAGTCTTGAAAGTGCTCCCAGAATTTACTGTAGGAGATCCTCGTCAAGATAATAAAGTTGGCCCACTTATATCTAAGAAACAATGGAATACAGTCCAATCTTATATTGAAAAAGGAGTAGAGGAAGGTGCGACACTCCTCGCTGGTGGCACTGGAAAACCAGAAGGACTAGACAAAGGATATTATACTAAGATGACAGTGTTTTCAGATGTTAAAAACGATATGACAATAGCAGAAGAAGAGATATTCGGTCCGGTAATGTCCATCCTTACGTACGAAGACCTTGATGATGCTATTAGGATAAGTAATGATACCGAGTACGGATTAGCCGGGTATGTCGTTGGAGAAGACAAAGAAGCATTAAGGAAAGTAGCGACAAGCATCCGTGCTGGCCGAATCAAGGTAAACGATGCAGAGGCAGATTTTGCAGCTCCATTTGGCGGATTTAAACAATCTGGAATTGGAAGAGAGTGGGGAGATCACGGCATCGAGGAATATCTTGAAACGAAAACTATTCTTGGATATCCATCCTAAAGATGAAACAGGAGCTTACACTAAGCTCCTGTTTTTTTGATCAATCGGGAAGTGCTGATAGTTAACATCGACTCCAAGGAAAAATTTTGATAAGAGTAAGATACTCTAACAACAGGATCTGGAAGAACAGGCCATGTAAACAAAAAAAGACCTCCGCAAGTTGGACGGAGGTCTACAAACAAATTATCTAGTTTTCTTCTTCAAATCAACCTTCTTCGCTTCTTCGCTAAACGCGCGAAGGAGAGAGATACACATCAAAATCATTATAAAGATAAACGGAAATGCAGCAATGATAGCCGCTGTCTGCAAGGCACTTAATCCACCTTGCCACAATAGTACTGCTGCTGCTCCTGCTTGAATAATTCCCCAAGTGAATTTAACTTGGTTTCGTGGATTCAAGCTTCCGTTAGTAGTTTGCATTCCCAGTACGAATGTTGCAGAGTCTGCGGAAGTGATAAAGAATGTACTGATCAGCAGCAGTCCAATGATTGACATGACTGCACCAAGCGGTACATGTTCCAGCATGGAGAATAGAGCAACTTCTGTACCCAATTCGCTTACGTCAGAGTAGATATCGATACCATCAAAGAATTCTAACGAAATCGCTGTTCCACCAAATACAGAGAACCATAGGGCACCGAATACTGTTGGTACAAGCAATACACCTAAAATGAATTCTCTAATCGTACGACCTTTAGATACACGTGCAATAAACGTACCTACGAATGGAGCCCAGGAAATCCACCATGCCCAGTAGAAGATTGTCCAGGCTTGAACCCATGAATTATCTTCAGCAAAAGGTGTCATTCGGAAACTCATATACGGTAAATCACGAACGTAAGATCCGAATGTTGTTGTAAAGAAATCCATAATAAAGTTTGTCGGCCCTGCAAATAGCAGGAAGACCATTAACCCGATAGCTAAGACAATGTTTGTATTACTTAAATATTTAATTCCTTTATTCAATCCAGTCATAGCTGAAGTCATGAACAAGATGGTTACCGCAATAATGATGATCAACTGCAAAGTGAATGTATCTTCGAGACCATCAATCGTGTAGGCAAGTCCACTGGAAATTTGCAAGGCACCTAAACCTAACGATGTTGCAACACCGAAAATAGTTGCAAAAACACCAATAAAGTCAACAAGAGTTCCTATTGGTCCTTTGACACGTTTTTCACCTAAAACTGGCGTCAGGGCTGCACTGATAACACCAGGTGCATCCTTACGGAATTTGAAATAGGCAAGTGCCAGTGCAAAAATAGCGTACATTGCCCATGGGTGGAGACCCCAGTGGAAGAAGCTGTATTTCATGGCTGATTGCGCTGCTGCTTCACTCATAGGTTCCTGATCTGCAATGGGGGGCGAGTGGAAGTGTGATAATGGCTCGGCTGCACCCCAGAACACTAGACCGATACCCATACCGGCACTGAATAACATGGCGAACCAAGTGATATATGGATATTCTGGTTCATCATCCGGCTTGCCTAACTTAATTTTTCCATACTTAGAGAAAACCAAAAAGATAGCAAAAATCACGAATCCTGTCATTGACAGTAAATAGAACCATCCGAATTTATCAGTTAAAAATCCTTGGATGGTTGATGTTACGTTGGTTAAATTCCATGTTGGTAACGTTTCTTTAGGGATGACTCCCCAAATGATAAATAAGAAGGCTACAACAACAGAAATATAAAAAACTTTTGAAACTTGTTTCATTGATATCATCCCTCCTATTTAGTGTTTGTTCTCACTCACTTTATAAGTAACACTCATGGACCATAGGCTTGTGTTTTTCAGACATGCTTTGAAGCTCCTCAAGGACATCATGAAAGCATAAAAGTTCATAAATCAAAATGGTCTGAGGAGGTAAGTGATGTCTGAATCCCGTTTGCTTTTCTACATGTTCTTCTTTCCACTTCCAGAATACATCATCCAACTGTTCAACTCTTTGGAATTGATCCTCGCTAATGCCGTGTGTGGGATCTTGAAGAACTTTCACAAAATCTTCTGTTAAAGTGAGTAAGAGCTCTTTTTCTTTTTCGGTAAAATCAGATGACTGTGTTTTTACGTATTGCAAATTTCCCAAATGGTAGGCAATTTGTTGGAATGCGCCTAACTTTTTTTGAGAAAACTGAAAGGCCGACATTTCTTTCTTCGTGTGCTTATGGTACTTCCACTCTTCACGTTGAAATTGTGACAATTGGTATGTTCTCTCTAAGTGCGCCGTCAATTGCCTGTAAGACCTTTGAATTCCCCGGTTTTTCTCTTTAGATTCTGCTACAATGTCTGAAATTATACGTTCAAGCAGCACCGCAGCGTGATTATACAAAGAATTTATATCTTTGTAAATCATGGGGGAATAATTGGGTGGTAAAAGGAAAAAATTCACAAGAGTTGAAATGATGATTCCAATTGAAGTTGTACCCAATCTTGTAAAGAACGAAACAATGTAATGTTCTTGAAAGTCAGGAATCATGGCGATAGCTGTGATGGTAGCAACGATGATCCCGTCATCCAGACGCAGTTTATGACACACTGCAATCGTAATCATAGCAACGAGCCCAAATGTCAGTGCACCTTTTCCTAAAATAGCGTATAAGGATGTGGCCAATAAAGCTCCTATCGCTGATGCAGGAAAGCGCACGAACGCTTTTTTGATAGAATCTGCAGCCGTATGTTCTACCGTAACAATAGCTGTGATTACAGCAAAAATGATAGGCAAATTAAAAAAACCGCAGATTAATGCAGTTAAGAACACAGAAATCCCTGTTTTTAAAGTTCTTCCTCCAAGAATTTTGAACTTTTTAAGAGATTGAATCATAAAAATCACCTATTATGAAGAAATGCTATGGACCACGATTAGTCATTATATAATAAATTCCCCAAAAACGATAGATAAAATCCTATTTCTTCTTATATAATAGTAGTTGGAAATTCATAACAGTGGAGGGTCATCTATGAAAAAGTGGGTTGGAATTGTGCTGCTTGTTTTGCTGCTAGCAGCTTGTGACGGTGCTTCAAGTATAAGCAAGCAGGAAGAGGAAAGCAACGAAGAAAAGAAGACAGAACAGTCGGAGAAGAATAAGGAAAATGAAAATACAAAGAAGGAAGAAGAACAAAAAGATAATAAGACCACAGAGCCTGCAAGCACAACACCTGAACAACCACAATATCAATTGACTGGTAACTGGTCTTTTGAGCCATTTGGGGATGCTAATCCTAAAGTAGCTTTAATTACTATTGATGACGCACCTGATAACCATGGGGTTGAAATGGCAAAAACTCTTAAAGATCTTGACGCCCCAGCAATCTTTTTCGTGAATGGTCATTTCATTGATACACCTGAAGGAGCAGAAGAATTAAAGAAGATTCATGAAATGGGATTTCCGATCGGGAATCATACATATAGCCATTCTTCCTTACCTGATCTTTCTCAAGAAGAACAAAAAGAAGAAATTATCGGTCTGAATGATCGTATCGAAGAAATCATCGGTGAGCGTCCTAAATTCTTCCGTGCTCCATTTGGACAGAACACCGAATACTCTAAGCAATTAGCTGTAGAAGAAAATATGCTGCTTATGAACTGGACGTACGGCTACGATTGGAATCAGGAATATATGGATGCGACAAAATTAGCGGATATAATGGTCAATACAGACCTGTTGGGTAATGGAGCTAATTTATTGATGCATGACAGGGAATGGACAGCTAAAGCCCTTCCTGACATTGTCCAAGGATTGAAAGACAAAGGGTATGAGCTCCTCGACCCGGCACTAATTAAAACACCATAAAGAAAAAACGGAAATCTCAAGAGATTTCCGTTTTTTCTTGGACTATTTATTTTAAGAATGTCATACATATAATAGTGATGAACTTAATTAGTATGTCACAAAATATAAAATGTTATACTTTTGGGCTTGATTTTTGGATTGTGCCATATTAAAATGAACTTACAGTGAAAACGATTACAAATATTAAGGAGTGGGTGTAATGGGTACAATCGTATGTCAAGACTGCCAAAAAGTGATTGAGCATTATGAAAATGAGAAGGTTTCTACTCTTTACAGCACGTGTCCGACTTGCAATACTTCAGAAAAGAAATAATTGATCATCATAGAAAAGCCATCCCGGCGTAAATCGTCGGGATGGCTTTTTTGGTGATCTATAGGGTTATTTAAACGCATGCTGTTCCTGTATAACATGAATGGTTTCTAATGTGTCATCCTCAGGTCCTTGGACAGGAAGGCCTGCTTCAATATTTTCTTGAATGTATTGGATGTTTTCTTCTGTAATGATTTCACCAGGGATAAAAATCGGGATTCCTGGAGGGTAGACCATTACAAATTCTGCACTAATTCTTCCTATTGAAGATTTTAACGGAACGACTTCGGTTGATGCATAGAAAGCATCTCGTGGTGTGAGTGAAAGAACAGGTATTTGTGGCACTTTGACAGCTACCTCTTTCATTTCATGTGAGGGAGAACACCGTTCAGAGAGCTCTGACAAAGCACGAATTAATTGACCTAAATCTTCTTCGCTATCTCCGGGAGTGACGATACACAAGAGATTGTATAGATCTGAAAGCTCTACTTCTATGTTGTAGTTTTCCCGCAGCCACACTTCAACGTCATAACCTGTAACCCCAAGATTTTTTACAGAAATAATCAGCTTAGTAGGGTCATAATCAAAGGTGGCTTCACTTCCTAAAATATCTTCGCCGGGACAATAAATCGCTGGGATTTCATTCAGTCTTCCTCTGGCGTCGTCCGCGAGAGATAAGCATTTATCTAACAAACTCCTACCATGGATAGCTAAGTGTCGTCTTGCAGCATCCAGCGAGGCAAGAAGGATATAGGAAGTTGAAGTCGTGGTAAGCATCGAAAGAATAGTCTGTACACGTTCATGAGAAACAAGACCTTCGCGCAAATTGAGGACCGAGCTTTGGGTCAGAGAACCCCCAAGTTTATGGACACTTGTAGCCGCTAAGTCTGCGCCTGCCTGCATTGCTGAAAGGGGAAGCCGCTCATGAAAATGAATGTGGACCCCATGTGCTTCATCTACCAGCACAGGAATTTCAAACGAATGAGCGATCTCAACAATCTTTCTCAAATCAGCCGTTATACCAAAGTACGTAGGATTGATGACTAGAACGCCCTTAGCATCAGGGTTTGCTTCACATGCTCTCCCTACAGCCTCAGGTGTAATTCCGTGAGAGATACCCAATCTGTCATCTAGTTCAGGATGAATGAATACAGGTTTGGCCCCTGAAAAAATAATCGCGGTTGTAATCGATTTATGGACGTTCCTTGGAACTATTATTTTATCTCCAGGATGGCAGACGCTCATGATCATAGTCATAATAGCTCCTGATGTCCCCTGAACAGAAAAGAATGTATAGTCAGCTCCGAAAGCTTCTGCAGCCAGTTCCTGTGCTTGTTGAATCATCCCATGAGGATGGTGAAGATCATCTAAGGGTTCAATATTAATCAGATCAATGGAGAGAGCATTTTCACCGATAAAGTCACGGTACTCTTCATCCATGCCTTTTCCGCTTTTATGACCTGGGATGTGAAATTGAATAGGTTTTTTTGCAGCGTGCTCTTTGACACCTGTAAATAAAGGAGTTTCATTTTGTTTCATGAATTGTTTGCACCTCTTTATATATTGAAAGCAACTGAATTATAGCAGTTTCACTATAAACTGGCTAGTTATTTTTCTCATCTCAATCGGCTCATGGTAAAATACGGGATAAGGGAGGGATAGGATGAATTGGAAAACAAATGTGACAGAGTTAATGAATATTTCGTATCCTATTATTCAAGGAGGGCTTGCTCATCTTGCTTATTCAGATCTCGCTGCAGCTGTTTCTAATGCAGGGGGGTTAGGGCAAATTACTGCGATGAGCATGGATGGACCAGAACAGTTACGAGATGAGATTAGAAAGGTCCGACGAATGACTGAGAATCCATTTGGGGTAAACTTTGCTATTGGACAGCACGGAAGACCCTTTGAAGATCGAGTCCAAGTAGCTATTGATGAAAAAGTTCCTGCTATTTCGGTCACAGGTGGAAATCCTAAGCCGGTATTGGACATGGTTCAGGGTACAGGGATTAAAACTCTCGTATTGGTAGCTGCTCGCCGTCAAGCGGTTAAAGCAGAGGAGCTTGGAGCAGACGCAGTCATGGTAGTCGGCCACGAAGGCGGTGGACACCTTGGAAGGGACGACGTAGGGACTTTTGTTCTGACACCTCAAGTTGTAGATGCTGTTTCTATTCCGGTAATCGCTTCTGGAGGAATCGGTGATGGAAGAGGGTGGATGGCTGCGCTAGCACTTGGTGCGGAAGGCATCGAGATGGGAACACGGTTCATCGCAACTAAAGAATGTATTCACGCCCATGAAAGCTATAAACAAGCATTGATAGAAGCGGATGAGACGTCGACCACTGTCATTAAGCGCAGCATTAAGGCACCTGCAAGAGCTTTGAAAAATAGCTGGACAGACCAGATTATTGAGTTGGAGAAAACGAATCCAGGTTATGAAGGATTAAAGACTTATATAAGCGGAGAAGCTAACAAGAAATATATTTATGATGGTTCTGGAGAAGAGGGCTTCGGGTGGGCCGGTCAGGTCACTTCAAGAATTCATGATGTCCCGACCGTTGAACAGCTTTTCCAGCGAATGATAAAGGACGCGGAACAAATCCGAACGAGATGGTCAATGTAATACATAAGGAGGTCTAACATGAGCTATAGTTATCCAATTGATGAAACGTATTGGTCAAAGGAAGAAATCATTGATGTCGTTAATTTTTATTCAATGGTGGAGCAGGCCTATGAAAAAAGTGTGAGCAGAGATGATTTACTGCTTGCTTATACTCGGTTTAAGCAGATTGTTCCATCCAAAAGTGAAGAGAAGAAGTTATGTGGAGAGTTTGAAAAAGAATCCGGGTACTCCTGTTATCATACAGTAAAAAAAGCGAAAGCTCTTGCCCAGGGTGATCGGGTCAGTATGAAACAATAATATAAGGAGCAGCACGATGGACTCGTGACTGCTCCTTTTTTAATCCAGTTGTTTTGTGTAGCGATAGAGCGGTTCAAGCTTTTCAAATGTTTCTCTACATAGCTCAAGGAAAGCATCTGCGTCTTTCAAACGTTGATCATCTCGAGAGATGTTTTGGCCGCATAAGATTTCAGCTTTTTTAACATTTTTCAAGCGTTCTGTCATAGATAGGAATTTCTCTTCATCGACCTCTTCTTGAGGAATAGAATCAGGTTTTGTATGATCGACTGACCATACAAAATGGTCTGGGATTTGAGAAAATATTTCTTTCCTGTTTTTGTCAAGGGTTTTTGCAAAGTCCTGCTTTATTGGACTTTCATAAATAACCGCAAACCAAATGAATACATGGCTTTCCCATAAACCGACTTGGAAATGAGGAAGTTTCTTATAACCTCTTTTGTTGGAAGCAAGCGCTGCCCATGTGTCATTTGGAGGATTAGTCTTTCTTCTGGCGTGTTTTGCCACGTGAACAAACATTTCATCTCCCGTTAAAGCTGTAACGTCAGGTTCCAATTCTGTTGCAATGGCTTCAAGTTTAGGTGAAATTTGTTCTCTTAATGCACTCATCCGGTTTTCCAAACCTGGAATGGAAAATACGTCGAAATCCTTTTGGGTAAATCCGTTAAATGTAGCCACAGTATCAACTCCTATTTCAACTCCTTGTTAGTTTAACAAAAACTGTTCAACATTATGAAGTAATGTGTTTCCCTGGTTTGAATCTAAATAAAATGGGTTACATATAAGTAATCTAACTGAAACTTCTGACACATTGCTAACATATATATATAGCAAGGATTTAAGAGGGAGGGAATGGCAATGAAACATGTCATGGAAGCGTTACGTAAACGAGAAGCTGAAGAGAAGCTCCCGGTAATCCGTATGGAAATTGATTACGAACTTGTGACATTGCATGATGCAATGGTCGCCTGTGACGAGGAGCAGATAAAGAGAAGTAAAAAGAAGCTTTCGGAACTTCGTAAACAATTAATTGAATGGTCTTCATAATTACGAGCAACAATAGGGTTGCTCGTATTTTTTCATTTATCAATGGGCGTTTTTCCATGATAACTCATGATACATGCAAGACAATCGTCATTTTGATACGATAAAGATTGAACTTGATTAAAGGGGTACTTAATATATGGATAAAAATATGAAGCAAGAAGTATATGAAAAGGCGAAAGCCTGGATCTTGGAAGCAGGGGAAAGGATCAGAGAAAAGATTGATGCGCCTAGGTCAATTGAAACGAAATCGAACCCAAATGATCTTGTTACTGAAATGGATCAGGAAACAGAAGAGTTTTTTGCTAATAGGATTAAAGAAACTTATCCTGAACATTACCTTTTAGGCGAAGAAGGCTTTGGAGATGAAATCGAAGAAATGAAAGGTACCGTTTGGATTGTGGATCCGATTGATGGAACCATGAATTTTGTGCATCAAAAAAGAAATTTTGCTATTTCAATCGGAATTTACCACGAAGGAATAGGAGAAGTCGGGTTTATCTACAATGTGATGGAAGACGTTCTATATTCCGCTCAAAAAGGACAAGGAGCATTTAAAAATGATCAGCAGCTCCCTCCCCTTAACCAAACGAGGCCATTAGAGCAATCAATACTAGCCCTGAACACTACTTGGATGCTCCCGGAAAATCCTCATGTGAACCATAAGGGAATAGAAGAGTTGGTGAAAAAATTAAGGAGCACCCGCTCTTACGGTTCTGCAGCATTGGAGTTCGCATTTGTAGCAGAAGGGATTCTGGATGGATATTTAACGATGACGTTGATGCCTTGGGACTACGCTGCAGGTGCAATCCTAGTTAGAGAAGTAGGAGGTACGGTTTCGAAAGCAGACAAGCAGGAACTTGATCTCTTGGATCAAACTACCGTTCTGGCTAGTCGTGTAAACATTTACGATGAAATCATCGATGATTATGTAGATCTGAAGAAATAATGAAAAAAGCGACCGAATAATAAGCGGTCGCTTTTTTTTACGTATTCTGTTGTCTTTTCAGTTTCAAACCATATCCCATAATCATAAAGCCTAATACAAAAAGAAAGCCAGCCAGCCAGAAAATTTCCTGCCCGATGGCGAATCCCACAGATATAAAGGATAAGATAACTAAAAAAGCCAAAATAACCATATTTAGCTGGGAATTTTTCAAAAGTCTCACCTCACTCCTCGATTATAAATGATTTAACTTAGGATTGAAAATTAGACAAAGGGTGGTTTCTTCTATTTACATTTAGTATGATAGAGGATAGAACTGGGAGATGCGAGGAGGAACAACATGCAAGACATGTCAACACTAACGGTCCCTACAGATTTGTGGCCGGTAGCTGATTTCTTTTTTCAAGGACTTGGTAATGAAATAAATCTGAATAATGAGAATGAAGTTTCCATGCTATTTCGTTCTTTTATGCTTTTATATCTAACTGTAGTCATCTTGACGATCATTACATTTAAATTGGGTTTTGCTAGAAAACTTCCTTTGGGTAAAAACATAGTTGTTTATACCGTTTTGATCATAGGTACGTTCATTTTGACTCTAATCCTTGGTTTGAATTTACCTCTTCCGGAAAGTTTGTTTGTGGCTGCCATTATTCTTGGTGTTTATCGTCTTAGGCTGCACCGTGAAAGAGGAGCAAGACAGAATGAATCATGATATGATTAGGGTTAAGTCCTTATGTAGAGAGACGGAAGACTGGAATTTATATAATATAAAAAACCGTTCAGCGATGCTGAACGGTTTTTTTATAAACAGAAGCTTTGTCCTCTGATGTGGTACCACCTTTAATTTTAACTCAAGTGTTTCTCTTTTTTGCGCTCGCGATTAAAGCGGAATTTCCCTGTAGCTAGTCGCTTCTTTGTGTTTTCTTCTATTCGATCATGACAGGATTGGCACATATAGGTGTGGATCCGTCGGTTTCTAAGCCTTTTTGCTTGGAGACAATAACTATCAATTTTTTCTATTTCATCGCAAATTACGCATTGTACACGCATCCGTTTCACCTCAAACTGTTTCAATTGTTACAGATATTTTAACATACTATAACGGTTCCGTATAATTCACTTCCACATGTTTGAGGATAGTTGGAAAGGGGAATTCAATTTACAGAAGTTCAGAAAGGGTGATTATATGAGAAAGCGTTGGATTTATACTGCAGTAGGAGCTGCCGCTGGAGGTGCAGCTGCATTTTTCCTCAGAAATGAGGAAAGCAGAAAACAGGTGGTAGACAAGGCTAAGTCTGTACAGGAGAATTTTAAGAAGAAAGATGATTTGCCTGTTGAAGAGGCCGGTAACCCTCAACTGGATAACTTAGAGAATGCAGATATGGTTTCAGAGGGTTCTCAATTCGGAGTTCAATACTACAATGAATTGACTGAGAAAGAACGAGAAATTCTAGAAAAAAGTAACAGCTAAATCCTCTAGGGGATTTAGCTGTTTTTCTGTCACTCTTGTTTAGATTGTTCTTTTTCTATTTGGTTCAGTTTTTTCTGTTCTTCTTCAGGAATTGATTCTTGATTTGAATCGGTCTGAGGGCGTTCATTGATTGGTCCTTCAGGCATATATCTGCTTACAATCTTGCTAAGTTCATCGGTTACCCCTTCTATTGGGTGTCCTTGAGATATTTTTTTGCCAAGACCACGTAATCGTTCGACGCCGTCCGCATCAGCAATTACTACCGCTTGCTTTCCATATGGATCATGCTTAATTGCTTCAGCCACAGAGTACTTGATTACACCTACTCTAGATCGGTCCAAATCTTTATCGACATCAATGCCCACAGCTACATAGTCACCAAGGACAAGAGCAGTAGCATCATGAACATCCGGTACTTGGACTGCAAGTTTAGCAAGATGCCTAGCTGCTTGCTGGCTTGTCTTCTTCTGTCTTTTAACTGGGTCTGAATTTGTCACATATTTCATTTCAGAATTGCCTTGACGTTCTTTCAATAAAGACTCTTCATCTGTTTGTTGACAGGCCGCTAGGACAATGAGTAAGGTCAGCCAAATAATTTTCTTCATCAAACCACCACTTTTTTTCTTATAGCGTGTGTTACATGAAGAATAATATACTGTATACCATTGAATTAAAATGAATCATTAAAAGAATAAAACAATCCTCTTCATTGTGGTTCGCTTTGAACTGCTATAGAAGAACGTGCTGCATACACGAGCGTGCTAAGAAACAAGAGATATATTAAAAAAGGACAGCTGCAACAGCCGTCCTCATTTTTACTTCAAAATAATTTTTTTAATGCCTTTAATTGGAGTTGCTTTGTTCGATCCGTCCTTGAAATATAAATGAACAGGACCTGTTTCTTTTAGTGGTTTACCATCTTCCGCAAAGAGAAGCAAGGATTCTGATAAAGCGTCAGCTGGAATGGTGTGTTCGCCTTCATCCGTGACAAGAGCTGCTTCTTCCACACTAGCCTCAGGCTCGCTTGTATGAAGGAAAGGTTTTAGTGGCATAAGAAAAGTACCTTTCATAATACGTTGTTTCTCAAACCGGTTGATGCTTTTGTTAACAGGAGGGTTTAATTTTTGTTGGTAAACCTCTCTGTCAAATCGAAGAGACTTTCTTTTCAGTTCGTCTTCTTCTTCATCTGACTTTTCTATTTCTTCTGGATGGAATGCTTCATTAAACGTAAGCTTTCGGTCGTCAAAGATCCAGACTGTCGGATCAAGGGTAATAGGGAATTTTACATTTCCTGCAATTTGCACAATCATGGCTCATGCCACCTTTCCAAAAAAATCATCCATACAAATCATAGCAAAAATTGAATTCGATTTCATTAAGGAGGTTCAAACAGTGAACAAAGATATAACAACGGATATACTCAATGAATGGTTAGATAATGTTCGGCCGTATGCATATGATGGGCAAGTCGCCAATTATATTCCTGCCTTGGCAAGGCAGAATCCAGAAGATTTAGCTGTGGCCATCCATTATATAGATGGTGAAACTATTGAGGCAGGGGAAGTTGAAGCAACATTCACCTTACAAAGTATATCTAAAGTCATTTCCCTTGCATTAGCCTTGATGGATAATGGGGAGGAATATGTATTTGACCGTGTCGGTATGGAGCCGACAGGTGATCCCTTTCATTCCATCTATCGTTTAGAACAGCGTCCATCAAAACCTCTTAATCCAATGATTAATGCCGGAGCACTTGCAGTGACGAATATGATTCATGGGGATACTCCTGATGAAAAGGTCGGCCGTCTTCTTACCTTTATCCACGAGATGACGGATGACCAGTCTATCAGTTACGACCGTGAAGTAGCTGAATCTGAATTTGAGTCTGCTTTTTTGAATCGCTCGCTTCTTTTCTATATGAAACAGCATCAGATTGTTACAGGAAGTGTCGAAGAAACCCTGGATGCTTATACAAAGCAGTGTGCGATTGAGCTTAACGTCTGCCAGCTTGCAAAAATAGGTGCTTTATTAGCTAATGGTGGAAGAGACTTAAATTCAGGCAGAAGAATTATCCCAAAGCATTTAGCAAGAATTTGCAAAACGTTTATGGTTACATGTGGGATGTATGATGCTTCTGGTTCATTCGCTATCAAAGTTGGAATACCCGCCAAAAGTGGAGTATCAGGTTCGGTTCTTGCCTCTTTAAACGGTTTCGGTGGAATAGCAGTGTACGGCCCCAGCTTAGATGAGAAGGGGAACAGTGTTGTTGGATTAAAACTATTGGAGCTTTTATCCAACCGTTATGACCTCTCTATTTTTTAAACCTATACCATATCCTCTGTTGCAATTTTCAGTGGTAAGCGATAATATTATTAGAAGAGAGACTGTAAATGGAGGGGATTTTGATGTTGTCTGATGTGGCTGTGGATCATCGTGAAAAAGCCTATGCCCTTCTAAAAGCTGACGCTGATAAAATTTTGAAGTTAATAAAAGTGCAGATGGACAACTTGACTATGCCTCAGTGTCCACTTTATGAAGAAGTTTTAGATACACAAATGTTCGGTTTATCACGCGAAATTCATTTTGCGGTTCGCTTGAACTTAATCAGCGATGAAGAAGGAAAGCAAATTCTTGATAACTTAGAACAACAATTAAACGTTTTGCATGAGGCTGCACAAAACTCATAAAGGACAAGCTCAAATTGCGACGACCTCTGTTGTAATTTGAGTTTTTTTATATTAAAGCGCTTTCGCGAAAATTCGCTCTATATTTGTCAAAATAGAAGGGATTCTGTAAGTTAAGCGAGAACAAATATATAAAGTAGGGATGAATAAACATGAAACGACATTTGAAAAGTTATGACTTTAGCTTGCTATTTGCCCCTATTGCTCTCATAGCATTCGGTACGGTCATGATTTACAGTGCAAGTATGGTTTACGGTCCAGTCCGATTCGGGGTGGCAAGCGACCACTTCCTGATGAAGCAAATCCAATGGTTCTCTATAGGGATCGTATTGATGATCGGAGCTTCGTTAGTTCCGTACCGTCACTGGCAAAGGTTAGCTAAATTGAGCGTATTGCTTATGGTAACGCTATTAGCTGGATTGTTCGTATTTGGTACAGAGGTCAATAACGCAGTCTCCTGGTATAATCTTGGTTTTATGAACTTTCAGCCGGCAGAATTTGTAAAGATTGGTTTGATTATTTATTTATCTGCCGTCTATGCCAAAAAGCAGAAGTATATTGGAGACTTTACGAAAGCTGTTGTACCTCCGCTGATTTTGACTTCACTGATTTTAGCTATGATCGTTTTGCAACCTGATATTGGTTCTGCAGCTATTATCGGTTTGATTGCAAGCGTGTTGATTATGACTTCAGGTATCCACTGGAAACATATCTTAATTTTAGTTGCAGTAACCGTGGGACTTATCTTAATTGGAAGTACACAAATGGTCACAGACGAAAGACTGGAGCGTTTCTCAGGTGCTTATCAGCCTTTTGAATCGCCTGATCAAGACGGATACCATTTGATTCAGTCTTACGTTGCCATAGGAACTGGCGGATTGTTAGGAGAAGGAATTGGACAAGGGGTCCAAAAATTAGGGTATTTACCTGAACCTCACACTGACTTTATTATGGCAGTCATAGCAGAAGAATTAGGTTTCATTGGAGTTTCCATCACAATAGGACTTATGGCACTAATCGTTTTAAGAGGACTATACATATCGTCCAAGTGCCGGGATGCTTTTGGAGCACTGTTAGCGATAGGAATCTCTTCTATGATTGCTATTCAGGCTATGATTAACTTAGGTGCAATGAGTGGGTTATTACCAATTACCGGTGTTACCCTTCCTTTTATTAGTTACGGGGGGTCATCCTTGTTGATATTGATGGTTGCTGTTGGGATCCTTAACAATATTGCCCGCACCGTTAAAATCAAAGAGCAAGAGGGGGAAGAAGCACCAGTGGAAAGAGCACAATCCAAACAAACATATATGAATAATCGAGGAGTGAGATCATGGCAGAACTAAAACACATTAATAAAGTATTAGTTGCTAACCGTGGAGAGATTGCTATTCGAGTGTTCCGGGCTTGTACAGAATTGAACATCCGTACAGTAGCGGTCTATTCCCAGGAAGACACAGGTTCTTATCATCGATACAAAGCAGATGAAGCTTACTTAGTAGGAGAAGGAAAAAAACCAATTGATGCGTATCTTGATATCGAGGGCATTATTGAAATTGCGAAAAGTGTCGAAGTCGATGCGATTCACCCTGGTTACGGTTTTTTATCCGAGAATATTCATTTTGCAAGACGTTGTGAAGAAGAGGGAATTACCTTCATTGGTCCAACGAGCGACCACTTGAATATGTTTGGTGATAAGGTTAAGGCAAGAGAGCAGGCTATTGCTGCTGATATCCCTGTTATTCCTGGGAGTGATGGTCCTGTCAGCGGGATTGAAGAGATTCGCAGTTTTGGTAAAGAGCATGGTTATCCGCTTATGATTAAAGCTGCCATGGGTGGCGGCGGAAGAGGAATGCGAGTAGTGAGAAGTGCGGATACTCTAGAGGAGTCCTATGATCGTGCTCGGTCAGAAGCGAGGGCCGCTTTTGGCAGTGACGATGTCTATGTAGAAAAATTGATTGAACAACCAAAACATATAGAAGTCCAAATTATCGGAGACCATGATGGAAATATTATACACCTCTACGAAAGAGATTGTTCTGTCCAGAGACGACATCAAAAAGTAGTAGAAATTGCCCCGAGTGTCTCCCTTTCAGACGAATTAAGAGAAGAAATTTGTTCATCGGCAGTCAAGCTGATGAGTAATGTAAACTACTTAAATGCAGGAACAGTGGAATTCCTAGTGACAGGCAACGAATTTTACTTTATTGAAGTAAATCCGCGTGTCCAGGTGGAACACACCATTACCGAAATGATTACTGGTGTGGACATTGTTCAGACTCAAATTATGATTGCGGACGGTCATGGGTTACATAATGCACCGATAAATATCCCGGAGCAAAAGGATATCCGAACTCACGGTTACGCAATTCAGTCAAGAGTTACGACCGAAGATCCTCTAAACAACTTTATGCCGGATACAGGGAAAATCATGGCTTACCGTACAGGTGGAGGGTTTGGTGTCCGTCTTGATGCAGGTAACGGTTTCCAAGGTGCTGTAATATCACCATACTATGACTCATTGCTAGTCAAACTTTCAACATGGGCACTAAGCTTTGATCAAGCGGCTCATAAGATGGTAAGAAACTTAAAAGAATTTCGTATCCGTGGAATTAAAACCAATATCCCGTTCTTAGAAAATGTCATTCAGCACAAGCAGTTTTTAACTGGTGAGTATGATACGACTTTCATCGATCGTTCTCCTGAGCTTTTTGTATTTCCTAAACGAAAAGACCGTGGAACAAAAATGCTGACTTACATTGCCGATCGAACGATAAATGGATTTGAAGGCTATGGCA
The DNA here is from genome assembly GCF_050971765.1 of Halobacillus sp. A1-3. Classification (NCBI taxonomy): domain Bacteria; kingdom Bacillati; phylum Bacillota; class Bacilli; order Caryophanales; family Bacillaceae; genus Halobacillus; species Halobacillus sp. A1-3. The sequence goes on along the minus strand of NZ_JBPCEO010000002.1, from coordinate 16,644 downwards.
ATCGTAAGAAACCTACCTATTCAAGGGCTCGTATGCCTCATGTTAAGCATTCAGAGCCGATTCCTCGTGGAACAAAACAGATTCTCGATGAACAGGGACCGGAGGAGCTTGCAAAGTGGTTAAAAGCTCAAAAGGAAGTATTGCTGACAGATACAACATTTAGAGATGCACATCAGTCCCTGCTCGCTACTCGTGTAAGGACTAAGGACCTTGAAAACATTGCAGAGCCTACCGCCCGTCTGCTCCCAGACCTTTTCTCTCTTGAAATGTGGGGCGGTGCCACGTTTGATGTTTCCTATCGTTTCCTAAATGAAGACCCGTGGGAACGCTTATTGAAACTAAGACAAAAAGCACCCAATGTTCTTTTCCAAATGTTATTGAGAGCATCTAACGCTGTTGGCTATAAAAACTATCCTGATAACTTGATTCGGGAATTTGTTGAAGAAAGCTCGAATGCTGGGATCGATGTTTTCCGTATCTTTGATAGTCTTAACTGGGTAGAGGGTATGAAACTTGCTATAGACTCCGTGCGTGAGAACAACAAAGTGGCAGAAGCAGCCATGTGCTACACAGGAGATATTTTAGATTCTTCTCGTCCGAAATATGATTTGGAATATTATAAGAAAGTAGCTAAAGAGCTACAGGATGCAGGAGCTCATATTCTTGGAATTAAGGATATGGCAGGTCTTATGAAACCTGAAGCCGCTTATCAATTAATTAGCACATTGAAGGATGCAATTGACATCCCAATACATCTTCATACCCATGATACAAGTGGAAATGGGATATTCACGTATTCCCGTGCAGTCGAAGCTGGGGTAGACGTAGTCGATGTAGCGACCGGATCAATGGCAGGACTTACATCTCAGCCTAGCGCAAATAGTCTATATTACGCACTTGAAGGCAATGAACGTAAGCCAAATGTTAATATCAAGGCATATGAAGAATTGGGTCATTATTGGGAAGATACGAGAAAGTATTATCATGACTTTGAAAGCGGAATGATGGCCCCGCATACGGAAGTATATGAACATGAGATGCCAGGAGGACAATACAGTAATCTGCAACAGCAGGCAAAGGCTGTAGGCTTAAGCGATCGTTGGGGAGAAGTGAAAAAAATGTATCGCCGAGTCAATGATATGTTTGGTGATATTGTAAAAGTGACGCCTTCATCAAAGGTTGTGGGAGATATGGCCTTGTTTATGGTTCAGAACGAATTGAATGAAGACGATGTTTTCGAACAAGGAGATTCTCTTGATTTCCCTGACAGCGTAGTCGAGTTTTTCCAAGGGTATCTTGGGCAGCCCTATGGAGGTTTCCCTTCTGAACTCCAGCGTATCATCTTAAAGGGGAGAGAACCGATTAAGGTTCGGCCTGGTGAATTGCTTCCACCTGTCGATTTTAATGATCTTAAGGAAACATTGTTCCATAAGCTAGACAGACAAGTGACAAGCTTTGATATGATCAGCTATGCATTGTATCCTAAAGTTTTTATGGATCATCAGAAATTTACTGAACAATATGGAGACATGTCTGTTCTGGATACACCGACCTTCTTTTATGGAATGCGATTGGGTGAAGAGATCGAAGTAGAGATTGAGCAAGGTAAAACCTTGATTGTAAAACTTGTCTCTGTAGGGGAAGCTCAAGTAGATGGAACAAGAACTGTCTACTTTGAGTTAAACGGACAGCCACGTGAAGTCGTTATTAAGGATGAAAATGTTAAAGCTTCCGTGCAGGAACGTCCAAAAGCGGATAAGTCGAATAATAAGCATATTGGAGCTAGCATGCCTGGGACAGTAATAAAAGTAATATCCAGTAAAGGCGAAAAAGTGAAAAAGGGCGACCATCTAATGATCACAGAAGCTATGAAGATGGAAACAACAGTCCAAGCACCTTTTGACGGAGTCATTAAGGACATATACGTAGAAAACAATGAAGCGATACACGTAGGTGATTTGCTCATAGAATTCGAATAAGACGTGACTTTTGTAAAACTTACCTTTAGTTATTAGAAAAGATAATAAGAACGATTAATAAGAGGATAAAGTCTAGGGGTTTTCCCCTGGACTTTTTTCTGCGACACACAGTTGCTAACAATAATTATTCATTAAAAAAACTAGACAGAAAATTAGTTTTTATAGTGAAGTTTGTGTGATTGAGGCAGAAGATTCAGTAATCCTAAACGAATTATGCATCTAAAATTATATGAACAATGGTCACGCAGGTGTACTCTTTTGTAAAAAGACTTGCATTGTTCCATAGGGTCTGCTAGAAATATAGAAGTGTACGTATTACTGAAATATTACATTAACGAAAAAGGAACCATGAAAAAAGCGTTAAAAACTTACTTTATTGTTGATACTAGGGGAAGAAACTCCTTCACAAAATTGTCACAAAATCTCAAAAATCTCTTAATTAAATAGATAGAAGACAAATTCCATGATACAATTATTTTGATGTTTCTTGTCCTTGAGACTTTACAGGATGGGAACTGTCCTCGATTGACGTCATGATGATCTCAATCATGGAAACGTAAGAGAGGTAGAAGGAGGAAGATATTACGATGGATAATCCAAGAACAGTCGAGTCTGCTTCTACAGAAATCATCGGCCAATCTAAATCGACTGTACGTGAATCTTCATTGTTAGCTGATATCAAAAGCTTGATCAAAGTAGGGATTATAAATTCAAACTTAATCACCACCTTTGCGGGATTCTGGTTAGCTTTATATTTTACAGGATCCTCTTTTATCGATCATTGGTTGACTTTTCTGCTGACAATGCTCGGAACCGCTTTCGTCATTGCAGGAGGATGTATAATAAACAACTGGTATGACCGGGATATCGACCCGATCATGTCCCGAACAAAAAACCGACCGACCGTTACAGGAACCATGTCATTGACATTGATTCGGAATTTAGGAATCGGGACTTCATTAACCGGATTTATCATCTTATTATTTACAACCTTAGAAGCTGCTTTGTGGGGAGCGTTCGGATGGTTCGTATATGTCGTGCTGTACACGATGTGGTCAAAGAGAAGGTACACAATTAACACGGTTATCGGAAGCTTTTCCGGTGCTGTCCCACCGTTAATTGGATGGTCAGCCATTGACCCAGGCCTTCAGTTAGAAGCCGTCATTCTATTTTTAATCATGTTCATTTGGCAAACGCCTCACTTCTTGGCACTAGCCATGAAGAAGAAGGACGAATACCAAGCGGCAGGCGTGCCGATGCTACCAGTGGTGCACGGGTTCAATATGACGAAGCGACAAATTGTCATCTACGTTGCTTGCTTACTGCCATTGCCGATCTATTTAGCTTCACTCGGAAGTGTATTCCTAATAACAGCTACCATCCTATCCCTTGGCTGGCTGGCTCTGGGAGTTGCCGGTTTCTTCATGAAAGATGATTATAAATGGGCAACATGGATGTTTATTTACTCCCTTAATTATTTAACCATCATCTTCTTTATGATGGTACTTGTCACCCTACCATTTCCATTTTAAAGTACTAGCCCGATATACTTTATTGGGCTAGTTCCAAAATATAATGTTTAAAAAGAGAAAGAGAGGTATCATTCATGAGAGGTTGGATGGGAAAATTCCGTTCATTGTTTCTATTTGGTGCTCTCACCCTCATCCTGTCCGGGTGCGGGGTAGACAATTTGAGTGCCCTTAAGCCTAAAGGCTACGGAGCGGAATTATTATTAGATCTTATGATCATCAGTATTGCGATAATGATCTTTGTCTTCGTTATCGTAATGGCAATTTATGCTTTTGTCCTTATCCGTTATAAACAGAAAAAAGGACAAGAACACTTAATTCCTAAGCAGACGGAAGGAAACAAGGCGTTAGAGGTGATTTGGACAGTAATTCCGATTATTTTGCTCCTTGTGTTGGCTGTTCCTACCGTTCAAGCAACATTTGACTTAGCGGATACGTCTGGTCAGGACGATGAAAATGCAATAACGATTGACGTCATAGGAAATCAATATTGGTGGCATTTCAATTATGCTGGTCAGGAAATTGCTACAAGTCAAGAGCTCTACATCCCTACAGGAGAGCGCGTATACTTAAACATGAAATCCAGCGACGTTATCCACTCCTTCTGGCTGCCATCTATTGCCGGAAAAATGGATACGAATCCTGGTGAAAACATTAACTCAATGTACTTAGAAGCTTACGAAGAAGGCGTTTACTGGGGTCACTGTGCTGAACTTTGTGGACCTTCTCACTCATTGATGGACTTCAGGGTTATTGCTGTAAGTCCTGACGAATTTGATCAGTGGGTAGAAGACATGAAAAATGTAGATCCTGAAGCAACTCCTGAAACCGCTTCAGCTCAGGAAGGTCAAGAGTTGTTTAATAACAACTGTATGAGCTGTCACGCGATTGGTGGATCATCGGCGGGTGTGGGACCTAACCTGACGAACTTCGGAAATCGCGAGAAAATTGCAGGAATTATGGATCCATCTAAAGAGAACTTAGTCGATTGGATCACGAACCCAGATGAAATCAAACCTGGTAACCAAATGCCTGCTAATATTGTTTCCAAAGAAGAAGCAAACAAAATTGCAGATTACTTGCTTCAACTGAAGCACTCAGACGTCGGGACAGATGTTCCTACACGAAATTCTGATGAATAACTCAAATGATGAGACAGAGGTTTTAAAAGGGAGGTAAAAGCGTGAGTACTGCAGTAGCGCAAAAACGAGGGCTCGGCGCTGCGATCTGGGATTATTTAACAACAGTGGACCACAAAAAGATTGCACATTTATATTTAGTGTCTGGTGGTTTGTTTTTCTTGATCGGCGGGCTAGAAGCCATGTTAATTCGAATTCAGTTGATGAAACCGGATAATAATTTCTTATCGGCTGGACTTTATAATGAAATGATAACAATGCACGGAACGACAATGATTTTCCTGGCAGCGATGCCATTAATTTTCGCTTTAATGAATGCCGTCGTACCTTTACAAATTGGTGCCCGTGACGTTGCATTCCCATTTTTGAACTCGTTAGGATTCTGGTTGTTTCTATTCGGGGGATTATTGTTAAATGTGTCTTGGTTTACAGGTGGTGCACCTGATGCTGGTTGGACGAACTACGCACCACTTTCGACTACATCGCCCGGACATGGAGTTGACTATTATGTCATGGGATTGCAAATTTCAGGTGCAGGTACTTTAATTGGCGGGATAAACTTCTTAGTTACTATCGTCAATATGAGAGCACCTGGCATGTCCTATATGCGTATGCCACTCTTTACTTGGTCTGTATTTGTAACAAGTACATTGATTTTATTTGCCTTTCCTGCATTGACAGTTGGCCTGTTCCTAATGATGTTTGATCGTATGTTTGGGTCTGCTTTCTTTGATGTGGGTCTTGGAGGTAACGTAATCATTTGGGAGCACTTATTCTGGATATTTGGTCACCCAGAAGTTTATATTCTGATCCTGCCATTGTTTGGAGCATTTAGTGATATATTTCCAACTTTCTCGAAAAAGCGCTTGTTTGGTTATTCTGCGATGGTCTTTGCGACTGTATTAATCGGTTTCCTAGGCTTTATGGTTTGGGCACACCACATGTTTACAGTAGGTATGGGCCCAATTGCTAACTCCATTTTTGCAGTAGCTACAATGGCAATCGCTGTTCCAACAGGGATAAAAATATTTAACTGGTTGTTTACCATGTGGGGCGGTCAAATTCGTATGACTTCAGCGATGCTTTGGACTGTAGCATTCATACCGTCCTTTACAATTGGTGGTATGACAGGAGTTATGCTGGCAGCAGCTGCAGCTGACTTCCAGTATCATGATACTTATTTCGTTGTCGGACACTTCCACTACGTAATCGTTGGTGGTGTAGCTTTCGGTATCTTTGCAGCACTTCACTACTGGTGGCCGAAGATGTTCGGTCAAGTATTGAATGAAAAATTAGGCAAATTGGCATTTTGGCCATTCTTTATCGGTTTCCACTTGACGTTCTTTATCCAGCACTTCCTAGGTTTAATGGGTATGCCCCGTCGTTATTGGGTATTCCTGGAAGGTCAAGGTCTCGAGACAGGGAATTTAATCAGTACAATTGGTGCCTTTTTAATGGCAATCGGTACCGTCATTTTCTTGATAAACATCGTTTATACTGCTGTTAAAGCAGAAAAAGCAGATGCCGATCCTTGGGAGAATGGACGTACACTTGAATGGTCGATTCCTTCACCACCACCATATTACAATTTTGTTCAGACACCTCTAGTACGTGGTCTGGATCCATTATGGGTTGAGAAAATGGAAGGGAAAAAAGGAATGACGCCTGCAGAGCCTCTCGGTGACATTCACATGCCTAACGGTTCAATCCTGCCATTCACAATGTCCCTTGGACTATTTATTGCAGGATTTGGTTTCATCTATCAAGTGGATGATAAAGCCTGGTTAGCAGCGGTATTCATTGGTATGGGGATTACTTTAGGTTCAATGTTCATCCGTTCCGTGAAAGATGATCTTGGATACCATATTCATAAAGAAGAGCTTGAAGCAGATATTAAGAAGGGGGCTGGCAAATAATGAGTCATGAAGACGTTTTAAATCCGAAACACATGCCGCATGATCCGGAAAAAGCCACCCTTGAAGGTAAAAATAAATTCCTAGGATTCTGGTTTTTCCTAGGTGGAGAAACTGTATTATTCGCGAGTCTTTTTGGTACGTATCTTGCGTTGAATGGTTCGACTCAGGGAGAAAATACACCTGAACACTTATTTGGATTAGAACTTGTCTTTCTTATGACCATGTTCCTCCTTACAAGTTCTTTGACGAGTGTATATGCGATGTACCACATGAAGAACCATGATTTTGGCAAAATGCAGACCTGGTTAGCCATTACTGTATTATTAGGTCTGGCTTTCCTTGGGTGTGAGATTTATGAGTTCTATCATTATATTCACGAGTATGGATTTACGTTCCGATCCTCAGCATTTGGATCTGCATTTTATACGTTGCTAAGTTTCCACGGTGGTCACGTATTGTTTGGTCTATTGTGGATCGTAACGTTAATGGTACGAAACCAAAAACGTGGGTTAAATCTCTACAACGCACCGAAGTTTTATATCGCAAGCCTTTATTGGCACTTCATTGACGTTGTTTGGGTTTTCATCTTTACTGTCGTTTACCTAATGGGAAAGGTGGGTTAATCAATGGCGAATCACTCAAAGCCGGCTCATCAAGCAGAATATGAACGTAAACAGCATAAAGAAGAGATGAAGCAGCAGGTAATCAGTTTTGTGCTTATGATTCTGTTTACTCTTATAGCTTTTGCAATGGTTATGTTTGAAGTTAACTCATACTTCATCATTCCGACCTTGCTTATTCTCGCAGTAGTTCAGGTCGCGTTTCAGCTCTATTATTTCATGCACATGAAAAATAAAGGGCATGATATGCCAGCGTTGATGTTATACGGGGGAGCTGCTATTGCTCTATTGACGATCGTTACGTTCACATCTATCATCTGGTGGTAAGATTAAAAACGTAATAATTAGATTAAAATGAAAAAGACCGGATTTCCGGTCTTTTTCTTATGTGAACTAGAGATTTGACTAAATTATGAACAATAGACAAATCCACAAACCTATACTCGTTTTTTCTACTAAAATTCGTTAAAATAAGAAGTAATGAATAAACATTCTGAGGTGAGACACCTATGTGGTTAGAACTGCAAATATTTGGATTTCGTGCATTGTGGAGTCCTTTTTACTTATTGTTCGTCTTAATTCTTGCTCTTGGTTATTTTTATATTACAGGTCCTGGGAGAGAAAAAGGTGCTGAAAGACCGACGGCCCTTCAGCAGACCATGTTCTACTTGGGTATGCTTCTTCTTTACATTATTAAAGGTTCCCCTATTGATTTAATAGGACATATCATGTTTACTGCACATATGACGCAGATGGCTTTATATTACTTACTTTTTCCTATCTTAGTCATTAAGGGCATTCCTAACTGGATTTTTAGGAAACTGTTCAACATGAAAGGGCTTCGCCCTGTGTTCAGATTGGGTACGAAACCTCTCTTATCCTTGATTCTGTTTAATGGTCTTTTCTCGTTGTATCATATGCCTGCTATTTTTGATTTTACTAAATCGAATGAATGGGCCCATGCGATTACGACTACAGTAATACTAATTTTCGCTTTCTTTATGTGGTTGTCTGTATTCCCACCACTACAAGAAATGGACCGATTAAGTCCCATTCTCAAAATCGGTTTTATTTTCGCTAATGGAGTACTGATCACTCCAGCCTGTGGTTTAATTATCTTTGCTGGCTCGCCTATTTATGAAACGTATTCCCAATCAGGTGCTTGGCTGCAGGCGATGAGTTTATGTGTACCAGCAGATGTACTAAACGGTATTGCTCAAAACCTGACTGGTCCGAACACGTTCACTCCTATGCCATTAGTGGAGGATCAGCAATTAGGCGGAATCATCATGAAAATCGCACAAGAAATTATTTTCGGATCTGTAATTGCCTATATCTTTTTTAGCTGGTTTAATCGGGAAAGGGAAACAATTGATCCAATTCCAAGTCACCTTCAAAGCGAGTCTTAATAATAATTACTTGGAAGTGAAGCGATAGATCATAAAAGCTTACCATTTCACTTTATGAGAGCTGCTTATCCATTTTAAAAAAGAAACAATATCAACACAGATCTCTGATCTCTAATTTAAAAGGGAGGCCTAGCCTGTCTATATAGGTCGGCCTCCCTTTCATATGAAGAAATATAATAGTGTTTGGAAAGAGGTGTCTTTATGCCGTTATTGCCAACGTTAAGTACATTCTTCATCGTTATTAGTGCCATACTAGTTGCGATCGGATGGAGGTTAATTTCCAAGAATAAAAGAAAGACTCATAAAGGAGTCATGATTGCTGCAGCAATCAGTGCATTAACCTTTTTTATTATTTACGCCAGCCGGACAATCTTTGTTGGAAACACAAGTTTCGGCGGACCTGATGATATAAAGATTTATTATACAATTTTCCTTATCTTTCACATAATCCTAGCGACGGTAGGAGCTGTTTTTGGGATTGTGACCCTGACTTTAGCTTTTAAAAGAAATATAAAAAAACACCGTAAAGTCGGACCTGTGACGAGCATCATATGGTTCTTTACAGCTATTACTGGTGTAGCCGTGTATTTGCTCTTGTATATCATTTATGATGGTGGCACAACAACAAGTATGATTAAAGCTATCTTAGGAACCTAATTCATGTTATCCGCAGTGAATCGTAAAAAACGATCTCGCTGCTTTTTTTAGTAATAATGTTGTTTAGGATAAGGCTTTAACAGGAATATAGGTCAGTATGAGTATGATAATATACATAGAAAGGGATGTTTCAAAGATGGAATTAAAGACACCGCGCTTGCACATGATCCCCATTACTATAGACCTGGCCCAGATGTTGATGAAAAACTCTCTGGCATTCTACTACAAATACCAACTGCCTTGGAATAAAAACTGGCCACATGATGGTTTGAAAGCGCTATTACCAATGTATGTGGAAAAGTTGGAAAATGAGGAAAGTGAACTCGGTTTTGGCCCCTGGGTTATTATGGACAAAGAGGGTGAACATGTAGTTGGTGATATCGGATTTAAAGGTATGCCTGATGATGAGGGAACGGTGGAAATAGGATACCATATTGTCGCGTCAGAGAGGAATCAAGGATACGCTTCAGAAGCTGTTGAAAATCTTTGCAGCTGGGCATTCACTTATCCAGGAGTAAAAGGAATTGAAGCCCAATGCGATAAAGCAAATATTCCTTCACAAAAAGTACTGATTAATAATGGTTTTAATCACACTGGCAGGAATAGAGATATTCTTATGTTTAAAAAGGAAAAAACCGCTAACAAAAACATCAATCATTTCAAAGAAGAATTATAAAGAAAAGCCTGAAGCAATGCTTTCAGGCTTTTTTATATCTTCAAATTCCATTTAATAATTCCTGCTTCTTTCGCCGAATTGAATGCAATCACGACTAGTGGCCCTAGGATGAATCCTGTTAGACCAATGAGCTGAAGTCCTAGATACATCGCAATCAAAGTAGCTAGAGGGGAGAGGCCAATGTGCCGGCCCATAACCTTTGGTTCAACTGTTCGTCGAATGGCCAACAGAATGATGGCTAATAAAGCAAGCTTTGTACCCATCTCTAGCTCTCCAATAATCAACATATAGATCGACCAAGGTCCAAGAATGACGATCGACCCAATGATTGGGATAAAGTCGATGATCCAGATAATGATGGACATAATGATTGCGACTTCAGGTGTGATCCATAGTAATCCAGCCAGTGAAACGATAAAAATGATGATGCTCACAAGAAATTGTGCTTTCAAGAAACCGAATACTACGTAGGATAGTCGCGCATTCATAAATTTAACTTTTTCAGAGGTTGCTTCTGTAAATTGGTCATGCATCTTGTCTCTTAGACGCGGTAATTCAAGCATGAATAAAAACAGAGCAATCAAATAAACAAGAAGGCTAACTAAGTATTCAGGGATCTTTGCAGCTGCGGCTGCAATGTTCGCTAGCTGAAGCTTTTCTGAGATTGCTGCCGTCGTTCTATCTAAAGAGTTCATTAATTCACTTGTTACTTTATCTACAAATTCCTTTGGCATGCTCTGGGTGAAACTATGCATATTGTTCTGCCAGTTCAGAAGAACGTTGTTTATTTGATTAATGTATTCTGGAGCATTATCTGCCAATTCAATAATCTGAGCAACCGCTCGAGTAATTGCATATGTACCTAATAATCCAAGAAAGATAACGAATAATAGGAACACTACAGTTACAGCCATTTTTCGATTGATTCTAAAGCGGAACTGAAGCCACCGAACCGAAGGATTTAAGAAAAGGGCTGTAACAAATGCAAATATTAAGGGAATAGAAACAGGCAGGATAAAATAACAGGCTACAATGAACAGTAGAGCGAGTAAAATGAGAATCCATTGTTTTTTTGTCAGGTATCGGAACAATTTATTTATGTACTCCTTTCCCTTAATGAAAAAAACTTTCGCGGCACTTTTCAAAAAAAGCCGCTCATCATATGAAATGATGTGCGACTCCTTTTGGTAATACCGGACATCTGGGTCAAACAGTTATAAAAGAGACGTTATTTGCGCTGATCCGGATTATTGGAGAGTTCTTTCATTTTTTCTAGTACTTCTTGGTTTTGATTTTCTTCAGCCCATCTTGTCAATCTTTCAAGGACCACGTGTTCAGGAACTTGGTTATGATACCTTTTTGCAGGTTCCACAACTTTTTGGACAAGTCCAATTGCTTTTTCAATGATGCCTGAAGTGAATCCTTCTTGTTCTCCATATTCGACTCCATGTGGGTAGTAGTGTCTGCCTAATAGAGGTGGTAAAAGACGGATGACAGCATCCCCTTTATCTACGTCACCTTCAACGGCATACCCTTGAATTCGAATGTAGTAAGTAATGTTTTTTTCTGGAGCATTTAATTTGTAGTCATAGGTTACTCGTTCGTAATCCCAGGATCCACCCAATATGAATCCGTTACTTTCCATCAGATCGGTCAATGGTCTGAAATCCACCATAAGCCCTTCTATACCAGTGCCTTCTAACTTCATTACTTCCACCTCACAAATTGTTATGTATCTTCACTAATTTTAGTATGAAACCGATTAACTTTCAATTGCTTCGGTTTTAAATGCCATTTTACTCATTAATATAGGCTTTTACCATTTTATTATACTATAAAAGGACATGGCTTGCATGTAATAATTTTTATAAAAAGGGGACAATAACTATTGATATTGAATTACTTAAAGGAGGACCTATCATGAAAAGCGTAAAAGACATTATGACCAGTGATGTTTCTGTTTGTCGCACAGATGACAACTTATCTGATGCGGCTTCTATCATGAAACAGAAGAATGTCGGTGCGGTACCTGTATGTGATGAGCAAGGTAATCTAATGGGAATGGTTACAGACCGTGACCTTGTCATTCGTGGTTATGCTGACAAGAAACCAGAATCCACACCGATTCAGCAAGTGATGAGTGATCACTTGTACAGCTGTACTCCGGATTCTTCTCTGGAAGAAGCTAGTCAGATAATGGCTCAACATCAAGTTCGCCGTTTACCTGTCGTTGAAAACGGAAAGTTAACTGGGATTCTATCACTAGGTGACTTATCTGTGGAGGAAATGTCAGACCATGCTGCAGGCGTAGCATTGCAAGATATTTCCGAACGTCCAGAACTTCATTAAGCAATTCGGTTCAAGACCCGTACATAGCGACGGGTCTTTTTTTGTTTATCTTTGTTAAACCTTCCAACCTCTACTAAAATCCTATTCCTGAAGACTTTTATTTAAAGTGAAGGCTTTGTTTAGATGGGGCTGTCACCATTCCGCTCTCACCTTGCTATTTATTAGTGGAACGGCCACGCATACATAAGTAATACAGTCCATTTAATAATAATGATTCACTATGAAAGTATAATTATTTAATCTGCCTTAATAACATTGTAATGGATTTCAAGATGCTTTCATTATAGAAATTCAATTAGTCTTACTTTAAATACTGAAACTAGGTGTGCTTGGAAGGTTCAAGATAGCTGGGATGGCTGGAAGATGACGAGACCCCCAATTTAAATGGGGAAGTGCCTTCCACAGCGGCGTATGGACTGGACTGAGCTGGCGGAGATAAAGGATGCACGAAGAACGAAGTGATTTGATGTTTACTTATCGTAAAGAAGTGAGGGAAGTCTTACTAGCCGCTAGGCGCTGGAACTGGATAGAACAAGGGAGAAGGACTTAGGTGAGCCCCCAACCAGAGAGGCAGCGATCGAGGAGGCTTGGCAGTTCCCCCACAGGAAAGTGTGCAAATGCGGACTCGACCCGAGTGTTTTGGCGATGCAGCTAGACGAGTTATATTCCAGCCATCCCTTACACTATTACAAATACAAACCCAAAATATATCGAATTCGAGTGTTTCGGACTATTGCTATTAACTGGAATAGTGTTTTAAGTGGATATCATTAACAACGGATAACAGCGATTTTTTGTAAGTTGAAATTCATAGGATCTTTAAACAACGATTATACATACTGTAAGAAGCAAGCAGGGAGGAGATAAATAGGTGAAAAAGCTAGCAGCTGTTTTCTTTCTTATATTTCTAGTTTTAATAAGTTGGAGACTCTTTTTTGATAATCCCTCTGAACCTACCAGTATAGAGCCGCCCGTAGAAGAAACATTTGCCACTGAAGAACCAGAAAAGGTCAAAGAGACTAAATCCATCTTTGACTGGAAAGGAGCTAGTTCTAATGAATTGGAATCGGATTGGGGGGAACCAGACCGGAAAGACCCTAGCGGTTATGGATATGTGTGGTGGATCTATGATGATGAACTTTCTCAAATGGCAATTAAGGATAATAAGGTTGTTTCAGTCGTCTCTTTTTCAAGTGAACAGAGAGAAAAGCCAGTCTATATTGGACAATCCTATCAAGAGATTTCTACTTCCTATAAACTACCACAATCCCTGCGAATTGAGCAAGTAGGAAATTATACTTTTGAATTGACAGAACAAGATTTAAAGGAGCGGCCACTTCTTCCACTAGATAAAAATTGGACTGCGCAGCTCTATTTTGATGTTGTCACAGAAAAATTATCAGCAATTAGGCTTGTAAGAAATGATATTCTTTTAAAACTTCAGCCATACAAGGTCATCTATAGAGGGCAATTACCCATGAGAGAAAATTTAGATCGTTCCGATTGGAAGAGGATTGAAACAGGAATGGAACAGCAGATATTAACCATGACAAACTATCTTCGTATACGCCATGGGGAAAATAGGTTGATGGAGCATAAGGAAGCGGCAGCTGTTGCATTTCTTCACAGTAAAGATATGAATGACCACAATTATTTTTCACATTACTCCCCTGATGGGAGAGGGTTGAAAGAGCGGCTCGGAGATATTTCTTATGTAGAGGCAGGGGAAAATATTGCTGCTCAGTATATTGATGCAACTGCAGCAGTTCATGGATGGTTGAATAGTCAAAATCACCGAGAAGCATTGTTGGATAAAAGCTATACGCATATTGGAATTGGAGTTCATCAAAGGTATTACACTCAAAATTTTTTATCGATCCCATGAACAGCCCGCCCTTTTAAGCATAGGCTATAGAGTAGTTCTAACAGTGAGGTGTGAACGCTATGAGTAACAAGTCATTACACCCGAGTGTACAGCGATTCAAGGATTTCGTGGATGAACATCCAGCTGTTAAGGAACAGCTTAGGAAAAACCATAAGCTTATCCAAACTTATTATGAAAAGTGGATGATCTTAGGAGAAGACGATCCATTTTGGAGTTCTCTGCCTGAAGTGAAAAAACAGACATCTACTAACAAAAAAGATTGGATCAAACAACTCGGTGAATTGATGCAAGATGTGGATTGGGAAGAAGTTTCGAAGCATATTGGTGAGTTGAACGGTGCTATAGGTCAGTTTCAGCAGCTTATATCTAATGTTAAGAAAGATACCGGGAAAAACCGGAAAGAAATAGAGTATCCGTATTATTAATAAACTCGGACAGCAGAGTCACTTGTTCTCATTTCATTCTGCTGTCCTATTTGATAAAATAAGAGTGGAGGTGGACATATGTTAGCAACAATGGAAATTGTCGATCTGCTAGACCGCTCAGAAATGATTGGCCAAATGGTCATGAATTCAGATACAATGCAGCATTACAATCAAGCTAAATATGAGCTTGAAAATGATGCGGAGGCTCAAAAGCTGATAAAGAATTTTAATAATATGAAGGAACATTATGAGGATGTGCAACGATTCGGACGATATCATCCTGATTATAGTTCAATCATGAAACAAGTCCGTTCTGTTAAGCGCGAGATGGACATGCATGAGAAAGTCGCTCAATTTAAAAAAGCTGAGCGTAATCTTCAGAAGTTATTGGATGAAATCAGCGAAAACGTTGCCTTCAGCGTCAGTGAACAAATTAAAGTTCCGAAAAATGGTATGGCTTTAACCGACACCGGCTGCAGTGGAGGCTGTGGCAGTGGGGGAAGCTGTGGCTGTGCATCCTAAGGTTGAGTAAAACGGATACAGTCGTCACATAAATTTCCGCAGCAGAACATCTTGCGTTGAGGAACTAAAAAACGGACACGATACACATATTGCGCCTGATCTTTGCGGACATAGCTCATCGCAAGGGTTAGGCGTTTTCCTCTCATTGCCCGTGCGGCAGAGACCTTTAATGTTTCCTCTATGTCCTTTTGACTAACATCGTCTTTAGCCGTTAAGTACACGAAAGGAAGTCCTGTGACTTTTTTAAATTCAACCTGTTTAAAAATAGGATGATTCATCAGCTCGTGGTGAAAAATTTCTATCGCTCGTTCGTGATCCGTTTTCACTTGATACTCAGCTCCTTTCTATAATTGCTCATTTTTCATACATTTGGTAAACTATCGATAAATATCTTTGTAAAGTAGGGTGTCGTATGATTAAAACAAAACGGCAAGGGATCATCGTTTACTTTCAGCATATGAAAAATGTCAGGCAGATTAAAAAGCATGGGCATCTTATCCATGCATCCAAAAGAAGAAAATATGCACTATTATATGTGAATCAAGAAGACCTGGAGTACAAAATGGAGAAATTAGAGCGTTTACCGTTTGTTTCCCGTGTTGTTCCCTCCTATAAACCTGAGGTTCGTACGGATTATGAAAATGCCAAGCCTGATAAAGCAAAACAGTATGATTATAAGATGGGTATTTAAGAATAAATATCGCAAATATTGAAATCATTAAAATGTCTATATCTTTAACTAAAAAAGCATCCTAAGGGATGCTTTTTCTTATGATAAAGGCGATATGAATTTATTTGTTCTTAATATACCAATTAAATGTTGATAGAATAGTTCTGTTTCTGGAAACATATTTGATGGTTTAATCGTGAATTCAGCCACTTCCTTACCTGCGGAAGCTGCCATTTCTTTGAATAAGTCAAAACGCTGATTTGGTTTTTCATGAGGGTTGGGAATTCCTTCCCTGCATATATAGATAGGCTGGAATTTATCTCTTGACGGTTTAAGTACAAGTGCTAACGAGGCGACCGGCTGTCCATTTTTCTCACTGTAAAAAGCGATGGTGTGCTGGATCCGGGTGGGCATTAACGTCCCTAATTCGATAAGTTCATAAATGTCTGCATACCCTTCACCGAGTTCAATGAATTTCTGTATCATATTGAATCTCTCCCTTTTTGTACACGCTAAAAACCACATTAGCATGAATCTAAGACAATGTGAATCCTTAATCAACGTATCTTGGTTTTAGCTGCTCAAGCCAATATAAAACTGATGGTTGGATAGTGGTATTATCTTATGGAGAAATGAACCCAATTTTTCCTGCCTTCTAATACGTTTTTATCCTGAGTTCCCCCGACATTAGCCTCCTTATCCTGAAGACTAAGATAATGGGGTGTTTAAGTTATCTAGTAATCTGGAGAGGTGGGAGGGGGAATGGCTCGCTTTCCGCGGGGATGACGGCAAGCCTGCTCGTTCGCTATGCTCTCTGTGGGGTCTTGCCAGTCATTCCATTCCCAAGTTATATCTAGTTCCAGCGCCT